>CACFFD010000005.1 GCA_902565595.1 Actinomycetota bacterium
AGCCAAGCAGCAGGGGCCGCTGACACAATGGTTTCAAAATTAGGGCTCACTGGTCTCCAATTCATAAACGTTGCTAACGGCTGTGCTACTGGAGGGTCCGCTCTCTTTTCTGCCTACAACTCCATTGCGTCTGGAGCTTTCGATCTCGGAATCGCAGTAGGGTATGACAAACATGAGAGAGGTGCGTTTAGGGTAAACACCCGTTCACATGGACTTGGAGACTGGTATGGGAAACAAGGACTCGCACTAACCACCCAATTCTTCGGGATGAAGATCAACCGGTATATGGAAAAGTACGATATAAGCCATAATACTCTTGCAAAAATCTCTGCGAAGGCTTTCCGCAACGCAGAACACAACCCAAATGCATGGAGAAGACAACCTTTCAGCGAAGAACAGATACTTGAATCAGACATGCTTAGCTATCCTCTGACAAAATTCATGTTCTGCTCTCCGGCCGAAGGTGGAGTAGCTCTCATCCTTGCTCGAGCAGATCAAGCACACAAATATACGGACACTCCTGTTTATCTCAACGCTGCTGTCGTTCGCAGTCGCAGGTGGGGTTCATTTGAAGTAATGGCACCATGGATCGCCCTTGATGATGCTGCTGGTCCTACTGTTGACACTTCAAAGGCCGCCTTCGAAATGGCAGGAATAGGCCCCGAAGATATTGATGTCGCCCAATTGCAAGATACAGAGGCAGGCGCTGAAATCATGCACATGGCTGAGAATGGATTTTGCGAACATGGTGAGCAAGAGAGAATGATCCAGCAGGGCGAAACAGAAATCGGTGGAAAGCTTCCTGTGAACACCGATGGCGGATGCTTAGCTAATGGAGAACCAGTCGGCGCTTCAGGATTACGGCAGGTATATGAAAATGTTCTCCAGCTCCGAGGAGCTGCTGGAAAGCGTCAGGTCCCAAATGACCCTAATGTGGCATACACGCACGTATACGGTGCTCCGGGAATAAGCGGAGTAACCATACTCAGCAAATAAAGACTATTAGCCAAGCTATTTCCTTCGTTCTATTCGGCTTTCCAAACAAGACGTCCGCCCATTCCCATTCCTTTCAGGATCACTGCCTTTGAAGGAATGATCGACATGAAAGCTACATCAGGGGATTCTGTTGGGCCACCAGGCGCAAAAGCATTTAAGTCATAGTCAAAAACGCCTTCCCAGAGTCGCTGTTTCGTTTCTAGGTCTGTAAACAATTCTGCATGTCCCCAAATAATCAAGCTATCAAAGTTCGTCTCAGGGCTTACTTGCCAATGGCATGACACAATTGGGGACGTCTGTATATTCTTGGCTTTGACTGAATCAACGCCAACCATAGTCCAGAGAGTCTGCTGTTCCCAGCAAGGATGCACAGGAGTTACATAAGGTGTACCTGACGGGCTAATGGTTCCGATATGCGCCCACTCGCCCAACTTTTGGGATTCGTCGATCACCTCTTGGAGATTCATATCAACACAATAGCTCTAAAACTCATTCTTTTCTTAAAGCTTGATCAAGCCACCAAACTGATCGATCCGTCTGAATCAATATCTGCAGAACGCCCAATGTACTCCTGTTGCATCATTTCAGCCATGAGCATTTGGTCATCTGTCGTCGTTAGTGCCCTTCTTCCATCACTCATGAGAGATGAAATTAGTGCAGTCTCAGGCCCTTCACGATTATGCATGACTGTATAAGCTTCGATAGTTGCTGGCCCCTTTGGAGTTTCATCGACTTCTCTTAAAGGGTTTTCATCTATTTCTAACTGCACATTGACTCTTCTAAACGGCTTTGAAGGAGGAGAAGAGCCGTAAATTCCGCATGCCTGTTTTGTGGCATAACCACCGTTTGCATGAACATAACCCATTTCGCCCGTTTCACGAATGGCATCTATTGTGCTTGCGATTGCATGAATCACATAGCTATTCATTGGGCCTCCGAAAAATGGGAGGCCGCCTGTCGTTGTAACAATTCGATCGGAAGAAATCCCAAGTTCAGTCATAATCAACTGAACACAGGAAGGAAAGCAAGAATACAAGTCCATGTGACCTACTTCATCGACGGAAAGTCCCGCTAGTTCAAAACAACGGTTACCTGTAATCCTCATGGCTGGCGATTCATGAAAACTGTCTCTTTGAGAGAACAAATATGATGCATTGCCGTCGGTCGCTACATGAGGGAAGACCCACCTATCTCGGCTAATGCCAAGCAATTGGGCTTTCTCCACGGAGCACACAATTATCGCTCCGCCATAATCAACAAAGGAATTTGCATTCATGGATTTCGTGTATGGGTACCCAACCATACGATTCGTCGGGCTTGGCGTTTTGATCTCCTCTGCTGTCATTGGAGATCTCACCCATGCAAATGGATTAGCAACGGCAACCTTATTAAACCCTTCCCACAAATCTGCTATGCGGTCCCGATGCTCTTGGTGGGTTTCCCCCAAAGAGAACCGAATTGCAGATTCAAATAAGGCATATATCTGCGTGGGCATATAAAACCCGTTAGATCGTTCATGCTCTGAGGACATGGGGACATTCTCACCAAAAGGAGTTGCGGGTTCTAACTCTTTTTCGCTTCCGGATCTTGGGAGTTCAAGACCGAGCTTTTTGAGTTTGTTCTTGCTATAAACTGCTTCTCCTCCGGTAATGACTGCAATATCAATCTGGTTTGCCGATATCAGTTCGCAAACTTCGCTGACACATGCCTGAGGCATGTTTCCACCCATTGCAGTTAAAAAGGTTCGTGCTTCAGGTGATCCAATAGATTCCAAAATTAACCGACCAGGATCTGGGTACCTCCACATGCCCCCAATGACAAGCATTTGATCTATCGAATTCAATAATGATGGGCAGCCGGCGTCATCGGCAGCTAAACGGACAGCTTCTTCCATCAAGCGATATTGCTCAAGTGCGGCCGTAACATCACCGAGCTGCTGTTTGTATTGACCTACTCCAACGATTACGGGGAGTCGCTTGTCCAATTTTTCCATCGTTAACTCACTAGATCATGCACGAAACGGACAAGATCCACTCCTCCCGAAATTAGCATGGTATCAACAACAGATTCTTCCCACATCGCGAGTTCATCCTTGATTTTTTCTGGTGGGCCGAGAAGTGAAATAGCCTCTACCATGGATGTTGGAACTGCTGCTATCGCATCTTTCTTGTTCCCTTCAAGGTAGAAATCTTGAATCTTTTCGCATTCTGCTTCGAAACCCATTCTCGCAAATACGTCGTAATGGAAATTTTGACCTTTCGCCCCCATCCCTCCAGCATAGAGAGCGATCATCGGACGCAAGAAATCTGCACATGTCTCTACATCTTCTCCTGGAATTACTGTGACAGTGCAGGCCACTTCAAAATCTCCCCACCCATGTCTTCCAGCTGTATCAAAGCCGTTCTGAAGGGCATTCTTATAGAAGTCATTGTCTTTCGGAGCAAAGAAAAGCGGCAACCAACCATCGCAAATCTCTGCAGAAAGAGCAACATTCTTAGGCCCTTCAGCCGCTAGGTATATAGGAATTTCATTTCGCAACGGATGAACGGTTGACTTAAGCGGTTTTCCAAGTCCAGTCCCATCTGGGAAAGGCATCGAATAGTGCTTTCCTTGAAATTCAACGGGTTCTTTTCGAGCAACAATAGAGCGGACGATCTCAACAAATTCTCGTGTTCGAGCCAAAGGACGAGGGTAGGGCTGGCCATACCACCCTTCAACAACCTGAGGGCCAGAAGCTCCAAGCCCGAGAATAAATCTCCCGCCGCTTAGATGATCCATTGTGATTGCAGCCATCGCCGTTGCGGCCGGAGTTCTTGCCGACATTTGCATGATCGCAGTGCCGAGCTTGACATTCTTTGTATTAGCTCCCCACCAGGCCAAAGGACTTAAGGCATCTGACCCATACGCTTCTGCTGTCCAAATATGTTCAAACCCGAGTTTGTCACACTCGGCGACGACCTTTTCAACTCCTTCTGGAGGGCCCGCACTCCAATATCCAGTGTTATAACCTAGTTTCACATCTACCTCCAAAGTCTGATAGCAAATCTATCTACAGCAATTGATCTTAAAGCTTTCCTAGACTATCAAGGTCCACGATAGGTAAAACAATCGTATTACTGCTAAACAGCATTAAAGGAAGGATTGATATGGCTGATAACAATGACCCATATTCTGAGATTGCTATGCTGGTCCACAGATACGCAGATGCTGTCGTTCATCGGAATGGCGAACAGTGGTCTTCTACATGGACTGAGGACGCAGTTTGGGATCTTGGAGGTGGAAGGCTCGTTGAAGGGCTGGATGCAATAAAGGAACTCTGGTACGGGGCTATGCAGGGTTTTGAAGCAACTATTCAAACTGTCCTCAATGGCGGTGTAGAAATTGATTCGTCTGGCGATACCGCTACCGGTCGGTGGTATATCCAAGAACAAGTAGTTCGCTCAAATGGAGATAGAGGTATCCTTATGGCCCACTATGACGACGAGTACGAACGAACGGCTGAAGGCTGGAAGTTCAGCAGAAGATTCCTGCAACCGCATTATGCTGGCCCCCATGATCTATCCGCAGAGTTCTTATGCTCTGCCGAGAAGTTGAAAGAAAGAAACGTAGAAGGAGTAGACGTATGAAAGTAGATGGCGGATTAGGAATGGGGTTTTCTCCAAATATCGCTGAAATCGCCCGCGAAGCAAAATCTCAAGAAGATCGAGGGTATGACGGAATCTGGACAGCGGAAACAAGCCACGACCCGTTTCTTCCATTAGCGATAGCTGCAGAACATACGGAAAAGTTGGAAATCGGAACAGCGATAGCGGTAGCTTTCGCCCGAAACCCGATGGTGCTCGCAAACATCGGCTGGGACCTTCAAGCGTTAAGCAATGGAAGGTTCAATCTTGGCCTTGGAAGCCAAATTAAGCCACACATTACAAAACGTTTCAGCATGGAATGGTCTAAGCCAGCCGCAAGGATGCGTGAAATGATTTCAGCGATGCACGCTATCTGGGATTCATGGCTTAATGGAACAAAGCTCGACTTCAGAGGTGACTTTTACACTCATACACTTATGACCCCATTCTTTGCCCCTAATAAGGCAGACTTGGATGGCTTCGGACCTCCAAAAGTCTATTTAGCTGCAGTGGGCGGGCTTATGACTCAGGTAGCTGGCGAAGTATGTGATGGCATTATCTGCCATGGCTTCACAACCGAAAAATACCTACGCGAGGTAACAATTCCCAATATCGAAGAGGGAAGAAAGAGGGCCGGAAAGTCGTTGGATGACTTTTCCATCTCAGGCCCTTTCTTCGTTGTAACCGGCCAGAACGAAGAGCAAATGCAGAATGCTGAAACTGCTACTCGCCAGCAAATCGCTTTCTATGCGTCAACTCCTGCATATCGGGGAGTTCTTGATATTCATGGATGGGGAGGCCTGCAGGAAGAACTAAACCAACTCTCGAAGCAAGGCGAGTGGGTAAAGATGGGCACTCTCATCGACGATGAGATACTAAATACATTCGCAGTAGTGGCAGAACCTGACAAAGTCGCCCCAGAGTTGGAAAGAAGATACGGGGACGTAATTGACCGATTAAGCTTCTACGCGCCAGGGCAAGCGAATCCTGAACAATGGCGCGAAGTCATGGAAGCCCTAAAGAGCATCTAGCCTTTTCTTTTGACTACATACTTCCACCTATGATCCCATCAACGGTCAGCGATATTTCCCCCGCCTGGCTTAACACAGTCCTGCCCAAAGAATTCGGAGAAATAGTACAAATTGATTGGGTAGATGTAGGCGAAGGTGTTGGAATCTTAGGAGAAGTAAGCCGCCTCGTTCTGACATATGGGCAAGGGCATACTGGCCCGAAAACCCTTATCGCTAAATGCCAGTCCCATGCTCAAGAGAACATCTCTCTGTGCGTGTCTATGGGGTACTACTCCCGTGAAGTTAACTTCTACAATCAATGCCAAGACAATTTCCCTATTCCGACACCTCGTAGTTTCTTCTCAGACATCCATGAGGATGGAACTCCATTTACAATCTTGCTTGAAGAGATATCGAATGCAGGCGTGATGGATCAAACGTCCGGAGCTGGAATACAAGAAACAGCATCCGTCTTTTCACTACTTGCAAAACTGCATGCACACTATTGGGAAACAGAGGAACTATACGCACTCGATTGGCTTCCTCCTATGAATAATGAGATGTACAAAACATCTCAGACTTTAGCCAAAACCCTTATAGATAAGTTCAAGGCTCAGTGGTCTATGAGAGTTGATACAGAAACTTTGGAAGCAATTGAGGAATTCATCCCAAGATATCCTGAATTTCTCGATTGGGCTGTGAGTTGTGGAAACCAAACTTTTATCCATAATGACGCCCGGTGCGAGAACTATATGTTCGAACAAGATGGCTCGATCACTATGATTGACTTCCAATATTGCACACGCTTCTGGGGTGCTTGGGATATTTCTAATTGGTTAAGTGCTTCTATGAAGATTGAAGATAGAAAAAAATACGGGCATGAACTCGTAAATCATTACCACAACGAGTTAGTTGACAATGGTGTGGAGAGTTATTCGCTCGATCAATGCTGGCATGACTTGAAGGCAAGTCTGGCGGTCCAGTCGTACAATCAAATAATCGATAATGATCTTGACTATTCTAATGAGCGTGGACAGCGACTTTTGGAGAAATGTATCCTTAGGACATTTTCGGCAGCATCAGACTATGAAGTCGCATCATTTCTCAAAGGGGTAAATTTATAATGGCAAGAATTGTCCTTACGAACGACGACGGTGTCGGCTCTTCTGGGATCCATGCTCTAGCAATAGCTCTGGATAATGAGGGCCACGACATTGCTGTGGTTGCTCCTTCAGGAGAAAGGTCCGGTTGGGGTGCCGGTGTCGGAACCCTCGATGACGGTGCGGAATTTGCAGTTAAGCAATACAAAATCTCAGGTAACGAGCACATTGAAGCATGGGGGCTAGATGGCCCACCGGCCTTCTGTGTCTTGTCTGCAATGCTTGGGAGATTTGGTGAACCGCCGGAATTAGTCATCTCGGGAAGCAATGACGGAGCAAATTGCGGTCGAGGGATCCTTCATTCCGGAACCGTCGGCGCAGCAATGATCGCCCAAAATTTTGGCATCTCAGGTATCGCTGTTAGTCAGAAAAGGGATGGGAAGCCCATGTTATGGGAAACGAGCGGCGCAGTTACAGTAGCCGCTGTTCGCCAGATTCTTGAGCTTCCCCGGAAAACCGTGTGGAATATCAATATTCCAAATGAACGGATTGACTCGTTGCGGGGAGTTCGCTGGGGAAGGATTGCTGCTTTCGGAACGACAAAAACATCTCTTGAGGAAACTCGACCTGGGATCCTTCGAATAAAAGTTACCCCAAGAGACGTTGAATTGAGCCCCGATACAGATACCGCTTTGGTTGATGCGGGGTATGTCTCAGTAACTGGACTGATAGGGTTTCGAACTGATGGAGTGGAAACTCCAAATATTGTTACTTCTTTGGAAGAATCTATACTCTCGTAAGGCAGGAAGGGAGAACTATGGAACGAACTATTTTTGAATCAGAGCATCACTTGTTCCGAGAGTCGTTCAGACAATTTGTTGATAAGGAAATAGTTCCGAACAATCAGGCTTGGGAAGAGAAAGGTATCGTCGATCGTTCGCTGTTTGAGATTGCCGGATCGAACGGCTTTTTGGGTGTTGATATTCCCCAAGAATTCGGAGGAGGCGGGATCGCAGATTACCGCTTTAATCAAATCATGCAAGAGGAATTTGATATGGCTGGGGTTGCTGCAGCAGCTTCTGGGTTGGGGTTACATAATGACATATGTATCCCTTATTTCTTAGAATTCTGCTCTGAGGAACAACGGGCACGGTGGCTACCGGGATTGACGAGCGGTCAATACATCACTGCCATAGCTATGTCAGAGCCAGGAACAGGTTCCGATTTGGCATCTATCGCGACTACAGCAACTAAGGATGGGGACTCTTTTGTATTAAATGGTGCTAAAACTTTCATTTCGAATGGAATTATTAGTGATCTGGTGATTGTGGCGGCAAAAACAAATCCTGAAGCTGGGCATAGAGGAGTTTCGCTACTAGTTGTTGAAAGGGGCATGGAAGGCTTTGAACGAGGGCGCAACCTTGACAAAGTTGGGAGACACAGCCAGGACACCGCGGAGCTTTTCTTTACAGATGTTCGGGTTCCGGCTGAAAACCTTTTAGGAGAAGAGAATAAGGGGTTCTACTATATGATGTTCAACCTTCCTCAAGAAAGGCTGAACATCGCCATCTCAGCAGTCGCGGGAACACAATACGCGTTTGATCTGACTCTGGAGTATGTGAAGGAACGGCAGGCGTTTGGACAACCAATTGGGAGTTTTCAGAATACACGTTTCAAGATGGCTGAGATTGCTACTGAACTAGAGCTTGCTTGGGCGTTCATTGATAAATGCGTACTTGCCCATAACCTCAAAAACCTCACTGCAGATGAAGCAGCTATGGCTAAATGGTGGGCAACTGAGCTTCAGAAGCGAGCAATCGACCAATGCCTTCAATTCTTTGGAGGGTACGGATATATGGAGGAGTACCCAATTTCACGTCTATGGCGCGACGGAAGAGTGCAAAGCATTTACGGTGGAACAACAGAAATTATGAAAGAAATAGTGGGAAGAGGACTTGGGCTTTAAGGCCTACTCTGTGAAGAAGCCCCCATCTGGGTGCAAAATCTCACCTGTGAAGTAACTAGATTCATCGCTACACAGAAATAGTGCTGCGTTAGCAATTTCAATGGGCTCGCCCCTCCGCCCAAGAGGGATCATTGCGTTAAACGCAGCAGTTTCGATCTCATCCATAAAATCAATAATTGCTGTCATATGGGTGTTGATAAACCCTGGCCCTATCGAATTCACACGGATCCCTACTGGACCGAGCATCCGTGCTGCTTTCTTTGTCATCATCCAAACTCCAGCCTTTGAAGTTGTATAGGCCAACGGTCCAGCATCGGGATGTTTCGCTGCGATACTCGCAATTGTGACAATTGAACCCTTCGTTTCCGATTCAAGCATTCGTTCAACGCAAGCCTGCATCCCGAGTAAAGTGCCCTTAAGGTTCACGGCAAGGACTTTATCGAAATGCTCAGGGTCGCTTTCAACGAATTCCCAGCCTGGCCGGTCTAAATAGTCGGCTCGGTTAGCGACAACATTTTTAATGTCTGGTTCAATATCGCCAGAAACATAATTAGCATGGCTTATTCCAGCGGCTGTGACTAGGCAATCTAGGCCCCCAAATTTATCGATAGCTAAATTTGCCATCCTCTCATTGTCCGCTCCACTTGTCACGTCTACGCGGATCGGTATTGATTGGCCACCGGAATCAATAATCATTTGTGAAGTTTCTTCCGCTTTATCTTCTTGGATATCTGCAACAACTACTGACGCGCCCTCTTTTGCGAATAGCACAGCAGTTGCCCTACCGATGCCATTTCCGCCGCCCGTTATCACTCCGACTTTGTTCGCTAAACGACCCTCTTCCATATAATCCTCCACTCACTATGGCTCCTTCCATTAGATCAAAGAAGCTATTTATAAACAAAACGAGCAACTGCTTCAACGATGAACAATGGCTCAATAAAAAACATTCTTTGGATTGCAGCTAACTGAGACTATGGTTTTTCTATGGCTACCAAAAAAATCATCACCGTCCTAGAGCCTTCAGATGAATACACGCATGAACCTGACGAGGCTAGCAACTATAACGAGTCAATGTACTTCAATACGTTTGATATCGAAAAGGAAATCGGCGGTTGGTTCCGTCTTGGAAACCGAATCAATGAAGGGTACGCGGAAATGTCAATTTGCGTTTACTTACCGAATGGCCAGGTCGGATTTATGTTTGACCGGCCCCAAATTGCTGATAATGACTCTATGAAAGCCGGAGGCTTATCAATAGAAGTTGTGGAACCTTTCGAAACCCTCCAGTTATCTTACTCTGGGAAAGTTTGCCTTCTTAATGACCCTAAAGAGATGGCCAACCCGAGGCAAGCGTTCAAAGAAAATCCAATAGTTGATTGCAATATTGACCTTGACTGGACTGGAATGTCTCCCATGTATGGCGGCAAGCCTATGTATGAGGATGGTTCTGAAATAGAGACAAATGCTGAAGGGAGCTTTGCGAAAGCACATTACGAACAGCACGGGAGAATGGAAGGCGCAATAACAGTCAGCGATAACATACTTGAGATTTCCGGTTTGGGACTCCGAGATAAATCATGGGGAGCTCGTTACTGGCAATCAATCAGTTGGTATAGATGGCTTCCTATGGTCTTTTCACCAGACTTTGCCATGATGCTTTCCATCGTCAGCCCAGATAGCAGTGGAGAGAAAGTTCGGAGGGCCGGGATGGTTCTCGAAGGAGACGAGTACAAATTAATCGAAGATTGTAATATCGAGACCACTTGGGATAAATCTGATTACCAAACTGGAATGAAATGCTGGGCAAGAACAAGCGAAGGTAAAGAGTATGAAATCGAGGGAGAAGTAATTTCGCTAATTCCGCTTCGTAACAGAAGAAAGACTCCAGACGGTGAGAATCTCTTAACCCGAATCACTGAAGCCATGACAAAATACCGTTGTAATGGCGAAGTAGGAATAGGGATGAGCGAATATCTAGATCAAATAGAGAACGGTCGCCCTACAGGAAGAGACTTCGGTGGGTAATAAGGATGATTCTCTAGAATCTTTTTTGATCAGAACGCTTTCTGAATCTCTAGGGGTAGTTGCTGTGAGTAATCTTGTTCGCCTGACGGGAGGCGCGAACAGGGAAACATGGAGTTTCGATGGAGAAGATACTGAAGGAAACACTTCAGAACTGATCCTTCAGGTAGATCGTGAAGGGCTCGACCGCCTCATTGGGACCTGTTCAAGGGAAGCTCAGATTGTAAAAAAAGCTGGCGAATGGAACGTCCCAGTACCCACAGTCATTGCAAGTTCAGATATACCCAATGCGCTAGGCCGGAGCTTTACCATCACTCGTAGAATCGAGGGAGAAACCATTGCAAGGAAGATCCTTCGAGATCAAGAGTGGGAAACAGCCCGTTTGAAACTTGTTACAGACTGCGCAGCAGCCCTTGGAGCGATTCACTCTATCCCGTTGGAAGAACTGGGTGGAATTGAACTGGTTAAGGACACTGATTCTTTAACCTCCCTCGTAGATATCTACGATGCCCTGTCCGACCCGCATCCAACCTTTGACTTGGCAATCCGATGGCTCGAAGCTAATCGGCCCGAATCCCTCGGACCCTGCCTAGTCCATGGCGACTTTAGATTGGGGAATCTCCTCATCGGTAAAGATGGGCTGCGTGCTGTCCTTGATTGGGAGATAGCTCATATCGGGGATCCAGCAGCGGATCTAGGATGGATGTGTGTACGGGCTTGGCGTTTCGGAGGGAAAGGGAAAGTAGCTGGAATTGGTAGGTATACGAATTTTCTCGATGACTACGAGACGAGAAGCGGCACTCGAGTTCCGCTAGAAACACTTCAATGGTGGGAAATCTTTGGAACCCTTCGCTGGGGCATCATTTGCCTGCAAATGGGAGGGGATTTTCGGGCAGGGCGAACTTCATCAATCGAAATAGCTACGATCGGACGACGGGTCGCGGAAAATGAATACGACCTGCTCTCCTCCCTTAAGGAACAACTATATGAGCTTGCATGAAAAAATGGATATGGCGCTACCCCCTAGAGGAGACACTCCCTATGATGCCCCATCAGCTCATCAACTCATCGAAGCGGTAAATCTTCTTATCTCTGAAGAACTAGGCGGAGAAAACTCTCCAACTCAAAAATGGAAACTTCGAATAGCATCCAATGCATTAGGAATAGCCTCTAGAGAAGTCCAAAATATTCAGGAAGACCGTAGAACTCTGAGAAGCATTCTCGATAGTTTGCAAATGGAAAGCGAAAAGGACCTGTCGGAAGCTATACGAAATGGGGCATTTGACGACAGGCTCGAAGATATTCACGCCAACTTAGTCCAAGTAGTTAACAAAAAACTTCTTGTCGCTAACCCTTCATACTTCATTGACAGAAACGATTCATAGGCCAACTGAGGAGGAAGATAAACGCTTCCGAGAAGGCATAGCTACACTAAAGTACGATCCGAAGAAAGAAGTAGCTATCGATGGCTGATATAGCAGTTATAGGCGCAGGTTACGTTGGTTTGACAACAGGTACTTGTTTAGCCCACCTAGGCCACAACGTCACTATCGCCGATGTCGACGAAGAAAAAGTCCAAAAACTTTCCGGAGGGGAGATTCCCATCTTTGAACCGGGGCTATCGGAGCTACTGTCCGAGGGCATCGAGAACCGGAACTTAAAATTCGTTGTAGGGGCAGTAAATGCAAGCCAAAATGCGGCGTTTCATTTTCTATGCCTCCCAACGCCTCCGAATCCGGACGGGTCAACGAATATGGAGTACTTCAGTTCCGTTATCGAAGAGATCAAAGCGGTTCTTCCAACAAATTCAGTAATCGTGAACAAATCCACAGTTCCAGTCGGAACCACCTCACAACTCAAAAAGCAGATTCAAAGAACGGATGTGGAGATAGTGTCTAATCCAGAATTTCTAAGTGAAGGTAATGCCGTACGAGATTTTTTGCACCCATCCCGAATAGTAATTGGAGCGGAGTCACAAGAAGCAGCTAGCAAAGTTGCTGCGCTCTTCAGCGACATTGACGCCCCCAACCAGATCACCGGAACCGAATCAGCTGAGCTCATCAAACATACTGCTAATGCCTTCTTAGCAATGAAATTAACTTTCATAAATGAAATCGCAACTCTTTGCGAACTCGTTGGAGCTAACGTGCTCGATGTCGCAGAAGGGATCGGATACGATCCCAGAATCGGTTCCACTTATCTTCGGCCAGGACCTGGCTGGGGGGGATCTTGTTTTCCCAAAGACAGCGCTTCGCTCCTACAAACGGCGAATAAAGCTGGGTTCGATTTCGAATTGCTTGAAAAAGCAATCACATTGAATCAGGAACACCTCAAACGGACAGCTGAAAAAGTCATCCACGCTCTACCTCAAGGAAAAGGAGTTGAGAAAAGCAAAATAGCTGCACTTGGCCTTACCTTCAAAGCAGGAACTGACGATCTCAGATCTTCTCCTTCTCTGGCTGTCATTGACCATCTCTTAAACCTGAAAGCTCACGTCTCGGCATATGACCCTATGGTAAATCTTCCCATTGAGAATATGGATAACCTCGAAATTTCTTCCACCGCTTATGACGCTGTAAATAATGCCGATGCTCTCATCATTTTGACAGAATGGCAGGAATTTGCTGACTTAAATTATGAACGAATTTATGAAGCCATGTCCCATCCCGTTGTTATAGACGCTAGAAACGTTCTGAACCCCCAAGAACTTGAGCAACTAGGATTCCAATACATTGGCCTAGGGCAATAACTAGTCGTAGTTTAGAATGCCCTCCTCCAAAAGACCCTTTATTCGCTTCTCCATAAGCAGCGAGGACCTAACCCCATGACCACTATTCTTCTCTTTGCTCTCATAGGGATCGGAATAGGCGGATTCTATGGCCTCCTAGCGAGCGGGATTGTTATCGGCCATAAAGGCTCTGGTCTCATAAATTTAGACCAAGGAGCATTGGCGATGTATCCCGCATACACATACGTGACAATGCGCGAAACAGGCGACATATATTTTCCTTGGGTCGACTTTATTCCAGGGCCGATCGATATCCCCTACGAACTAAGTATCGCATCGTCTGGAGTGGGTAAATTCCCAGCATTTTTAGCGGCGATGTTCATGTCGGTCCTTCTTGGCATAGCTGTGCAAACCCTCGTTTTCGGGCCTCTTCGGAATAAACCCCCGATTTCAAAAATCATAGGTTCCTTGGGAGCTCTCTTCTATCTAACATCCGTAGCTTTCTATCAATTCGGTGGGAAAAATCGAACAGTCGACGGTATTCTTCCGGGGGGCTCATGGAAGAACCCATTCGGGCTGGGTGGACAGCTAACATACGAGCGCATCACCCTAGTTCTTATTGCTCTTGCGGTCGGAGGGGCATTAGCCGCCTACTATCGGTTCACCCAAACAGGGCTAGCTACTAGAGCCATTGAGGACTCTGAATCAGGCGCAACATTATTAGGGTATTCAATAAAGAAAATAGCAACTACCAATTGGCTTCTCTCAACAGTCATTACTGGGTTTGCCGGGATTCTAGCTCTTGACCTAGTTTCCCTTTCGCCTAACCGCTACACGTTATTTGTGATACCAGCCCTTGGAGCAGCGCTATTTGGGAATCTCACATCACCCTGGCTAGCTACTGTCGGAGGGGTACTCTTGGGAGTCTTTCAAACAGCTGCAGCTGGACTAACACTAAAGATGTGGTGGCCGGAATGGATCCCCTCAGAAGGTCTCCGCCACGCAATCCCTCTTCTTATGATCATCATTTTCCAGTACACCCGTGGACATAAGTTACCTGTCAGAGGCAGCCGGTTCGCCGAGCCGCAACCAACAGCATCTTCTGGAAAGAACCTGCCTTGGCAAATCGCCTTAATAGGAGCGGTTGTCCTATGGGTCTTAATAAGTGGATCACCCTTGACGCAAGGAAAATTACTTACCAGTATCATCGCCGCGATATTGATGATGTCCTCAGTGATAATCATCGGATACCTAGGCCAACTCTCTTTAGCTAACCTTACTTTCGCTGGAGTCGCTGGATATCTCTCTACCCGTCTAGCAGCATCAGGGGAAAGCTATGGATTCAGCCCCTTTATTCTCGATGGACCCGGATTCCCAGCTCCCATAGCAATGCTTTTTGGAGTCGCAGTAGCAGTGATAGTAGGTCTTCTGATAGCCGTACCTGCGATCCGTATTCGGGGGTTGCAGTTAGCGGTCGTTACGTTAGCCGGTGCAGTAGCAGCAAACGAGCTCCTGATGGCAAATGAACCCCTTATGGGGAAAGGCGCAAGGTCAAATTTGTCTGTCCCACCTCCAAACTGGTTTGGAATCGACGTTACTGTTGATCCATCAGTCAGTAGAGATCGAAGCACACTAATTATCTTCTGCAGCATTTGGCTCGTGCTGATTGTCTTGGCTGTTATAGGAATTCGCAGAGGAACTATTGGGAGAAATTTCCTTGCTGTCCGCTCAAATGAACGAGCAGCCGCCGCCTACGGCGTAGATGTGTCCGGTATGAAACTACTAGGATTCGGTATTGGCTCAGCTATAGCAGGTATCGCGGGTGTGCTTACCGCCTATCAGCACACCATTCTGCAGATTACAAGCTGGGATGCCCTCGCCGGAATCACGAACGTTACGCTACTTTTCCTTGGAGGCGTCGCTCACTTAGGAGGAGCATTACTCGGTTCAGTGATCAGCCCAGGAGGGCTTCTATCTACAACTTCAAGTGAAGGGCAAATACTTAGGAACGCTGGCGCCGGCGCGCTCATGATTGCGGTAGCGATATTTAGACCCGATGGGTTAGTTTCTCTCCTCACAATAGTCAAGGAACGTTTTTCCATTGGATTTAATTTCGCAAAGAAATCCTTGTCACATATAATTTCCACGTCGAGTAGAGGAAATACTGTCTAATGCCACAATTCGCAAATGAAAAGGTAAAGCATTCACCTAATGCCATTGCCCTAGCCGACCCGAATCACTCCTACACATGGGTGGAAACAAACGAGATACTTAATCGATGCGCTAATAATATTCTCGAAAGCGACCTAGGAGAGAAACGCAGAGTTGCCGTTTTCGCAGAAAATGCAGGCGAAACCGCATTCGCTCATCTTGGAGCGCTTCTGGGTGGAGCTTCTTCAGTTCCAGTCAACTTCCATCTCACTGCAGAAGAAGCCGCCTACATTCTGGAAGATTCCGAAGCGCAAATTCTATTCGTAGGCCCACATACGCTTGAACGCGGACTAGAAGCAGCACGACAAGCAGGCGTCCAGAAGGTCATTGGTTGGAAATGCGAAGCTAACGAGGATCTTGTCGATTGGACCAATTGGCTTCAAGAGGGAAACCCAGAAAATCCGCCCGACGAAATCAAGCCACTCCCTAATCTTCTATATACCTCTGGTACGACCGGAAGGCCAAAAGGAACCGAACTCCCTCCAACCATGTTCGCAGGTGGGAATTCAATAACCCAACATATTGAAGGCCTCAAGTTAAGTGCTTTTGCTGAATACGGAACCCATCTGGTGGTTGGTCCCATGTATCACACCGGACCTTTGTCAGGGATGCGTCTTCTCACACTCGGGATACCTTCTGTCGTCTTGGGGCGATTCGACGCCGAGAAAACACTAGCTGCGATAGATCAACATAAGACAGAAACGGCAGTGATGGTTCCAACCCACTTTGTTCGCTTGTTAGCTCTTCCAGATGAAATAAAGCAGAAATACGATGTGTCCTCCATGCGACTGGCCGCTCATACCGGAGCGAAATGTCCCGTTGATGTTATGCGATCAATGATTGAATGGTGGGGCCCGATTTTTCGCGACGCCTATGGAGCTAGCGAAGTAGGAACCGTCTGTGCCATTACTAGTGAAGAATGGCTCAAACATGAAGGATCTGTCGGGAGAACAATTCCTCCTTTTTCAGCTGAGGTACTCGATGAAGATTTCAACGTTTTACCGCCAAACACTGAAGGAAGACTATTTTTCCGAGATGCTACAGGCAGAGGAATTATCTACCCTAACGACCCTGAAAAAACAGCTTCGGCAAATCCGGAACCTGGACTCTTCACCCTTGGAGAGATCGGCTACATCGACGATGATGGCTATGTCTTTATTACAGACAGGTTTAGCGACATGGTCGTTTCCGGAGGAGTCAATATTTATCCGGCAGAAGCAGAACAGATCCTAATCGAGCATCCTGATGTCTCAGATGTCGCTTGCATCGGAATACCTCATCCCGATCTGGGAGAAGAACTAAAAGCGTTAATAATTCCAACAAATTCAGATACACCCCCTGATATAGGTGAGCTTTCAGAATGGTTACGAGAGAGACTAACTCACTATAAGTGCCCACGAAGTTACGAACTCGTCGGAAGGTTACTCAGGAACACAATGGGAAAGATCAACAAAAGAAAATTGCGGGATGCCTATATCGGTGGCACATTGGATTAAATAGCGGCTACTTGTTGGCCGCTCCATGATCGATGAAAGCGAAATAGCGTGTCTACACAAAACGTCCTGATTGATAACCCTTGCGAGATGGTTCGCCGCTTTACGTTAAATCGGCCTGAAAAGCGTAATGCGCTCAATGACGGTATCCGCAAAGAACTCTTTGATGGGTTGAGAGAGGGAGATCGTGACCGTTCAATCTCAGTCATGATTGTTCGAGGCGCTGGTGAAGCCTTTTCTGCGGGATACGATCTCGCGCAGCCAAATAGGGACGTTGAAAGATCCATTGCTAAAACAGACGGATGGTGGTCGAGACATGTTGTTAATAACTGGTTTGAGATATGGGACATGTCAACGCCAGTTATTGCTCAAGTCCATGGGTGGTGCCTAGCTGGAGGATCTGAGCTTGCCAACGCCTGTGACCTTATCTACGTAGCAGAAGACGCAAGAATTGGATACCCGCCAGTTCGGCTCATGTCCCCGCCCGACATGCAATGGCAAACCTGGATGATGGGACTTCGGAGAGGGATGGAGGCGCTTCTCACCGGAGATCATATGTCCGGGATCGAAGCAGTGCAGTCGGGGATGGCAAATCGGGCTTTCCCAGAAAAGAAGTTGGATGCTGAGGTTTTGAAGATCGCAGAACGAATAACAAAAATTCCCCTTGATCTACTTGCCCTTAATAAAAGATCTGCCCATCGAGCAATGGAAGCAGCAGGAATACGCAATGGAATCCGGTCAACAGCGGATATTCAAGCACTTGGATTCCATCAACCATCTTCTAAGGAATACATGGAAAAACTAGGGTCGCGTGACCTGAAAGAAAGCCTTAGCGAGCGCGATCGAACTTTTAACGACTACCGAGAAACCTAGAAAAAGGCGAATTTGACAAAATCATTACAATTCACGCGAAGCCTTTGTTTCCTAGGTAAAAGTCGATTAGATTGCTAATGCTCTATGCGTTGTGGCACTCGTCACATGATAGAGTTCTAAACCTAACGAAAACGTTAGAAACTATTAGGAGGGGGAGGACCCTTGAGAAATAGCAAACTATTGAAATTGCTTGCACTCATCTTCGCATTTTCTCTCATTGCAGCAGCTTGCGGTGACGATGACGATGATGGTGGAAGTAGCAGTAGCTCTGACAACAGTAGCGTAAGTGAGGAATCATCTGAAGATGATGCATCCTCATCTGAAGCGGCTGAAGAGGAAGAAAGCCACTCTGATGATGATGGCCATGATCACTCTGACGAAGAAGCTCCTGCCGAAGAAGAAGCTCCTGCTGAAGAAGAAGCTCCTGCTGAAGAAGCCTCTGGCGACTTTAGCGATGCAGTTAACGGTGATGGAGCCGAAATGCTTGAAGCTCTGATTGATAACCCACCTGGACCAGCTAACGAAGATTTGGATCCAGTCGTTATCACCATGTCAAACATCGAAGGAACCCCAGTAGGGTCATTCCCTGAAATTCGTGAAGGTGCCGCAGCAGCAGCTCAAGCATTCAACGAAAACTATGGTGGAATGAACGGTCGGCCAATCGACTTCCAACCATGCGTACATGGTCTGGACCCAGCCGAAGCCACCAACTGTGCAAACGACATAGCTGACGAAGCACCTACCTTGCATATCCAAGGTATTGACTTCTTCAACCCACTCCAGTGGCCAACACTTGTTGCAGCTGGCGTACCTGTCATGCAAACAGTTCCGATCTTCGTATCTGACTTCAACACCCCAGGTCTAATCTCGACCGAAGGTGGTTGTGTATCCGCATTCCCAACAGGTATGCAGTACATGGCTGAAGTTGTAGAGGCTGATCCTTTGATCATTCTCTATGCAAACAGTGCCCCAGGTATTGAGTGCTACAACGACACTGAAGCCCGACCAGCCCAACAGCTAGTTGACGAAGGCAAGCTCACCTCATTCGTAGGTGTTGAAGATGCTTCTGGTGACCCAACTGACAACGAAGCCGTTGTTCAGCGAATCATCGAAGAAGCAGCTAAGGGTGACAACCCTGGTGTCTTCTTCGGTCTTCAAGCTTCAGACTGTGCTGAACTCGTAGCTGGTATGGTTGCCGCTGGATACGACGGTGTTATTGTTTCTTCTGCTTCATGTAAGGATGACTCTGTGCTATCACAGCCATTCTCACATGGCATGATCATCTCTGGTGAAGAAGAAATTTATACACCAAACGAAGGTATCGAACTTAGCGCTTATCAAACCAAGTACAACCCTTGGAGAGATGCTAACCAAGATGCCTACGGCCCAGATGCACCTAAGTCACAATTCATGAACGTTGCTCACGACGTAATGGTTACCGCAATCATTACCATGATGCGTTTCGAAAATGAAGGCGGAGACGTCGATGACAATGCTGCACTTATTGAATACCTCGCCGGCCAGGATAACTGGAACCGTGCTGGACGTTCAAAGCCAATGGACTGTACAACTAACAGTTCTGAATTCGTATCCGTATGTAAGAAGGACGCTGGATATTACGTCTGGAACGGATATGACAACGGTGGATGGTCATATGGACCTCTAGGAACTGAAATCCTAGATGCTACTGACCTTCTCCTCCGTATGGCAGAAGGACCAAATGCTCGACCTGCTGCAGGTTAAGCAAGAAGTATAAGCAATAAATCATATTGCTAACTACGTAAAAGTAGCGGCGGCGCAACTCAGGTTGCGCCGCCGTTACTCGTTTTCAAGAATATGCGGCTGAAATCCTATCTAGTAGAAATTTCCAAAAGGTTCGATAATCAAGATTTTAAGAAGAATACCTTCTCATCTGCTTGTCTCTGATAAAGACTTGTTATATTTAGAGTTGCAAAGATTAGACTTTTTCGTCTATAAATGCAGAGTTGCGTGAAAATTGAGGGGGCACACACAACATGAACCAATTTCTCATAGCTCTAATCGGAGGGGTAGGCACTGGCGCTCTCTATGCCATGCTGGGAACTGGGTTAGTTGTTGCATTCCGCGGTTCAGGGGTAATCAACCTCGGGCATGGTGCAGTTGCAGGATACGCAGCGTATGTCTTCAATGAACTGCGAACATCTGGAGATCTCTATCTTCCTTGGTTCGATATCATTCCGGAGTGGGGATTCCTAAGGACACTTCGTATAAATAACATCCCAACCCGTATTCATGTGTTCGATTTCGAAATGTACATCGGGAAACCACCCTTAATTCCAACTCTTCTTCTCTCCCTTGCAGTTTCGGTTCTGCTTGGGCTGATGATGCATTTCTTGGTTTTCCGTCCACTGCGTAATGCTCCAATCCTTGGAAAAGTAATCGGCTCAGTAGGAGTCCTGCTCTACCTTGATTCCGTTATCGCTGTAAACTTCGGAGGGCAGAACAGAAGTAGCTCCGGATTCTGGATCTTTAAACCAGATATGGAACCCGTAAAGAACTTCCTTGGCCTTGGCGGTACTATCCCGCGTGCAAATTTCTCAATGCTCTATGCCGCACTCGTAATGGGTCTGTTCGTCTTCTGCCTTTACCGGTACACACGATTTGGAATCGCTACACGAGCAGCCGATGAGAACGAAAAAGGTGCCGCACTCCTCGGATATTCGCCCCAGCTCATTGCGGGGATCAACTGGGTGCTCTCATCTGTGCTCGCAGGGCTGGCAGGGATTGTATTCCTTCACAAAACCCAGCCTTCGCTATACGCAACATTAGTCGTTGGCGCACTCGGGGCAGCCCTGTTCGGAAAATTAACCTCTATACCCATGACCGTACTCGGTGGTGTCATAATTGGTATGATGTCTGGCGGCGGAGTTCAGCTAGCTAACAACAGCTGGTGGCCAGACTGGCTCGAAATTGAAGGCGTACGAACCTTCATGCCTCTTCTCGTAATTATCCTCGTCCTATATTTCCAGGGGGACAAGCTCCCTATTCGAGGAAGTATCAGCGTAGGCAGACAACCACATGCCCCTGCAAGTAACAATGTTACAATCGGGGCAATTTTTGCCGTTGGGTTTGCACTTATCCTTTCAAATGTCTTCGTCTCGAAATGGGAAGCTGTCCTTACAACGAGTATCTTGGCTACATTATTCATGTTCAGCCTCACAGTAATCGTGGGCTACCTAGGACAAATCTCTCTCGCACAGTTCAGCATTGCGGGATTTGCAGCATTTATGATGATCCGTTTTGTCGGTGACGGCACACTTCAAAGACCCGACGACTACTACGTCATAACCGGAGTAAATATGCCGACGATCTTAGGATTCGTCTGCGCTATCGCGGCTGGAACACTTCTCGGTCTCCTTATCGGCCTACCCGCCTTACGTATTCGCGGTGTCCAGCTAGCCGTAGTCACAATGTCATCAGTCCTCGCAATTGAAGAACTCTTAACAAAGAGCCGATCACTAATGGGCGAAGGAGCTGCCTCAATCCAACCCACACCATCAAACCCAAGCTGGTTTGGCCAATACATAGGTGGATTCAACAAGGAAACATTCAGAACCGACTATTGGAAATATAGTCTATTCCTGATAATCATTACAGCATTAGTTGGTGTAGCGGTTGTGAACCTCCGACGTGGCAACACGGGAAGACGATTCTTAGCTATTCGCGCGAATGAGCGAGCCGCTGCAGCAGCCGGTATTAATGTGAAGAACGCAAAGATGCTCGGGTTCGGTATTTCATCTGCAATCGCATCTATCGCGGGCATCATGCTCGCATACAAAATTCCCGCTGTCCAAGCTGAGAACTTTGCTATATTCAGCGGTCTCGGGTTATTAGCATTCGTGTACCTCGGAGGAATCACCACAGGATATGGTGCCGTTGTAGGTGGCCTTTTGGTTGCCGGCGGCATGATGCCTGAATTCTTGGGAGTGCACTTCGGTGACGTAGAACGGGGAATGATTAACGCTGTAGGTGCTGTAGGTCTCATTCTGAACGCCATCGTAACTGGCGGTGAGGGTGTAGCCCTTTTACAGTCTGACGCCTTAGGGAAAGGACCGTTAGCACTACTGCGCCGAAATCCGGATGATGACGATAATTCCGAAACTGATGAGGACAACGCGACTGAAGGAGCTTCGGTATGAGCAATATTCTTGAAACGTCAGGATTAACTGTTACCTTTGGTGGGCTAAACGCGTGTGACAAGGTTGACCTCGCAGTCCCAGAAGGAAAGTTTGTCGGACTTATAGGACCTAATGGTGCTGGAAAGACTACTTTTATTGATGCAATTACAGGCTATGTCCCCACTTCAGCAGGAAATGCTGTTTTCAGTGGTGAAGATATCGGTGAATTAAAGCCTCATGAAAGGGCACAGCGAGGTCTTGTAAGAACATTTCAGTCCTTAGAACTATTTGAGGATCTCTCAGTAAAAGATAACCTACTTGTCGCTGGCTATGACACTAGGTGGTACAGTTTCCTCCTTGACATGATCTACATGCCTAGAAAAGATAAAGATGTTGAAGAGCAAATTGAATGGGCCCTTGAAATTATGGGCCTCAATGATGTAGCAGATGCGATGCCCAGCGACCTTAGTCACGGGCGGAGAAAACTAGTTGGTGTCGCAAGAGCATTAGCAGCATCTCCCAAGCTCATCTTGCTTGATGAGCCTGCTGCAGGCTTAGATACTGCCGAAAGCCAGATCCTTGGTGGCCATCTTAGAGAATTTCTTGACCATGACATGTCGGTATTCTTAATCGACCATGATATGGGATTAGTGCTAAGTGTCTGCGACTATATTTACGTTCTTGACTTCGGGAAAATCATAGCTGAAGGAACCCCCCAGGAGATCCGAGAAAGTGACACTGTGAAGAAAGCATATCTTGGTGAAGAAGCGGGAGAAATCCAAGCTCAAGCTGGTGAGCGCATGACGTATAACATCCAAGGCGACCAGGGAGGTCAAGATGACTGATACCTCAGCAGCTGTTGAAACCCAGCAAAATAGTTCGGGCCACCTATTAGAAGTCTCAAATTTGTCGTCTGGATATGGTGGCGTCGCCGTTATCCGAGATGTGAACTTGCACGTTGGCCCAGGTGAAGTGGTTGCCTTGCTAGGTCCCAACGGAGCCGGAAAAACGACGACTCTTTTAACTACTTCAGGGCTTCTCAAGCCACTAGAGGGCAGTATCGAAGTACTTGGAGCTCCTACAAATTTTGGAGCTCCACACCGAACAGCCAGACGTGGACTAGCACATGTTCCTGAGGACCGCTCTTTATTCTTCGGATTAACTGTACAAGAAAATCTGCGCCTTGGTCTACGCGGAAAACGAAGTGATCAACAAGCTGGTTACGATGCTGCTCTTGAACTTCTTCCTGCCCTCCGCCCCTTAATGAATCGTAGGGCTGGGCTTCTATCAGGTGGAGAACAGCAAATGCTCGCCATGGCGAGGGCACTAGTTTCAGGTCCTAAGATGCTCTTAGTAGATGAAATGAGTCTCGGCCTTGCCCCAATCATCGTGGAAAGATTACTTCCCATCGTTCGAGATATCGCCGATGAAACTGGAGCAGGCGTTCTCATCGTGGAACAACACGTACACCTTGCCCTTGAAGTAGCCGATCGAGGCTACGTCATGAGCCATGGGGAAATCGTCCTTGAAGGAACTGCAGCAGACTTGATGGAACGCCGAGACTTGCTTGAAGCAAGCTACCTCGGTAGTGACATTGAGGAGGATCAATGACGCTCCAACAGCGACTACTTACAAATGTGAGAAACCCGTTTGTGCTGGCACACTTGGTCTTTGCAGGCATGTACTTTGTTTTTGTTATTGCTGGAGATTGGGCTAAACGAGGAAAGGAAGGGAGCTTTGATGCTTTCAACTCACTTGGAGGAGCAGGATTCGGTATTCTTGGAGTTGCTGTCGGTGTAGCCCTATGCCTGCTCGCCTTAATGCGGCTTGCTGGATATTCAAAAGTTTTCCCTGGACTAGGAGTTGAACAACTTACTCTAGCTCTTGGCCTTTTTGCCACAGTCAATATCTTTGCTTTCGTTTTTGGGTGGCTACCTGTATTCCCTGTTAAAAAGGATCCTGCGGGAACAGGGTGGGCCCTTGTCGCCGCATACTGGCCTGCATCATTTATTCCACAACTTGGTATTCTTACTGTTGCTCGGACGCGACCAAGCAAGGGCATTAAGCCACTTTCAATCGTAGACCGTACAGCCGTTTCCTTGCTTAGTCTTGTAGCCGCGGCTGGAGTAATCGCTTTCCCATTTATGACATGGATCAAAGCCGGTACTATAAAACTATCAACATATGATGGCCGAAACGAATGTAAAGAGCTCGGTGAGATCTGTACTGAAACGTTGGGTAAAGGAGCGTCAGGTCCTCGACTTGGCTATCTGCTCCTTATTATCGGAGCTGTCGTCGGTTTCGCTGCTCTAATGCGTTTACGGCCTAAAGGCCTAGCTGAACCCGGCCCAAATATGCTCCTTTCCCACTGCCTATTTGGTATGGGACTAACTGCCTTCCTAATACCATTAGCGATGATTATCACAACAGCACAAGAAGATAGAGTCGAAGCAGGTATTGGCCTTTGGTTGAGTCTCGCAAGTGGTGCTCTAATGATTGCTGTAAGCCTCTACGAGAATCACAGGAGAGGCGCCAAAGCAGCTTAACCGCTAGTAAATTTTTCTACTACCAGGTGTCAATCATTGGACGATTACCCCACTTCGTGGATTTTTCTATCCGTGCGGCCTTTAACCCTCTAACAATCCATCGACGAGAATCCGATGGATCAATCACATCATCAATCTCAAAATGGTCAGCCATACTGAGACCCTTACCAACTTCATACATGCGATCTACAAGAGCCTGATAAGCAGCTTCTCTCTCTTCAGGATCTTCAATAGCTTCAAGTTCTTTTCTGTAACCTAACTTAACGGCACCCTCAAGCCCCATACCTCCAAATTCACCGGTAGGCCACGCGACAGTAAATAATGGAAACTTGAATCCTCCAGACGCCATGGCTTGCGCTCCCAACCCATAGGCCTTCCGAAGGACAATCGTGCAGGTTGGCGATGTCACTGATCTCGCCGTTACGAACATACGGCTGACGTGACGGACTAAACCTGTCTTTTCAGCCTCTGGCCCAACCATGAACCCCGGAGTATCACATAGACTTATTATCGGGAGGCCAAAGGCGTCACACAGTTGCATAAAACGTGAAGCTTTATCCGCAGCATCGCTATCGATAGCTCCGCCAAGATGAGAAGGATTGTTCGCTATCACTCCAACTGGAATACCTTCAATTCTTGCTAACGATGTGATAATACCTAAACCAAAATCTTTCCGGATCTCCAGAACTGAGTCAGAATCAAACAGGATGTCGATAATTTCCCGCACTTCGTAAGCCCGCACCCGATTTTCCGGAACTAAATGTCGTAATTTTCTTTGATCTTCACACTCCCAGTCCGGAATCGATCCTTGGAAGTAACCGAGATACCGCTTCGCTACAGCCACAGCTTCTTCTTCGTCTTTCACAAGAATATCGACTACACCGTTTTGAGTTTGAACATCAATAGGGCCGATGTCTGAAGGTTGATATACGCCAAGCCCACCTCCTTCAATCATTGCTGGCCCACCCATCCCAATATTTGAGTTCTCTGTTGCGATAATCACATCACAACAGCCAAGAATCGCTGCATTGCCTGCGAAACAGTATCCAGAATTAATACCTACAAGAGGAACAATGCCAGAGAGGTCGGCCCAAAGGCCAAAAGCCAAGCAATCTAGTCCAGCTACCTGCATGCCATCGGTGTCACCGGGTCGTCCTCCCCCACCCTCAGTAAAGAAGATGACTGGTAGTTTCCAGCGTTTTGCTATTTCGAAAAGTCGATCCTTCTTTCGATGATTTTGACCACCTTGCGTTCCAGCTAGGACAGTGTAGTCATATGACATGACGACGCACTGGGCTTTTTCCTCAGAGAAAATACCGGCATTGACCTCCCCTATCCCTGCAATCATTCCATCCGCAGGGGTATTGAGAATGAGGTCTTCGACAGTTCTTCTCTTTCGCTGAGGCGCAACAACGAGAGGACCATACTCAAGATAGGAGTCAATATTTAAAAGGTCAGCAATATTCTCTCGGGCTGTTCTCTGTTCACGGCGTCGACGTTTTGCTACAGCCTCAGGGCGTCTGTGGTCTAGCCCTATATCGTGACGTTCCTTAACTTCTGCGAGGTCATCACGTATATGGTCAAGATCTATTTCGGATTCAGCTTCGTTACCAGCCTGTGAGATTTCCTTTGGTACCAGAGATAGGATTTCCTGCCCTTCGAGGACGGTTTCACCGACTTCCACGAAGAGTTTTTCTATGGTTCCACTGATTGAGGTGGAGATTTCATGCTCCATTTTCATTGATTCAAGTATCGCTACTCGCTGGCCCTGAGCTACATCGTCTCCTATTTGAACATCAAGTAGAAGGACTGTTCCTTGCATCGGTGAGAATAACTGAGATGCCATCGATACTGGTGAATCTACTCTGAAGGGGGTGTAGGAAGTTGATCAGTGTAGGTAGGTAGATCGAAGTAGTCCCGCCATAAGGTAATTTCCCCGTCTTCGATCTCAAAAACGCCGGCGACTGGAACTTCAACCCACCCATGCGGCCATTTGAACCGATCAAGCCGTTCATTGAGTACTAACCCTTCTGATGACGTTTGCCGTAGTGTGATCCATTCAATTTCCGAACAGCGTTCCATAACTGGGCGGAGGTACTCATGAATAACTTCTCTTCCGAAAACCTTTCCCATTGGGACGTTATCGTATTCGCAATTATCGCTTATCAGAGCAGTAGCTGCATCAAGATCTTTAGCGTTGATATGTTCCATAAACTGGTCAACAATTTCTTCTGACGTTGGGCTTTCTACCATGGCGCTTTCCCTTCCCACCTGTCCCAATGCAAAACCGTTTCGATAGGTGGACGTTTCGCTGGTTTAAAATCAGTTCCATGGGTATAGCCGCAAGTGATTAAGGCGCATTGGGTATAGCTTTCATAATCTATGCCGAGAATTTCTGCTGCTTGCTCTTCGAACATGAGATGGATTGTTGTCCAGGCTGTACCAAGACCCCTTTCTCTTGCAGCAATCATGAAACTCCAAGCTCCGGGAAGTATAGATCCCATCATTGAAGTCACCGCCATAGATGGGAGCCCCTCAAGCCTTCCGGGAAGGAGCGGAATCATCATGACGGGGGCTTTCTCAAAGTTCTCTGCCAAGTATTGGGCAGAACTAGCGACTCTATCTTGCTGCGCTAACCGTGACGGATCTTCTCCTTTATATGCTGTTTCTACATTTCCTTCCATTTGCACATACATCTCCCAACCTTGGCGATATAGGTCGGCCAGAGCAGAACGTTGGGCTTGATCAGTTATTACCATCCATTGCCATGATTGAGAGTTCGAACCAGTTGGAGACTGTACCGCAGCTTCAAGACATTCGCGGATAATCTCTGGTTCAACTGGCCGATCGAAGTCGAGTCGTTTTCTAACTGCTCTTGTTGTCGAAAGCGCCTCATCTACGGTTAGGTTTAATTTCATATTCTTACTCCTTTGCGTGTATTTGAGTTTTATTCCTCTTCTAGACGCTGTTGGTATTGGTATGCTCTGTGAGTCCGACCCCCTGCAACAAGGATATTTCTTCCCGTTATCCATCTAGAAGCGGGGCTGGAGAGAAAAACAACAGTGTGTGCGATGTCATCAGGGGTACCGAGGAATCCTAAAGGAATAGTTGCTGCGATTTCTTGTTCAGCGTCTGCTGCCCCAAGGACCTTATCGAAAGCTTCAGTAACAACTGGTCCAGGAGATACCGCATTTACTCGTATCTTCGGAGCTAGCTCGATCGCTAGAGTCTCAGTCATATTTAGCATACCTGCTTTTGCTGCAGCATATGGGCCTGTGTATGGGGATCCTCTCATCCCCGCTCCAGAAGCGATATTAATAATACAGCCACCATCTTTCATTTTTTTCGCAGCTGCTTTTGCACCCTGGAATGCTGTAGTTAGATTGAGTTCTAGTTGACTGCGAAATATTTCATCTGGGGTATCAATCAGGGTTCGGGTATTTTTTTCATCTGAACCACCAACGTTATTTACCCAGATGTCAATCTTTCCAAATCTTTCCATCGTCAAATCTGCGAGCTCTTGTGATTTATCACGAATATCAGATGCAAAAACTAAGGCTTCTTGGCCGCGTTCGGTTACTCCACGAGCTGTCTCTTCGAGATCATTCTCCCGCCGAGCGTTCAGAGCCACATCACAACCAGCAGCGGCAAGGCCCCATGCGATACCACGACCAATACCTTGTCCTGAACCAGTAATAACAGCTACTTTCCCGTCTAATTTATATTGATCCATGAAGCTCATTTATGCCTCCTATATACCGCCTCTTGCACATTACCTCAAAGTTATGAAGATGGCCTATGGAACCCAAGACAAATTCCTCTCAGCATGAGCCGAAATACGAAAGAGAAGCTACTGTCGTATCATGAACCGTTTAAGTGGCAAAATCATTGTCGTTGTTGGAGGTGCAACCGGGTTCGGCTTAGCGTGCACGAAACGCTTTTCAGAAGAAGGAGCTACCGTAGTCATAGCTGGAAGAAGAGCTGATCTTGCCAATAGCGTAGCCAAAGAATTTGATGGGCTGGGTGTGCAATGGGATGTCACGGACTTCCAGCAAGGAGAGAATGTGGTCTCAGAGATCATGGCCAAATATGGAAAGATTGACGGTGCTATTAACTTTGCTGGGTATGACGATACAAGCTTGATAAGTGAAATGACTCCGGAGCACCTTGAGCCTATGGTTAATGTCCAATTTAATGGAGCAATCTATTTTCTTCGATATATGTGTAACGCAATGGTAAAAGGAGGAGGGGGATCAGCCATTCTTTGCTCATCTCTCACGGCGCAGAGTCCTGCTATTGGACGAGTTGGGTATGCGGGATCGAAAGCAGGACTCGAATACGTAGCAAAAATAGCTGCTGTGGAATACGGGAACGACCAGGTAAGAGTTAATTGTATTGCCCCGCATGTGATTGAAACTGACATGACTGCCGAAGCATTCACCGAGGAGAATCGACTTGCTATTGAAGCTGTAAGACTTCAAACTCCTGCAAAACGGATGGGTCACGTGGATGATGTTGCTAATTGTGCCTTGTACCTGGTAAGTGATGAATCAAATTACGTCAACGGGGAAACAATACGTATTGATGGTGGGGCCCACACTCAAAAACTTCCCTCCGACTGGGATTATGCATTTCTCAGTATTGTGCGGCCAGACCTAGGTGAGCATCCCCGTGCGGCGATGCCCGAGTGGTATCAGGGAGAAATAGACCTGTCTGCGGAAGATGAATAACCTGCTCGTAGAAGGCTAGTCAATAACCGTATCTAGAAAGTCTATGACAGCTTTAGTAAAGATGTCATTCTTATCTCCAGCTACCATATGACCGGCGCCGCTGACATCGACGTAAGAAGCATTTGGAAATTCTTTGAGGAATTCTGCAGCTTCAACTTCTGTTACTAGGTCGCTAAGCCGCCCCCTAACTAGAAGCATTGGAACCGCAATCGATAGACATAGTGAATTGAGGAACTCGGGGTCTTGCATTTCTACCCTTTGTTTAGCGTTGGAAGTCTCTAAAAATGCAGGGTCCCAGTGCCAGTACCATCTTCCATCACGTTTATGAAGGTTCTTCTTCAACCCCTCCAAACCTGTTGGCATTTCACGCTCAGGGTTATATGCAGCTATTGCTTCTGCTGCTGCTTCTAAGGTTGCAAACCCTGTCTGAAGATGCTCCAACATGAACGACTTAACTCTTTCAGCGCCTGTCCGGTTCATGCGTGGAACGATGTCGACAAGAACCAAAGACCGGATCGATTTGGGGCGTAGGTTTCCCGCTAAGTACATACCCGCAAGCCCACCTAACGAAGCGCCTACTAGCACAGGGACTATCTCTTCCTCTCGAAGAATAAAGTCAATGTCTGCAGCAAAACCGTCAAGGCCATAGTGTTGGTTCGGAACCCAGCTAGATCTTCCATGGCCACGCAAATCTATTGAAATCGCCCACCAACCCTTTTTGGCGATCTCTGAAGCAGTCGAACCCCATGAATGGCGTGTCTGTCCCCCACCGTGCAATAGCACAACAGAATCTTCACTCTTTTCACCCCAGAAGTCAGCTTCAATTTGGACACCCGAGGTTGTCTCGAAGCGCTTAGTTACGCATCTAACTGATTCCATTAGTTCTATCTTTCAAGGGGGTTCCTATACGACAATATTGGAGTTTCTCAGATTGCTAATTTCGTTAGGGTCAAAACCTACTTCAGAAAGAATTTCATCCGTATGCTCCCCGTAAGCTGGTGCGGCGCTTGGCTCAACTTTTTTTTCAGCTGAGAAACTAGCTCCCTGCCGCGGGACGCGCATCTTCCCAATTGTTGGGTGAGTTACTTCTATAACTGCCTCTCTAGCTACCACATGAGGATCGCTAGATACCTCACTTGGGTCGAGGACGGGCACTGCGGGAACATCAGCATCTAAACATCGCTCCAGTACTTCGTCACTTGTAAATTCAGAAACCATTTGTGCAAATGCTTCATACCAATTTGTAAAATTTTTACTCCTATTAGAAGCTGACGAGAAACGACTATCGTCAGCTAGATCTTGTCGATTCAATGCTTTACAAACAGCGTTCCACTGCTTATCGGTTCCAGCAGTTACTGAAACCCATCCATCTTCCGTTGCGAAAAGTTGATAGGAGCCCAAGAGATTGGGAAAGTGCAAAGCATCACTATCGAGAAGAGTTTCGTGCATCATTACATCTGGCCAGTTAAAGGCAATATTCGCTTCAAACATGGAGATTTCTACGTGCTGGCCTTCTTTTGTATCGTTTCTTCGAAACAATGCTGCTGTTATCGCCTGTGCGGTAGTTAAAGCAGCGACCTTATCAGCAACCATCCCGCGAATAAGCATCGGCTCATTATTCGTCTTTTGTGCGCCAGCCCAGCCTGACAACGCTTGGATTACGGGGTCATAAACAGGTCGTTCACTATATGGCCCAGAGGCCCCAAATCCTGATGAAGAGACGTAAATTAACTCAGGAAGTGTATTGTGAACCTCTACATAGGAGAACCCTAAGCGATCCACCGCCCCTGGTCGAAAACCTTGAATAAAGACATCCGCATCCTTCAATAATCTCCAAAGCACTTGTTTCCCGTCTTCAGTCATGAGATCAATACCTATGGAACGTTTGCCCGCATTTGCATTTGCGAACCAACCGGATATGCCGTTCTTGCGACTGCCATACATCCGGAGGTCATCTCCACCCGTCGTATTTTCGACCTTGACGATCTCTGCCCCCTGTGTTCCTAACAGATACGTAGCTCCAGGTACAGCGATCATTTGACCAAGTTCTACAATCTTTATTCCCTCTAAAGGACCAGCCATAATTCTCCTTATACCCTCGTCAATTTAGTTCTGATTGGGCTGTAACCTCAACTCTCTACTACCTAAATAGGACTCTATGAGGAGAATGGGGTCAATGTTTGGTCTACCGATTTGGGTTAGAACAACCAGTTTGTATAAGGTTCGCTTCTAGCAGGAGCTCACGCTTTCGTGAACATAGAGATTAGAAATCTCATCCATGGACGTAATGTGTTGGGTCCTTATCTGGATCTGCGGTTCTATTTACAGGACAATCATTGGCAATATCGAGAACTGCTAAAAGCCTTCCCATCCCGAGACAAAAACCTATCAAAGCAAGAAGCTCAAGTATCTGCTGGTCTGTGAAGTTCTCTTTCACTTTTTCCCAATACTCCTCATCATCCTTTAGGGCTACGTGATCAAAGACAAAGCGTTCAGCCATTTCAGCAGCGAGCTTCTCTGGAACCGTGAAAGCCCCTATTTCTTCGTACTCAGATACCCGATGATATAGATCTTCTTCAAGTCCTTGCTGCATCGCCGATGCAGAGCGAGTATCCATTCATATATGGCACTCATTTATTTGTGCGATGCGCATGCGAGCGACCTCGCGCACACGAGTATCGAGAGAGATCTGTGTATAAAGCGCATTCCCTGCGATACCGATCCCTTTTGCAACATTTGTTTGTAACGCCCACATACGACTTCGTTCAAGACCTTCACCTTCGGGAATTGCGATACGTGCCATGAGGTCTCCTCTCTAAACGGATTTTCTGATGAATACAGACTAGGTTTAGCTTAGCCCATGACAGATTTTTGAGAAAGACAAACTGGCTTGTGACAGAATTTGATTTACAACAGGTAGACCACCTCCTGACAACTACACGTGCAGTAAGGAAACGCCTGAACTTGGAAAAGCCAGTTCCGAGAGAATTAATCCTTGATTGCGTCCGTGTCTCAACCCAGGCTCCCGCAGGTGGAAATTATCAGAAATGGCGTTGGGTGATCGTCGATGATCCAGAGAAGAAAAGGGTGATAGCTGAGGCATACCGTGAGGCTTATGCCCCATACATCGATCAGCAGAAAGGGGCTGTAGCATCTAAGGCCCCTGAAAATTCGACAATTGGTAAGATCATCTCTTCAAGTGATTATTTAGCAGAAATACTTGAAAGGGTTCCTATCCTAGCTATTCCCTGCTCTCTCGGAAGTCCGGAAGATATGGAAGGAGGACTGGGAGGAGGTACCCAAGGGTGGTGGGGCTCCGTTCTACCTGCCGTTTGGAGTTATATGCTTGCGGCTCGCGCTAGAGGACTAGGAACTGCATGGACGACATTGCATCTGCGCTATGCGCGTCGCGTTGGTGAAGAACTCGGGATTCCTGAATCAGTAACGCAGCTGGCATGTATACCTACGGCCTATTACACAGGGGATGATTTTCGGCCTGGAACCAGAAAACCAGCAGAGAGTGTTACCTACTGGAATCATTGGAAAGATACTGAGATTTAAGTATCTATGTCTCTTCAGCAGCGCGGACATGGTGACGGATTACCTCATCTACGATAAGGCGAAACACTTTCACGGAGAATTCTGGATCCATACCAACTTCTATGGCAATTTCATGCAGTCGCTCGATTTGCTGCGCTTCTCGTTCAGGGTCACCAGCAGGCATTCCTTGCTCTGCTTTCAGAATTCCAACAGCCTTGGTTATCTCAAATCGTTCAGCAAGTAAATGTATAAGTTTCTCATCGAGTTGATCTATCCGATTTCTATGCTCTAAAAGTATTTCTTTGCCCATAAGACTCACCTATTTCTATAACTCGCTCAGTAATTTCATCAAAATCGCTCACTTTGAATCCTAGTCCACAGAAAACCCTCGTATGCCGGTAATCCAAGTGTGAGAAATCAGCTTTTCGGAAACGAAGAAAGATACGGCCAAAAATGGCCGGCGATGGTTGATTATGAAAAACTACCTCCATGATCCCTAAAGATGAAACATTCAATGGAACTTGGCCTTTCCAGCCCCATTTCTGCGAAGCTGCTGGCTTTAGCCAACATTACGTAGATATCGGGGAAGGCGAGGTAATCATCTGTCTACATGGTGAACCTACTTGGGGGTACCTTTATCGAAACATGATCCCACCCTTGGCTGAGAATAACAGGGTGATAGTTCCTGACCATATGGGCTTTGGAAAGAGTGAGACCCCCTTAGACCGTGAGTACACACTGAAGTCACACACTGAGAACTTGTCTGCGCTTATTGATGAGCTCACATTAGATCAGATTACTTTTGTTATGCAGGATTGGGGAGGCCCGATAGGCACAGCTTTCACAGTTCGGCATCCAGAGAAGGTCAAACGTCTTGTATATATGAATACCGTTGCTGGGTATGGAGTCGTTTCTGAATCGGTAACGCCAATAAATCAGTCACCTTGGTTCAAATGGATAGGTGAAGGTCTTGAGTCCGGTCGGACTGAACAAGTATTGCGCAACGCAGGGTCAACTGTTTTATCTATTATGAAAATTATCGGATTCCAGAATTCAAGCGTTATTGATGATACTTGGATCGATGCATATAGCTCGCCATTTCCAAGCTATGAAAGTTCAATCGGCGCATATGAATTTCCTATTGATGCTTATCTTGGTCGAATAGTCGACTATGTTCTTGAGGGCGCTGAGGGAGTCCCAAATCTGAAATCAAAACCAGCGATCCTTCTTGAAGGACTCGAAGATCGAGCTATTCCTCCGGATCGTGCAATAGAAGGTTTCCGCTCACTGTGGCCTGATGAGAAAATTATTGAGTTGGAAGGTGTTGGTCATTTCTGCCAAGAGGACGCTCCGGATCTTCTTGTTTCTTATATTCAAGAGTTTCTAAAGGTGAATCCATAATGGAAATGCTGATGGACCTGAAGAAAATCAAGTGATCGTATGACAAGAAATGAAAGCCAAAGCCTTTCACTTGCTGAAGAAGTTCGGGCGGAGCTTTGCGGTGAGGGCGGACAATGGGAAACAACTGTAGAAGATGTCCTAGGCCAACAGTTGCTGGTGTTTCGCAACCGGCATCGCAATATAGAAGAGATGTTTGACGGATTTACAGATAAGTGGAGTGGACGAGAATGTCTGGTCTTAGGAGATACAAGGGTCACCTATGACCAGTTGCCGGACATGGTCAGAGGAGTTTCTCACCGACTTGTTGAAGAACTCGGAGTTCGTTCCGGTGATCGGGTAGCAATACTTGCAGCTAACTCGCCAGAATGGGTAATTTCTTTTTTTGCAACTACCTTCATAGGTGCTATCGCTGTCGCTATTAACGGCTGGTGGACTGCAGCGGAAATAGATCATGCACTTCAACTCACGCAACCTAAAGTTTTAATAGGAGACAAACGTCGTCTTATGCGTGCTGACAATGTAGCTAGCGAAATAGCCATTATTGATATCGACGAAACTCCGGAATTTTTTACTTCTATTGGGACTATTGGGGAAAGCGAAGCTGAACAAAAGGTTCGTGAAGACGATCCTGCTCTCATCCTGTTTACTTCTGGAACTACCGGAAGAGCTAAAGGGGCTCTTCTTTCCCACAGAGGGCTTATAGGGTTCGTCGACGGTACTTTACATAATGCCCAGGAAAAGACAATCATTGCGCTAAGACAACTAGGAATAGATCCATCCTCACTTCCTAGCCATCAGGATGTGGTGCTTGCAACTTCTCCCCTTTTTCATGTATCTGGACTTCTCGCAGGGGTTTTAATGAACATGGCAAATGGGACGAAAATAGTATTTCGAAGCGGCCGCTTTGACCCAGAAGACGTTTTGAAGATAATCGAAACTGAGAAGGTCACGAATTGGACAGCAATTGGAGATATGGGGCCCAGAGTAATGTCTCACCCGAAACTCCTTGAGTACGACACTTCAAGCCTCACAAGAATGAGCAGCGGGGGGGCTCATCTCTCTCAACATATGCGAAACAAGATTGAGGAGCATTTTCCTCAAGCAGCAGCATCAATTGGGCAAGGATACGGAAGTAGTGAATCCTGCGGTGTCGTTACCTCTATCGGAGGCCAAGAGTTCAAAGAAAATCCCTCGTCTGCTGGAAGAGCTTGTATGGGCTTTGACGTAGAAATCAGGGATGAAAACAACCAACCCCTTCCAAACGGGGAAGAAGGAGAGATCCATGTGAGGTCGGCCTACACCATGTTGGAATATTGGGGTAACCCTGAGGCAACCAGAGAAACAATTAAGGCTGGGAGATGGCTTGCCATGGGAGACATTGGACGAGTCGAAAATGAACTGCTTTTTATCAATGCTCGTGCTCGTGACATGATTATTAGATCAGGTGAAAATATCTACCCTGTGGAAATAGAACATCGCTTAGAGGCACATTCAAGCGTTCTCGAAGCAGCAGTTGTTGGAGTGGACCATCAAGACAGAGGACAAGAAGTCAAAGCAATAGTCGTACTGGAAGGAGAGGAAAACGTAGACGCCAATATTTTACGGGAGTGGTGCAGCGAGACACTTGCAGATTACAAGATACCTGTCATTTGGGAATGGAGAAACACCGCTCTTCCTCGGAATGCAAGCGGCAAGGTAGTTAAAAGAGCATTGACAGGAGATACGGAACTCAGTAACTACAAAGACTAAAATACTGTGGAACAACTCATCCGGAGGTTTGTAATTCCTCTTCAGAAATCCGACGAATTTGAACAGGAATAGCGCTCATAATTGGAAGTCCGGTTATTCGATCAAACCCATTGTCACTTGTTACTAGCCTATTTGTCGGGGTCCCTATGTCGCGAACTTTCTCATCAGTCAACGAAAGGCCTCCCCATGAATGAGACATAGCAACAACGCCACGTTTAATTCCAGGGTCACTCTCAGCTACGCCAACAACTGAAGCTCGGGGCGAAGAAATTTTCAATAAGTCGCCAGGTTCAGCACCGAAATTATCTAAATCCTCTGGGTGGACATATGCATAATTGGTGGTTGCCACATCAGCCAAACCGGGAAGTTCAGAACCAAGAGAATTCAATGCGTGCTTTAATCTCCTACCAACAAGCCTAAATGGGTATTTCTTATGGTCTATACCCTTAAAAATCTCCAAACCTGTTCTTTCATTCTGCACTTCTAATAACTCTTCATAAACATCGGGGGGGCAAACAGCAAACCGGGCGTCACTGTCAGGATCGCCATCAATTACGCGAATAGGTTTGTCGTGGATAACTCCACGATTTTTTCTCCATTCTGAGATAGGAAGCCTTGCATCAGCGTAAACATAGTCAATGACATCACCATCACTAAGAGTTTCTTCTACTGGCAAATCGCCTCCCGGAAGCACAATTGGTGTTCCTCGTCTGGCAGCTAAACCCGCATAGACCTCCCACTCATTCAAAACATCGTCACCGGATACGATGATTGGGTCAGTGTAATTTGTGTAGACTTCTGGGAACCGTCTATCCATCACATTGGGAACATCCGCACGCTCTAACTGAAGCCGAGGGGCAAACACGTAATCAGCTAGTTCAGCTGTTGCAGTCATACGATGGTCGATAACGACTAGCAACTCGAGATCTTCCATAGCTTCTAGAGTTTTCCTTTGATCAGGCCACGCCTGTATGGGATTTCCACCGGAAACGATTAAGGCGCGAACTTTTCCTTCCCCTTCCAAAAGGATTTCATCGTTCAAAGCATTGGTCATCATTTCACCAGCGAGACCTCGCAACCCTCGAACTCGATGGGAAGCTCCCGGCGTAGGGTCACTCGGAGGGACTACCTGTGCGCGTCTTGTATCACCGGGAAATAACATATACGGGCTTTCCAGAGTCTCCCCTGAACGTAAAACTCTCCCACAGATGACATTTAGTGTTAAGGCTAAGGTTTCCATTAGCGTCCCATGCGGAGCCATATTTGGGCCGGTTCCAGAACCCGCAGTTCCCCTAGGCCCTGAAGCGAAAGTTTCCGCAGCTAGATGAATGTCAGCAGCCGCTACCTCGCATCTCTGTGCGGCATAATCAGCTGTAAAAGGAGCAACAGACTTTCGAAGCAATTCCAGCTGATCCGATTCGACATACTCTTGACAGAATTCTTTGTCATGGAGTTCGCTGGTCAAAATGATATTCAAGATCGCGGCAAGTAGAGCCGGATCTTCTCCGGGTTTAACCTGAAGCCAAACATCTGCATGGTTAGCTAGTTCACTTTTTCGGGGATCAATAACAATAAGTTTCAAACCCCTATTCTTTGCTTCACGTAATTTCACAAAGGGGTCCGTTCCTTGTAGGCCACTAGCTGGGCCGTAGCTCGAAACAAGTGGGTTATAGCCAACAGCAAGAAGAACATCAGAATTGGAGAAATTCTGCCAGCCAGCTTCCCAAGAGCCAAGTCGAGATAAAGAACTCCTATGAGCAGGCTGATCGATGGTAAGGGACGTATAAAAAGATGGAGAGTCAAACCCCTTATGCCAAGCTGCACCTACAGCAACTCCTACGCTATTTTGGTAGGCGCCGGTACCAATATAGGTTGCTATAGATCTTGGGCCATGGTGTGAAACAATATGATCTATTTTCTCTGCTATTTCATCGAGGGCATCTGAGGAATTAACGATGTCAAACGTTCCTTCAGGATTTTTCTTCAATGGAGAGCGGAGACGACTAGGGCTATGGTATTGATCTGCGAGTTGCCGGCCTTTGATACATGTATAGCCACCAAAAAGAGGGTCACTTTTATCGCCACGAACTGCCACGATTCTTTTTTTATCTTCTATATCAACTTCCATCGGACAAGCGGCATGACAAATACGGCAGAAGGTTTTAGCGGTTTCAATCATTAGTCCAACTTACAGCATTAAAGGGGAAACAACAGAAGAGAAAATCTTCTAATTAAATACCACTGTAAAGTGGCAGATATTTCAAGAACATGAGATCGTTGAATATGACCTATGAATGTTTTGAAGTAACAGATGTTGGAAAAATTGCTCATGTCCAGATGAGTCGCGGAGAGAATTTAAACACCATGGTCCCTTCATTTTGGAAGGAATTACCTGAAATCATCAATTCCATAAGTGACGAAGGGAGAGCAAGGGCAATTGTTATCTCGTCTACCGGGCGCCACTTTTGCGCTGGAATGGACCTTGCAGTGTTTACCGGAGGCAACCTCTCTGGAGAGGGGAAAACTGAACGGGGGCGGATGAACGCAAACACTCGGAGCAGTGCGCTTCTTCTACAGGAAAGTTTCAACTGTCTAGAACGTGCCCGCATGCCAGTACTTGTTGCTATTCAAGGCGGTTGCGTAGGTGGAGCAGTAGACATGGTAACTGCCGCCGACATGCGATATGCAACTGCCGATGCGTGGTTTTGTATCCAAGAGATAAACATCGGCATGACCGCTGATGTAGGAACACTTCAACGGCTTCCAAAGCTAGTTCCCGAAGGAGTAGTTCGTGAGCTTGCGTATACTGGCCGACGTATGTCAGCGCAAAGAGCATATGAGGTTGGATTAGTGAACCAGATTTTCGAGACACATGAAGAGCTTGTTGAAGGCGTCCTTGATATCGCAAATGAGATTGCTACAAAGTCCCCACTTGCTATTTGGGGAACAAAAGAGAGCGTGAACTACGCCCGAGACCATTCCGTCGCCGATAGCTTAAATTTCATTGCAACATGGCAAGCAGGGATGTTCCAGCCAAAGGATATGGCTGCGGCTTTCGAAGCTCAGGCAAATAGTGAAGATCCCGACTTCGATGATCTTCCTCCAATGAGAAAGGGCTTAGGCAGTTAGTCGAAAAACTTTACTTTGAAAGCAACCTTCTGCCGATCAGTTTTAGACAAAGTGTTTCATCTGCGCCTTCGAAGATCGACAACACTCTTGCGTCAACAAACAGGCGACTAACCACGTACTCTTCGGCATAACCGAAACCACCATGGATTTGCATCGCTTCTCGTGTAACCCATTCGGCAGCCTTGCATGAGTACGCCTTAATCATCGCTGCTTCTAGAGCACCGTTTCCCATTGACATTTTTTCTGCTACATCATACGTGTACTGTCTGCATGCTTGGATAATCGCAGCCATTCTTCCAATCTTTACCTGAGTAAGCTCATATGATCTAAGGGAGCTATTGAAGACAGTCCGCTCTTGGCTGTAGTTAACTGCTTCCTCATAAGCTCTCTGCATCACTCCAACCGCTCGGGCAGCAGTTTGAAGTCTGCCATTCTCAAATCCAGCCATTTGAAGGTAAAAGCCCTGCCCTTCCCCTTCAATGCCGCCAATAAGTGAATCTTCGGGAACAACCCAATCCTGAAAGGCAATTTCGAAACTATGCATGCCCCTATATCCCAACGTTGGAATAGCTTTCCCTTGCATCCTTCCGCCAGACTCCTGCTGGAAATCAAAGCTGTGGCCATCAGCGCGCTCTTTCTCAACAACGAAGACACTTAGGCCTCTATGCCCTTGCGAAGTATCAGGATTTGTTCGTGCCAGCACCATTAAGAGATCAGCTCTGCCAGCAAAAGTACACCAAGTCTTTACACCATTGAGTTTCCAACCTCCACTTGGTTCAGGCCGGGCAGACATGGTTATCGACGCCACATCACTCCCGTGGTCTGGTTCCGTTACAGCAACAGCAGACATGAGCTCCCCTGCGGCAATTTTCGGAAGTAAGGACCGCTTCTGCTCTTCTGTCCCTCCGCGTTCGATAGCTCTGGCTAGAATCTCTGGCCTAGTAATGAGTGAGCCACCGATACTTAGTGAGGCTCGAGAAAGCTCCTCTGTCGCTATAACCATTCCGTACATGTCGTTAATAGCGCCGGATGCCGAACCTCCATATTCTTCAGGTATTGATAGTCCGAAGCAGCCAAGTTCCGATAGGCCATTAATAATCTCCTCTGGGACATCAAGGTCTTCGCGATGGACTTTTTCTGCATGATGCTCTATGTGTTCTTTTCCGAAGCGTCTAAATGTTTCTGCTACAAGTTCCAGTTCATCATTTAGATGAGATCTAGGGCGGTAGGAAGATACCTGAGAGTACTTTTGGGGGGTTCCGTGAGTAGAAACATAATTATTCAGATTCTCAAGTGCAGATTTCGATATCCCCCAAGTTTCTTCTCGGCCGAAAGACATGCCTGCTATTGAGCGGAGAGAATCTGCAAGAAATACCTCCACGATCTCTTTCTCTTCGTTTCCCTTGTCTGCGTAAGGCAGAAAACTTTCAGCTATAGCGAGTGCTGAGTTTGCATGCGCCAAGTCATAAAGAAATACTTGGTGATCCTCTGGGTTGTCCTTGGACTTCAGGTAAGACAATCCAGAATCGACGATTTCTCTTGCGCTGATAATCGCTGCTTCAGCCCTGCTGAGACTCATTCTTTATCCTCCTGTGTATTCCAGCTCGATTGGTGTTTATCCAGTTTTACCACCCTAGAGCAAAATTAACTCTACGATTCTGTATACGAATCTCAAAGTTATAGCTATTTTGAAACTATGAGCACAGAACTTGTCACTGCTGGAATCCATCTTCCTCAAGCTGGCCCTGCAGCATCAGGTGAAGCCTTAACCCAAGTTGCTCAGCTTGCCGAGAAACTAGGTTTTTCAGACGTCTGGGTTAGTGACCATCTGGTCATTCCATCAGGTGCCAAGTATCCCCCATCTGCATACATTTATGAACCATTGGCAGTAATGGCCTGGGTCGCAGCAAAAACAACAAAGATTAAAATTGGTACGACAGTTATCGTCTTACCAATGAGAAACCCTGTAGTAATTGCAAAATCTCTAGCTTCGATTGACAAACTAAGTGGGGGCAGGGTCATATTCGGGACAGCCGCAGGATGGCTAAAAGAAGAATTTGATGCGCTTGGAGTCCCTTTTGACGAAAGAGGACCAAGGACTGATGAAGCAATCGAGATGATTCAGCGCCTCTGGACGGACGACCACATAACCGCTTCTTACCCTGTGCATGGTGCAGATTTTGTGAACATTCGAGCAAAGCCTCAACCTGATGGAGAGATACCAATTTGGATAGGCGGACATGCAGATGTTGCCCTGAGAAGAGCATGCAGGGTAGGCAAAGGGTGGCATGGAGGCTTTCTCTCTATAGCAGATACGTCCGATACAGTTAATAGGTTGAAAGAATTCGGGCATAGTAACGAATTCGTTATCTCTATGAGAACCAATTGGGACCCGCTAGAGGATGACCCAGATAAGATCATGTCTGAAATTGAAGGTTACATTGAGGCCGGCGTGACGCATTTCGTTCCCGAACCAAGGCAAAGAGATCTGGAGAATTATAAGCGTTCGGTTGAGGTCCTTGCCGAGTTATTCAACCAAGCAGGGGTGAAATTGTAGTTTTTATTGCCACCGGATCATTGGTCTTGAGGGTCTCTGCTTAATAAAACTTTTTCACGTGTCGGAACACGAATCCCCACATACCAGACACCTACCACCCCTACTGCCCCCACGAGGAACTGTATGCTCAGGCGGTTTATAGCAAACGCAATACTTAACGCTACCGCTAACGTCATCATCGTTATGGCTATGGCTTTCGCTCTCCTCGGCATGCCTAAACCAGACCGGAAATCGTGCACCATGACCCCAATAACAGGAAGATTGAGAATCCAACGCTCGAAACGGGGACTTGACCTCGCGAAACAGGAGGCCGCAAGAATCATAAAAACTGTAGTTGGAAGACCGGGTACGGCGATTCCTATTAACCCCACAGCAGTAAAGATCATGCCAAAGAAAAGGAAAAAGTACTTCGTAGGTCCAGTTCTAACAGAACTTTGTGATTGTTTCCCCACTCTTTCCTTTCTCTCCCCGATAAAACGATAGCGTCGAACACAGCACAGGTGACAGAACCTCCTAATTCGTTGGTGCTGAAGTTAAAATTGAAGTTACGAAAAGAGACAATTAGGATAATCAGATGGCAACATTCCCAGCGATAGCTGAAATGATCGACCTTACGGGTAAGCGCGCATTAGTTACGGGCGGTGGCAAAGGTATAGGGGCCGCCATATCCAAGCGCCTTATAGAAGCAGGAGCTGAGGTGACTATTGCCGATATGGATCCTGATATACAAGAGATAGCAAATGAGCTTTCAGCTTCATTTGCCCTTTGTGATATTACTGATGCCGAACAACTAGGGGCAGCAGTCCGCCATGCAGCCAATGAATCTCATTTGGACATTTTGGTGAATAACGCAGGAATTTATCCACCTACAGGTCCGATCGCAGAGGTAAGTGATGACTTTGTGACAAAAATGCTTGATCTCAACGTCCGTGCTCAATACAGCGCTTCCCGAGAAGCCGTAAATTACATGAGTAGTGGAGGCTCAATCGTTAATATCTCTTCGATTGCAGCACTTCGGGGTGGGGCAAGTATCACTGCGTACAGCACATCAAAAGCAGCAGTCATTGGGTTAACTAAGGCCTTCGCAAATGAACTAGGTCCGAAAAAAATCAGAGTTAATGCTATAGCTCCTGGGATTATAGATACCGAGGGATTAGCTGAACAGGGTGCAGCCCTTAAAGAAGGCGGAATAGATGTTTACGCTGCGATAGCAGCTAACCCTCTTAAAATTTCAGGAGATCCGGACTACATAGCAAGAGCTACACTATTCCTTGCTTCTGACCTAGCTGAATTTATTACTGGCCATTTGTTGGTCGTCGATGGTGGATCCACAGCGTAGGAACTGAGAAATGGACTCTAAGACGATCAATGAAATAAAAGAAAAGATCCATTACGAAGTTTCGCGTACTGCCCCTCCTGAAGGATTCCCGAAATTTCATGACATTCCAAAAGAGCGCTATACGTCTGATGAGTTTTATGAATTAGAGATGGAATATGTCTTTAACGATTCTTGGGTGATCGCTGGCCGCGTTGAAGAAATTCCGAACTCAGGAGATTACTTTACTTTTAAAAAACTTAAAGAACCAATGATTATTATCCGCGGTGCTGATGGTGTTATCCGTTGTTTTTATAACACCTGCCAACATCGTGGAGCTCCTGTAGTTAGAGAGGAAAAAGGATCTGACCGACGTCTCCGCTGCCAATACCATTCATGGACATATGACATAACAGATGGAGCACTCATAGCCTTACCCGACGAACGTGATTTCGTTGACTTAGATCGGTCAACTCGGAATCTGCCAAGGGTAAGCTGCGATACTTTCGGGGGATTTATATTTGTTAACAAAAACCCCGAAGCTGCTCCTCTTCTTGATTACCTTGGTGATGCAGCCCAGATGCTTGAACCTCTGCATTGCGAAAATCTTCGCGAGGTATATCGTCAAAGCATTGTTGTGCCCTGCAACTGGAAAGTGACCGCAGAGGCTTTTCTCGAGGTCTACCATTTTAAACATATTCATTCAAATAAAGATGGCTGGGCTGTTTTGGATAACCGTCGTGCTGTTATGGGCTTATTTGATGGTGGACACAGCAGAATGACGACTGGCTATTCAGAACAGCATGTCAAACGGCAAGGGATGGATTCTTGGGATGATTGGAAGCCGCTTGACAATGGCGACTTCGCTATTATCCAAACTGAAAATACAGATTTCTTAAACATGCTGGATTGCACGAGCACGGCAGTCAGCTATTTCCCCAACTACATTATTCCTTTAGGGTCTTTCGGTTTCCCTGTTCTTCTTTTCTGGCCAATCGACAAAAGGAATACTTTATTGGAATGGTGGTATTACGCACCTAAAGACTGGGAAGGAGACGAGTTACCGACTCACTGGAAGATCCGCTCTGAGCAATTCGACCAGATAATGGATGAAGACAAGTACAACATGGCTCCGATGCAAGAATCACTAGAATCTCCAGCATTAACCGGAATCCCCATCAACTATCAGGAGCGAAGAATCTGGCATTTGCACGAGCAAATAGATGAAAAAATAGGAGAAGACCGAATCCCAGAACATCTGCGAGTTCAGAAGCTCCTCGCTCCTTACATAGAGAGCGCATAGAGAAGCAATGTTTAATTTCCAGGAAATCTTTCATATAGGGATCCGAGTTCCAAATCTCCAACTAGCTATGGATGAGTTGGGTGAATCTTTGGGAGTTACATGGGCCGAAGCAGTTGAGAATCCAGGTCAAAGCCTTTGGACTCCTGAAGAAGGTCAACAAGAGCTTCCGCTTAAATTTGTTTACTCATGTGAAGGCCCTCAACACTTAGAACTCTTAGAAGGCCCAGAGAATAGTATCTGGGACGGGAGAACCGATGCAGGAGTGCACCATGTAGGGGTCTGGGTGGACAGTGTTAAAGACGAAACTAACCGATTGCTTGAACTTGAGTGGACCCTACTGGCTTCTGCGCTAGCTCCTGAAGAAGGTTACGGAGGGATGACTTATCTTGCCCCACAAAATGGAACAATCGTAGAACTCGTTTCGTCGGCTATCCGACCACGATTTGAACAGTGGTGGGCCGGAAACCCATTGTTTTAGAGTGAGCCCTAACCGAATAGCTCAAAGAGTTCATTAAATGCTTGAAATTGGCCTCCGCTGGTAGACGAGGGGACCAGTATCGGGGTTGTCAGCCCAGCCTCATACCAAGCTTCCAAGCCATCGAGCACTTCGGTATGGGAACCGAAAAGCGATACATCAGCCAACCATTGTTCAGTCATTAACGCTGGCAATTGTGCCCTATCACCTTCCGCAATGGCTTCCTCAATCGCCGCCATCTCTTTTGTGTAACCTGCTGCCTTCCAGTAGTTTCTATAATTCGGTAGTTGGACATACATTGTTAAAGTTCTTCGGTTAACTTCCATAGCTGCATCTCGGTCATTGGAAATACAGGTCGGGATCATCCCTCCTATGAAAAAATCTTCTGGAATGGCATGCGCAGATCGCATCTGATCGATTGCCATTGGTAGAGCGCTACGAGCACCATTTGCTAGAACAACTCCATCAGCTACCTCAGCTCCTAAGGCCATCATTCGATCTCTCATGGCCGCTAGAACTAGTGGAGGGAGGTCTCCTATACGTGAGGCCGCCTTGTACCCTTCCACAAAGGCGCGCATATCGCTTAACGGCTTTCCGGTAGAAACGCCGAGCTTCTTATTCATTGGAGCATGGCTTACCCCAACTCCGAATCGGAAACGCTTTCCTGAAATTTCATAGATGAAAGCGGCAGAAGCTGCAAAATCCTCGACATGGCGAGTATAAATGTTCACAATTGATGTTCCGAAAGGAATATTTTCTGTTTCTGTAGCTATCCCATGGCATAACCCCACAGCATCACCGAAACTGGGACAGTAGATACCGGAAAATCCTTGTTTCTCAATCTCGGTAGCAAGGTCTAATGTTGCCCGCCGCCTACCTGGAACAGCAGCAAGGGAGACGGCAGGTAATGGTCTACTCAATACGCATTCCAGAGATGGCTCGGCTAATGACTAGTTGTTGTATTTGCTCTGTTCCTTCGAAAATGTCATGAATTTTTGCATCACGGTGCCAGCGCTCAACTGGGTATTCTCGGGTGTAGCCATATCCTCCGAGAATCTGAATAGCCCGTTCAGTTACCCATGTAGCTACGCGACCCGCCTTTAGTTTTGCCATCGACCCTTCAGCATTTTTAAATTTCCGCTGCTTACCAAGCCAAGCTGCACGCCAAATAAGCATCCGAGTTGCATCTATTTCTGTAGCCATATCGGCCAACATAAATGCTATAGCTTGATTTTGGATAATTGGTCGGCCAAAAGCATGTCTTTCTTTTGCGTATTCTAGGGAATACTCATAGGCAGCTCTGGCAACTCCAAGCGCTTGTGCTGCAACTGCCGGACGAGTAGCTTCGAAGGTTTGCATGGCAGCCTGCGCATTCCCCTTTTTGCCGTCACGAACTCGAGCGAGTCGCTCATCTAGTTTTTCTTTGCCGCCTAGTAAGCAGCTGCCAGGAACCTTTACGTTCTCGAGAACTACCTCTGCTGTATGGCTAGCTCGAATACCGTGTTTTTTGTACTTCTGGCCTTGGCTTAGCCCTGGTGTGTTTGGAGGAACAACGAAACTTGCATGCCCTTTTGATCCCAGGTCTGGATCTACAACGCCTATCACTACATGAATATCTGCAATACCTCCATTAGTAATCCAGGCTTTTGTGCCGTTGAGAGTCCATTCGTCCTTTGCCTCGTCATATTTTGCTGATAGACGGTACCCTCCTACATCAGATCCTGCGTCAGGTTCAGACGCGCAGAAGGCTCCGAGTTGGAGATTGTTTGCGTCCCCATAACACTGAGGCACCCATTCCATTACCTGTTCAGGTGTACCTGAGGATGCGATCCCTGCCGCAGCGAGGCCTGATCCCATGATTGCCATTCCAATGCCTGCGTCACCCCAGAAAAGCTCTTCAAGAGCCACACACATGGTAAGACCAGTCGGGTCGTTCCACATTGCTTCTGCCATGAATTCCCACCCATAAAGGCCTATTTGAGCAGCTTGCTCAACTATCGGATACGGAAACTCTTCTCGCTCATCCCACTCTTCGGCTGCTGGTCGTATAACTTCTTCCGCAAAACCATGAACCCAATTTTGTATACCTAGCTGATCTTCATTTAATTCAAGGGAAAAATTTGCTGCTTGTTCTTCATTGGTCTCTTGTGATACTTCTGTCATTGCTGCCGCATTCTTTATAAGGATTTTCTTCTCTGATATTAAATTAGCCTTTGGAACCTTTATTTCAAACTTAAAGAAATGTAACAAAAGTCACCTTTCTTTGTTTCTAACATCACTCGCTCCTCAAACGCCATTAGCCTTATTTTGATGACACAAGTAAAAGGGCTCCCCGAGCTTCCACCGATATACAACCCATCTGAGACTGAGCCGGTTGTTTCAGCGACTTGGGATCAGCAGAATGTGTTTCACGCTGATGCAAGTGAGTCCGAGGATCCCACCTACTCGATAGTGATACCACCTCCAAATGTTACTGCAGCTCTTCACTTAGGTCATGCACTCAATAACACGCTTCAAGACGTGCTGGCCCGGTTTCATCGTATGAGAGGTAAGTCGACGCTATGGATGCCGGGAACGGACCATGCTGGAATTGCGACTCAGACTGTCGTTGAGAAGCGTCTGCTGACCCAAGGAACTAGCCGCCTTGAGATCGGTAGAGAAGAATTCGTGAAAGTCACGCAGGAATGGAAAGACGAATATGAGCAAATAATCATCAACCAGTTAATTTCCATGGGTGCTTCATGCGATTTTGATAGAACACGATTCACGATGGATGAGATGTGTGCCACTGCAGTGAGACATGCGTTCTTCATTCTCTTTCAAGATGGTTTGATCTATAGAGGTAAACGATTGGTTAACTGGGATCCAGTTACTAGAACAGCGTTAGCTGATGACGAAGTTGAAATGGAAGAAATTGAAGGACATATGTGGTACTTGAGGTACCCACTCGAAGACGGGTCAGGTCATGTTGTTGTCGCCACAACCCGACCTGAGACGATGTTGGGAGATACCGCAGTTGCAATCAACCCGAAGGACCCTAGAGCTGATGCATTAGTTGGGAAAAAAGTCATACTCCCAATTGCTGATCGAGTCATACCCATAATTGCTGACGACTACGTAATTATGGAGGATGAAGAAAGCGACGATCCCAAAGCTAAGTTCGCGTCAGGGTTCTTAAAGGTCACTCCTGCTCATGATCCAAATGACTGGGATATAGGGCTTCGACATGGCCTGAATGTAATTAATATTCTTGGGCCCGATGGCAGTATCTCTGAAGAATACGGTTGGGATGATGCCTCTCCTACAGCTAAACAGTTTGTTGGACTATCGAGAGACGAAGCCAGAGTGGCAATAGTTGATTGGTTTGATGAACATGATCTTTTAGCCGAAGTCAGAGAGTACACCCACTCGGTAGGGCATTCTTATCGAAGTCATGCTCCGATAGAGCCATGGTTGAGCGATCAATGGTATGTTGCTGTTACAGATGACAGATTGAGAGGGTCTGCATTAAGAGCTCAACGGCCTGATCAAGTACCTGACTTACCGGACGGTGTCTCCGAACGTAGCTCATCATCAGGCGATGGAGAACTTACTTTCTATCCCAATAGATATGCAAGAACGTATTACTCATGGCATGACGGAATACGTGACTGGTGTATCTCTCGTCAACTTTGGTGGGGCCATCAGATCCCCGTCTGGAGCCGTATTAGCGATACAGCAAATAGCCCAATTCCTTTAAACGAAATAGATCTTGACCAAGCTACTCCGGTTAAAAGCAACTGGGTTTCTTTAGGGGCGGCACACATGGTTCGGAGAATCAATGAATCAGAGATTGAAGAAGCTGTATGTGTCCCGCCAGAGACCACTCTTCAAAGAGTATCAAAAGGAGATAGCGCTATTTCTGAAACTGACTTGATAGATATGCTCGAAAAGGACGGATTCACACGAGATCCAGATGTTTTAGATACTTGGTTCTCTTCAGCCTTGTGGCCTATGTCAACGATGGGTTGGCCATGGCCTGAGGACTTTCCTGAGGCTGTCGGACTTTTGGAGAAATACAATCCGACCTCTGTACTGTCAACTGCTAGAGAAATCATAACTCTCTGGGTAAGTAGAATGGTGATGTTCAATCGTTATTTCCTTGATGGGCAACTGCCATTTCTTGATGTTTTCATACATGCAATGGTTCAAGATGGCCATGGACAGAAAATGTCCAAAAGCCTAGGGAACGGTGTAGACCCGCGAGATATTATCTTCACGCATGGTGCCGATGCAATGAGATTCACCTTAGTTCAGATGACAACGGACACTCAAGATGTTCGAATGCCTGTGGAGATGATCTGTCCACACAGCGGAGAAGCTTTCACCCCTGAATTTGTTACAAGCCCTTCTGGGGCGATTGTTGCCGCTCCAGAACAAGTGTCCCCAACTGACCCTTCAAAAAAGATGGTTAGCGCTTATGGCGTAGCTGCAGGCAGTGTCTCTCCAAGTGAGCAAATGCCACTTGCAAGAAATTCATCTGGAAAATTCGATCTCGGTAGAAATTTTGCCAATAAGTTATGGAATGCTACAAGGTTTGCTCTAAAGAGAACAGATCACACATTATTTATTGAAAACCCTATAGATCTCAGCACTAGACCATTTGCGGATCAATGGATTGCTGCTCGTCTGGCACAGACGATTTCAAAGCTTGAGCAGGCTATGGAGAACTACCAATTTAATGTCTACGCTGACACACTTTATGACTTCATTTGGCATGATGTGTGCGACCGATATCTTGAGATAATCAAGCCATCAATTGACAAGGATCCTGAGCAACAAGCTGTTCTGACCTGCGTACTGGATGCGGTTCTTAGAGTTATGCACCCAGTATGTCCTTTCATCACTGAGGCTCTCTGGCCACATGTAACACAAGCGCGTTGCGGAAAGGTAAGTGGTATCCAATTGGAGGATTCTGAACTTTTGGCTGCTGCCGATTGGCCTGTCGTAGACGAAATTCTAAACTCCTCAGAGACTCTAGAGCTATTTGACCGGTCTGCTGTTCTTGTAAATCTTATTCGTTCCGTTCGGGCCGAGCAGAATGTAGGGCCAAGGCAGCAAATAATGCTCTATGTTCCAGAACGGGCACAGGAACTTCTCTCAGATACTGGCGGGCTCGTTGAAGTCCTAGCTGGAATTGGAGAGATTAAACCGATCTCTGACTATTCCGATGAGATCACCAGCCCTTTGACATTTGAGGGTTCGGAAATCCTTGTTGCAGGCTTGCTTGATTCCGTTGATCTTCAGGCACAGCGAGACCGGCTAACCAAACTGATCGATGAGAAAACGAAACAAATTGAGGGGTTCGAATCTCGCTTAGCGAATCCTGGATATTTAAACAATGCAAAAGCGGAGCTGGTCGATGAGACTCGATCGCTGCTAGAGAAGGCAAATGCCGACTTACTTGCAGCTCAAGCTTCTCTTGAAAAGCTTGAGTAGTTCTATGGATTTTCGCTATCTTCGGAATTAATCCAGACTGTCCTCTGTGGGAATGGCATCTCAATACCAGCCTCGTCGAATGCCTCTTTAATCCGGAGTCGAAGTTCTCTAGCAACTGCCCATTGTTCAGACGCATCGGTTTTTGCAATAAGCCGTAATGTGATCCCATCTGCGCCAAGATTCTGAACACCTAGAACCGTGGGTTCTTCAATGATGTCTCCAGCTGTAAAGTCCTCATCTTCCCAAAGTCCTATAGCTACATCTTTGAGAACCTGCTGGGCTTTCCTCAAATCCGTATCATACGCAACGTCAATGTCCAACAAGGCCCTTCCCCATACTTGGGACCGGTTTCCAACACGAGCGATCTCTCCATTTGGTATGTACCAGATGCTTCCATCCCCGTCACGAAGGATCGTGGTCCGAAGCGTGACGCGCTCAACCGTTCCTGAAACAAGACCTACGTCAATTGAATCTCCAACTCCATATTGATCTTCAACAAGCATAAACATCCCTGAAAGGAAGTCTTTCACGACCGATTGTGCTCCAAAGCCGACTGCTACTCCGACGATACCGGCTCCAGCGATCAATGGCCCTAGATTTATTCCTAGCTCCCCGAGGATCATTAATACAGCGACGGTCCAAATTACAAGATTTGCGCCGCTAGAGAGAACTGAGGTGAGAGTTTCGGTCCTTGCTTTATTTCGCTCCTCTTGTTGTTCATCGACAAGTAACTTTCCAGCTTTTACCTTTTTAAGTTGCTCCAGTGCCCTGTTTTTTTTGTCGTCAGTAAGTTTCTCCCCAAAATGTCTCACTGCTCTCTTCATGATCCGGGAGACAATGAAGGCGGCTATAAAAACTATTATGATTTTCAAGGGTCGATCAACTGCCCAGCTAACTATTGATGCGAGATTCTTATTATTCGATGCGTTGAAGACCCATTCACAAATTTGCCCTGGGTCGTTTCCGCAAGCATCTATAAGGCTATCGGAGTCGTTTTCAGCGTTTTGAAGAAAAGCTAGTAAGTGTGTGCTCATGCCCACAGAGTAGAGACTCTTCGCCTAAAGCTCAGTGATGGTCAAAGAAAAAACATCATAGATAGATATTAGGAGTATAAATATATATATTTCACATATTTTTCTATATAATTCTATAAATACCATAGGAATAGGATTTATATGGCTACATATCGTATTGGCCAAGTAGCGTCTCTGCTTGCGGTAAGTGTAGATACCGTTCGGACATGGATAGATGAAGGTCGGATCGCTGCTACACGATCTGAAGGGGGACACAGAATTATCGATGGGAAAGATCTTGCTGAATTTCTCCAGCAAACCGCCGACCTTGAGACAGAACATGGGGAGCGTATCTCGGCTCGAAATCGTTTCGTTGGTCTGGTGACACGAGTTGTTCAAGACAATGTCATGGCCCAAGTGGAAATACAAGCCGGCGGCCATCGCTTTGTATCACTTATCTCTTCCGAGGCAGCTAGTGAGATGAATCTCGAACAGGGAGTTCTTGCCGCTGCAGTCGTCAAGTCAACAAATGTTGTCATAGAGCTTCCATAATTTGGCATCGTCACATGAATTCAAAGAATGCTAGAGGACGACTTCTACCTTCCGTAGGAGTGGTAATTGTTTTTCTTTTCTTGAGCTCCATAACGGGATGCGGTCAAGACGAAACAGACTTAAAAGTCATGGCAGCCGCTTCTCTCTCTGATGCTTTTTTTAGAGATAGCAGAAGCCTTTGAAGCAGAAACCGGGCTCAAAATTTCAATTTACTCAGCGGGAAGTGCTACTTTAGCCACGCAAATTACCGAAGGCGCTAATGCAGATGTTATAGCCCTAGCTAATGAGCAAACAATGGAGCGAATAGTTGTCTCCGAGCAAATAGCACCTGAATATCAAATTCAAATATTCGCCAGCAACCATCTGGTACTAGTTACTCCATTAGGAAACCCTGCATCTATACTCTCGTTCGCTGACACTTTGGGGAAAAAAATAGCTGTGTGCGCCCCAGTGGTCCCTTGTGGCTCTCTTTCCTATGCTTTTGCCGAACAGGAGGGCATCGAACTTAATCCGGCTTCAGTCGAACCGAACGTTCGGTCTGTAAGAACAAAGGTCGAACTAGGTGAAGTAGATGCTGGCCTAATCTACAAAACCGACGTAACAGATGGAGTGGAAGTCATTGATGTACCTGAACTGGAATCCATTACAACTATGTATCCAATTGCTGTCCTAGAAGGTGCTGACTTAATAGCAATTGAGTTTGTGGATTTTGTACTTTCAGAAACTGGGCAGATAATTCTTGACCGTTACGGATTCGAAAGACCATATGAAAACTAGAAAGCCGACCCTCATACCACCACCTATCGCTATATTCGGCACATTTGCGATTTTGCTTATTTTGGTTCCATTTATTGGATTGACACAACGAACTCCATGGAGTTCATTTCTTTCAATACTTGGCGAATCATCAGTTCGAAGCGCTATCTCCCTATCGCTTATAGTTTCATCCGTATCGGCATTTATCTGTTTAATACTTGGACTGCCACTCGGATGGATCCTTGCTCGGTCACAGAGCCCTTGGATGAGACTCTTGAGGGCGATAGTGCTCTTGCCGATGGTGCTTCCTCCAGTAGCTGGAGGAACCGCTCTTCTCTTCGCATTAGGGCGACGTGGTTTCGTTGGCCAAAAACTAGATGAATGGTTTGGTATAACACTTCCCTTCACAACAACTGGAGCGATCCTTGCGGCAACTTTTGTTTCACTGCCATTTTTTGTTCTTGCAATCGAGACATCAATAAACGATCTCAATCGCGACTTTGAGGAAAGCGCTATGAGTCTAGGTTCAAGTCCCACTCGTACTTTCTTTTCTGTAACTGTCCCACTGATCAGAACAGGTCTCATTACTGGATTGACGCTTTCATGGGCCCGCGCTTTGGGAGAATTCGGGGCAACGATCACATTTGCTGGCGACAACCCTGGCCGGACCAGAACTCTCCCTTTGGAACTTTTCATTGCTCTAGAGAGTGATCCCAATCGAGCAATGGTAATTGGAATGATTATGATAATCATCTCACTCAGCGTTCTTATCACCCTCAGGGGAAGATGGATAGGTCAAAAATGAGCGCTCTAAAACTAGATGGACAATCAGTCCTAGGCTCTACCCCACTCGAATACAGTTTCCAAGTGGAGGAGGGCGAGCATTTAGTAGTGATAGGACAAAATGGGGCAGGGAAATCCGCACTTCTTCGTATTCTCGCTGGTCTTTTACCGTTGACTAAAGGAACTCTTTCCATAGATAAGCAAATAGTGGATTCACCGGAGGAAAATATTTTTCTTCCACCTTATAAAAGGCCTACGGTTCTCCAATTGCAAACCGGCGCAGTCTTTCCACACCTCAACGTAATGAAAAATATCGCCTACCCACTTCGCCAGATGAAAATCGAATCTAAGAAGATCAGAAAAGCTATTGAAGAAACTCTCGAGCGGTTCCAACTCTCTGAGATAAGAAACCGCCTGCCCCCACACTCTTTCAGGAGGTCAGTTATCTAGGGTTGCGCTCGCTAGATCTATTGCAGCTAACCCCAGAATTCTTTTACTTGATGAACCTACTTCTTCAATCGACATCGAAGCTTCATCATGGATAGATGAATTCTTAAAAGGCCTTCAAACAACACTTATCCTTGTATCCCACGATCCCGTCGAAGCACTTGTAATCGGACAAAGGATACTAGTCGTAGATAACGGAAGAATTATCCAGAAAGGAACGCCTGCTGATGTTTCGACGCAACCAGCAAACTCATGGGTAGCGAAATTTCTCAACTTGAACATACTCACAGCTAGCGCAAGTGGGTTCGAAGCAAAAATTGATGGGGGCGGATCACTTCGACTTGCAGAGAAGTGGAACGAAAGAGTGAATATTAGTTTCCCATCCTCTGCGATCTCGCTCTACACAAATCCTCCTGATGGATCACCTAGAAATGTGTGGGAAGTGACAGTTAAAACCCTTCACTCAGATGGTGAAATAGTCCGAGTGGGAATAGCAGGTCCGTTCGAAGCGACTGCAATCATCACACAAGAGTCATTGCATCACCTTGATTTACGCCTTGGGACAAATTGTTGGGCGACAATAAAGGCAAATGAAATTAATGTCACCCCTAAAGGAAGTTTGGGCTAAAAAGAAGACATGGAAGATTTCGCTACAGCCGACCTACTTGATCAGTTCCCTGAGAGCGAAGTCCTTTTGCCAGGCCTCTCTGCCTTTGGAGGAAAGCCAAGTTTTTATGGACAAGTTGAAACAGTTACTGCACCTGAAGATAACTCATTTGTTCGCAAGGCGTTAGAAAAATCTGGGAAAAACAGAGTTCTTGTCGTTGACGGTGGAGGATCTTCACTTTGCGCCCTTCTCGGGGATCAACTTGCTCAATTAGCTGTTGATAACGGATGGGCTGCAGCTATCGTCCATGGTTACATTCGGGACTCACAGGTAATAGCCGGTATCCCTATCGGAGTTAGAGCACTAGGAACAACCCCTAGACGAAGCATTAAAGAAGACAAAGGCTGCATTGGAGAGCCAGTTCATTTCTTAGGAGTCGTAATAAAATCGGGCTCTTGGATCTATGCGGACTCTGACGGGGTCGTCGTTTCTAAGTCGAATCTACTTCTTTAGAAAATTTCTTCAAAAATATTTCAATAACTATTGACATAGGTGTAGTTACAAGGGTGTAATTAGAGTCTGGCAAGTTTCTTAAAAGAAACAACGAAGCCAGAACTGAGGCCACCAAGCAACCAGAGAATTTGTTGCAGGTGTCTCAAGAATCAGAACCCGAAGAAATTCTGGGTTGAAGCTGGGGGATATTGAGGAGAAGAATTCAGTGGCACTTTCTGAACCATCTGTAGATACTGAGAACGAGAGCAAAGCAGAACGAACCATAACCGAGGTTCCTGACCCTATGGACAGCCCCCCAAGCCTCGCTTCCACCGTTGACGGGATTGAATCGAACCTCAGCATGCGTGTGAAGAAACGCAACGGTGACCTGGAGGAAGTGGACGTAAATAAAATTGTAAATGCGGTAGCACGGTGCGCTGAAGGCCTACCTGGAGTCGACCCAATGCGAGTTGCCACAAGAACTATCTCTGCTCTCGCAGATGGTGCTACAACACGCGAGTTGGATGAGCTATCAATACGTACCGCTGCGGGACTCATTGTCGAAGAACCTCGTTATTCCCGTTTAGCTGGACGTCTTCTCGCCACCTACATAGATAAAGAGGTTAGAAATCAAAATATTCCATGGTTTACAGAATCCGTCTCCCGCGGTCATGAACTAGGAGTAATTGGAGATAGCGCTCTGGCTTTCGTATTGGAGCACGCATCGACACTCAATGCTGCTATTGATTCAAGCAGAGACCAGAACTTTGAATTCTTCGGATTACGGACCGTCTATGACAGATATTTACTTCGTCACCCCGAAACAAGGGAAGTTATTGAAACTCCTCAGTACTTTTTCCTTCGAGTAGCGTGCGGGCTTTCACAAAACGTTGAAGAAGCAGTTGGATTCTATGACCTTATGTCTTCCTTGGCTTACCTTCCTTCTAGCCCTACCCTCTTCAACTCTGGAACTACCCACCAACAATTATCGAGTTGCTATCTCCTCGATTCACCTGAGGACTCGTTGGAAGGCATTTACAAGAGATACACAGACATCGCTCAACTTTCGAAATTTGCCGGCGGTATCGGAGTTGCTTGGCATCGAATTCGAAGTCAAGGAAGTCTGATACAAGGAACAAATGGGCTATCTAATGGAATTGTTCCGTGGCTGAAAACGCTTGATAGCTCAGTCGCAGCGGTAAACCAAGGAGGAAGAAGAAAAGGAGCTGCATGCATCTATCTAGAAACATGGCACGATGACATCGAAGACTTTCTAGAGCTAAGAGATAACACGGGTGACCATGCTCGTCGAACCCATAATCTCAACATCGCAAATTGGATCCCTGATCTATTTATGACCAGAGTAGAGAATGACTGGCAATGGAGCCTTTTCGACCCTAAGAAAGTCCCTCACCTCACTGACTTGTTCGGAGAGGAATTCGAGAAAGCCTACATCGAAGCAGAAGAAGCTGGACTATTCGAACAGCAAGTTTCCGCCCGTGATCTCTATACAAAAATGATGCGGACCCTTGCCCAAACCGGTAATGGATGGATGACTTTCAAAGATGCCTCGAACCTCAAATGTAACCAAACCGGTAATCAAGCTAAGGCCAATAACAAAGAGGAAATAGCAAGAGTTGTCCACCTTTCGAATTTGTGTACCGAAATCATCGAGGTAACAAATCAATCTGAAACGGCTGTATGTAACCTCGGGTCTGTAAACCTCGGGTCTTTCGTAACCAAAGATGAAGAAATTGGTTTTGATTTCGAAAAACTTGGGGAAACCGTTCGTCAGGTGGTTCCGTTTCTCGATCGGGTTATTGACATCAATTTTTACCCGATAGGTGAAGCTAGCACATCAAATAATCAATGGCGACCTGTTGGGCTTGGACTTATGGGACTCCAGGATGTGTTCTTCAAAATGGGTGTAGCTTTTGACTCAGAACAGGCGAGAGAAATATCGAAAAGGATAAGTGAAGAGATTTACTTCAATGCTCTTTGGGCCTCATCTGAACTAGCGGAAGCAAATGGCCCGCACGACACCTTCGCTTTGACCAGAGCGGCAAAAGGTGACCTTCAATTTGATTTATGGGGTGTCGAACCCACCGACCCTGAAAGGTGGCAAACACTTCGAGATCGAGTAGGGAAACATGGATTACGCAACTCTCTAATGATTGCTATTGCCCCAACAGCAACAATCGCCTCTATAGCTGGCTGCTACGAGTGCATAGAGCCGCAGGTTTCTAACTTGTTTAAACGAGAAACCTTGTCCGGAGAGTTCATGCAAATCAATAAATATCTCGTCAAGGAACTTCAAAGCAGAGGACTATGGGATGAAGAAATGCGCAAAGACCTCATAGTCAACGAAGGATCAGTCCAAGATGTAGATCGGATACCTAATGACCTTAAGGAAATATACAGGACAGCTTGGGAAATACCGATGAAATCCCTGATAGAGATGGCAGCTGATCGAGGAGCTTACATTGATCAAAGCCAATCTTTGAATCTATTTATGGAATCTCCAACAATCGGCAAACTGAGTTCGATGTACATGTACGCATGGAAACAAGGATTAAAAACTACGTACTATCTCCGGTCGAGACCTGCGACAAGGATCAATCAAACGACAGTAAGTACAAATCCGGAAACTCCACCAGATGGAGAAGCACAAGGATTCAAAGACGCAGAAGCGCTCGCTTGTTCCCTGGAGAACCCCGAGCACTGCGAAGCCTGCGAATAGATTAGAAAGGAAAGACTCTTGGCCCTAACAGAAGACAACGCTGTCCCGATCATACCTGAATCAGAAGTTACGAATACAGTAGAAGAGTCTGCCCAGCCCGTATCCACAAGGCCGGATAATATTCTTGACCCCGGGTTTAACCTCACTCTTCGACCTATGAAATACCCGCAGTTCTTTGAAATGTATAAAGATGCCATCAAAAACACATGGACCGTTGATGAAATAGACTTCTCAGATGACTTGGTAGATCTAAGGAAGATGCTTCCAGCTGAAAAACACCTCATCAACCGCCTTGTAGCATTTTTCGCAACTGGAGATTCAATTGTCGCCAATAATCTCGTCCTTAACCTCTACCGACATATAAACGCTCCGGAAGCACGGATGTATTTAAGCAGACAGCTCTATGAAGAAGCGCTCCATGTTCAGTTCTACCTAACCTTGCTTGATAATTACATTCCTGATTTAAAAGAGAGAGAACAGGCATTCGCAGCTATCGAGAATATTCCATCCATTAAGCAGAAAGGCGACTTTTGCTTCAAGTGGATGGGAACAATGAAAAACCTTGAAGAAGTACGATCCGAAGAAGAACAACGTACTTTTCTTCTAAATCTCATTTGTTTTGCTGCCTGTATCGAAGGCCTATTCTTCTTTGCAGCATTTGCATACGTTTATTTCTTACGAAGCAAAGGCCTACTAAACGGTCTCGCTGCTGGAACGAATTGGGTTTTCAGAGATGAAAGCTGCCATATGAATTTTGCCTTCGAAGTAGTGAGCACGGCCCGAAAGCAACAACCGGAACTATGGACACCTGAACTTATGGAAGACATCCGAAATATGCTCCAAGAAGCTGTCGAATGTGAGATGAAGTTCGCAGAAGATGTTTTAGGTGGCGGAGTTAATGGTATGAGCCTCAAAGACACAAGAGAATATCTACAATTCGTCGCTGATCAGCGGCTAATGCAACTTGGACTTGAACCTATATACCGGTCAAAAAATCCATTTGACTTCATGGCTCTCCAAGATGTTCAAGAACTAACTAACTTCTTCGAAAAAACTGTTACTTCATATCAAGTAGGCGTCGAAGGAGATGTTACTTTCGACGAAGATTTCTAAAAGATCTCCAGTCCCCCAACTGGATCAACCAAGCCCGGCGCCTCAGGCGCCGGGCTTGGGTATTGATAGCTTGCTACTCTATGTCATTAAATGCAGACAAAACCCTATCTGCCGCATTAAAGGGAGTCATAGAACCATCGCTTACGTACTGTTCCAAATTTCCTATAGTGGTAGCTATCTTTGGGTCTTCACGTAGCCGGTGGATAAGACGGTCTTCAATCAAAGCCCACATCCACTTTACTTTTTGATCTGAACGACGTGATTCCCAGTCGCCACCAGCAATCATTAGATCGCGATGTTCAGAAATTTTTTTCCAAACCCCTTCCACCCCTTGACCAGT
>CACFFD010000006.1 GCA_902565595.1 Actinomycetota bacterium
ACTCTGGCGTCGGAGCTATTACAGAGAATGACGTACAATTGGCAGCAACATCTAACGCAACAGTTCTAGGGTTTAATGTTCGCCCAGATCGAAAAGCGAGAGAGATTGCAGACCAAGAGAAGGTCGAAATTCGAAATTATGAGATCATCTACAAACTTTTGGAAGACATTGAATCCGCTATGGTCGGAATGCTAGTTCCAGAGTATGAAGAAATTGTCACTGGGGAAGCAGAAGTTCGAGAGATATACAAGATTCCGAGAATTGGCGCTATAGCGGGTTGCTACGTTCTGAATGGGAAAATTACACGCGGGTCAAAAGTTCGATTTTTGCGCGAAGGGGTAATTATTTGGAAAGGCGATGTGTCATCCTTGAAGAGGTTCAAAGAAGACGTTACTGAAGTCGCTGCAGGATATGAGTGCGGTATCGGCCTGTCAGATTTCCAAGATTTGAAAAATGGGGACATCATAGAAACTTACGATGAGCAAGAGATTGAACCGACTTAATATAAGGTTCGTCAACCGGACTTGTAGATGGGACATCTTGTAATGGCTAGGCGACGAACAAACAGAACCCGAGAGTATCAGCGCAGTGCTAGGTTAAATGAGCTTCTTCGAGAAATAATTGCCGAGGAGCTAGAACGGGTTGATGATGATCGACTTGGTTGGGTAAGTGTGGTTTCCGTAGAGGTCGATAATGAGTTGACCAAAGCACGTGTTTATTTATCTTCTCTTGAAGAGAACGAAGATGAAGTTATCGAAGTAGTTTCAGAATATCGAGGCCAATTTAAGAAGACCATTGGGAGGTCAGCACGTATACGTCGTGTACCAGATCTCCTATTTTTGATCGATCCATCAATTAGAAGTGGGAATCGTATAGATCAAATTCTTTCCGAATTAGACATCACGGAGCCTGAAGGTGAATGACAGCAATTCACATGAGAGTGGTTTCGTTGTTGTTGATAAAGAACCGGGCTGGACTAGTCATGATGTGGTTGCTCGGGCACGCAAAAAATTAAATACACGTAAAGTCGGTCATTCAGGGACTTTGGATCCCCCTGCTACAGGGATCCTTATTCTTGGTGTCGGAAGAGCAACAAGGTTACTTAAGTTTATTACGGACTTACCGAAGCGTTATACAGCAACTATGGTTCTCGGAGCGGAAACTACAACATTGGATGCAGAAGGTGAGATCACAAATGTCCAGAGCGTCAAAGGAGTTTCCCTTGAAAACCTTCGACAAGTAGCTACTCAGTTCGAAGGGTCGATTCTCCAAACCCCTCCGATGGTTTCTGCAGTGAAGGTTGATGGGAAACGATTGTATGAAATCGCACGTGAAGGGAGAGAAATAGAGCGAAAACCTCGTTTAGTGCATGTCTATGAACTCACAATAGAACACACTCCTGAAAAGAACATATATAAAATTCATGTAACCTGTGGCTCTGGTACTTACATACGTTCTCTTGTTTCCGATCTTGCCCAAGCAGCTGGAACAATCGCACATGTTGGAAGCTTGAGACGGAATTCAATAGGGTCATTCAATGATTCTCATGCAAACACTATCGAGGAGATAGAAGTTATAAGGATGGAGAGAGGCTTAAGAGATTACTCCCAGATAGTGGTAAATGATGAAGATGCAGATTTAATTCGAGTGGGAAATATTTTTCAGGAAAATCATTTCGACCTTCAAGGCTTACCTGAGCCCTGGGCCTTTACAGATGAACAAGGAAATCTTCTAGCTATGTACAAACTGCACAAAGGTGGGACTATTAAACCTGATGTAGTCATACCTGCAGATAGTTAGTTAAAAAGATAGAAATAGATAGGAAGGGACGTTCGGGGTCGGTACTGTTTCAAGATGGCGATACAACTAATCAATGATCAATCAAGCGTTCCGGACGATGTCAAAGGAACAGCAGCAACCATAGGGGTATACGACGGTGTTCATAGAGGTCATTGTCAGCTTCTGTCTGCCCTTAGGGATAAAGCAAATGATCAAGGTCTAGCCACAGCAGTTATTACCTTTGATCAACACCCGACAAGAATAACTAGTCCAGAGAATGCTCCAAAGCTACTCACATCGCTTTCTCAAAAAATCGAACTATTTGAATCACAGGGAATGGACTATGTCTACATAATAAAGTTCAATAAGGAACGGTCGATGACCCCCGCAGATGAATTCTTCCGCTCAGTTTTTGTTGAAGGTGTTAAAGCAAAGGTGATCATCGTTGGAGAAGATTTTCAATTTGGCCGTAATAGAACTGGAGACGTAGCTTTTCTCAAAAGAGAGGGTGCTAAAGAAGGGATTGAAGCTCAAGGTCTTCAGCTTTTCCGTCATTCCGCTACACCAGATGTTGTTGTCTCTTCTACAGCAATCCGTCTAGCTCTTGGGGAGGGTGATGTCCGAATGGCAGCAGAAATGCTTGGCCGTCAATTCGAAATTGAGGGAACGGTTGTGAAAGGCGACCAGCGAGGCCGACAAATAGGGTTTCCCACGGCAAATCTGTCTACAGGAGAAGAAATGCTGCTACCTCGAGACGGGGTCTATGCATGCTGGTACAAGCGCCCAGACGGGTCAAGGCACATGGCAGCTGTAAATATTGGCCGCCGACCAACCTTTCAAACACATGACAATAAATCTGTTCTCGAGGCGCACCTTCTCGGTTTTGATGGAGAGTTATATGGAGAGTCAGGCCAAGTAGAATTTGTGGACTACCTAAGAGAAGAGAGACAATTTGATGGGGTCGATGCCCTTACTTCCCAATTAAAATCGGATATCCAAGCTTCCCAAGCCATCTTGAGAGCCGTTTAACCTTATAAAAATAGTTCTTAGGTGTAGTTTCTTCTCTACGCTGGTAGCCTTCGATCGTTCGATAAAGATTACTTTTTGAGAACATTTGCTCTTTCGTTCGGAAATCGGCGATTGGGCAGGGTAAGAGACCCGAAGGAAAAATTTAACGATGGCAGCTAACCTCCCTCCGAAAAACGAAACAATTGGAAAACACCGTCTTCATGAGTCGGATACTGGATCTCCAGAAGTTCAGATTGCGTTATTAACTGACCGAATTGACCATTTGACTGAGCACTTAAAGGTTCACAAAAAAGATCACCATAGTCGACGAGGTTTGCTTATGCTGGTAGGCCGCCGCCGTCGAATGCTTGACTATGTCAGAAAGAATGATGTAGAGCGCTATAGGGACATCATCTCATCGCTCGGTCTTCGCCGGTAGTCATTAGTCATGACTTTAGGGTTTATCTGGTAGAAATCGGATACCCTAGAAATAGAGTAGTAAACTACTATAAGGAATAAACAAAAAAACAATCCCGCTGCGATAAGTCAGCTGCCAGTTGAAGCGGCCTGAGTACTCTTTGATTTGGGCCTCTTCAACTGGAAAGTTGAACTCTGCAGCTGGTGGTCACCGGAACGTCCGGAGCCAAAGATTAAGGCATTTGCCTTGAAAAGGAGTTCAAATGGCTGAAGCCATTTCAGTATCTAGCGCGATAGGCGCAGAAGAGAAAGTAGTATCATTAGAAACCGGTGTCCTTGCTAGTCAAGCTAATGGTGCGGTCGTAGTGACCATAGGAAGAACCAAGGTTCTTGTTACTGCCACATCTAATAAGAATGTCCGACCCGGAACTGATTTTTTCCCACTTACCGTTGATTTTGAAGAGAGAAATTATGCGGCAGGGAAAATACCGGGTTCTTTCTTCCGAAGAGAAGGAAGAGCAAGCGAAACAGCAATCTTAGCTTGCCGTTTGACCGACAGGCCTCTGAGGCCTTTGTTTCCAGAAGGATTTAGAAATGATGTTCACATAGTAGCGACGGTTCTTGGAGCTGATCAGGAGAATCCATATGATGTTCCAGCTATTAATGCTGCTTCAGCAGCACTGTGTATCTCGGATATACCTTTTCAGGGTCCGCTTGGATGTGTCCGAATTGCGTATGACCAGAATGGGGAATGGATTTCTCTTCCGACATATGAAGAAGGGGAAGCGTCAACATTTGAAATGGTTGTTGCAGGTCGATTGCTTGATGATGGCGATGTAGCTGTCATGATGGTGGAAGCTGGAGGAACACCTGAGTCTTGGAAGTATTACGAAGAAGGCGCTCCAAAGGTTGATGAAGGTGTCCTTGCTGCAGGACTAGAGTTCGCTAAAGGTCCGATTAAAGATGCTATTTCTCTTCAATCAGAGTTAGTTCAGGTTGCTGGGGCAAAGGAAACTATGGAAGTGGAAATTGCTGTCGACTACAGTGAAGAGATTTTTGCTGCTGTTGAAGAGAAAGGCACAGAGCTAATCGCTGAAAGCCAGAAGATAGCTGATAAATCGGCAAGAGGTGAAGCCGAAGCTCTTGCGGCCTCGAAGATTAAAGAAGACCTATCGGAAACATTTGATGACGAAGATGCCGAAAAGCAGATTAGTGCGGCGATCCGTTCTTTAACCAAAAGCATAGTTAGAAAGAGAATCGTAGAAGAGGGTCTTAGGATAGACGGTAGAACCCCGGCTGATCTCCGTCCTGTATCCAGCGATGTTGGGATGATCCCTACTGCTCATGGTTCCGGACTATTTCAACGTGGCGAAACTCAAGTTCTCAATATCACTACTTTGGGAACGAAGAGAATGGATCAAATGATCGATGGGATAGATCCCATAACTCGTAAGCGGTATATGCATCATTATAATTTCCCACCGTTTTCGACAGGTGAAGCCGGATTTATGCGTGGTCCAAAGCGACGCGAAATCGGCCATGGCGCTCTTGCTGAGCGTGCACTTCTTCCGGTCATTCCAAGTGAAGAAGAATGGCCCTATACCCTCCGACTTGTCTCGGAAGTTATGTCATCAAATGGATCTTCATCTATGGCTTCTGTTTGTTCATCGAGCCTATCTCTGATGGACGCAGGCGTTCCTATTAAAGCCCCCGTGGCTGGTATCGCTATGGGGCTTGTTTACGCTGAAGGAAAGTACACGGCATTAACCGATATTCTCGGAGCGGAAGATGCATTTGGAGACATGGACTTTAAAGTAGCTGGAACATCAGACTTCATTACAGCCCTTCAATTAGACACAAAGATTGATGGAATCCCCGCAGAAGTTTTAGCTGCTGCTCTTAACCAAGCGAAAGAAGCTAGATTGGCAATCCTTGATGTGATGAAAGCAGCAATCTCCGAACCTCGAGATGATGTTAGTGATGTGGCGCCAAAGATTATTAGCTTCGAGATACCGCTCGATAAGATCGGTGAAGTCATCGGCCCCAAAGGTAAAGTAATCAATGCTATGCAGCAGGAAACTGGTGCGGAAATCATTGTTGATGATGACGGAGTTGTTGGCACCGTAGCTATAGCTGGAACTGATCGAGATGCGGTTTACGAAGCTGAACGCCAAATTAATTTAATCCTTGACCCTCCGACAGCTGACGTAGGGGAGACTTACACAGGTAAAGTTGTTAATATTACCAACTTCGGAGCTTTCGTTAATATTCTCCCTGGACGAGACGGGTTGCTGCATATTTCTAAGATTGGAGGGAATAAGCGCATCAACAAGGTCGAAGACGTACTCGAATTAGGACAAGAAGTGGAAGTTCGGGTTGAAGACATTGATCCAAACGGAAAGATAAGCCTAGTTCCCGTAGAAGATGGTTCATCTAAAGATAGTGCTGAAAAAGGGAATGATAGTGATGAGAAAGTTCCTGAAAAGGCCGAAGATCAAAATGAATCGACCAATGACGATGCTAGAAGTTTCGAGGATGAGTTTGAAGAAGGTTTAGTCGCTGATCTCGGTGATTTAGGACCTCAAGCTGTAGGTAGAAGGAATTCTAGTAATAACTCAAACCGTAAAGGCAAAGGGCGAGGCGGGAGAAACAGATAGGTTCTCCCTCTGCTTCCCTTTATAGAGCAGAACAATCACGTCATTTCGAGAAATTAGCGCACGGTGCCCTCGCCACCGTGGCACAATCATAGTATGACAATAAAAGTTGGAGTACTGGGCGCCTCAGGACGGATGGGCTCAGAGGTGTGTAGAGCTGTAGTTAATGACGTTGATACTTCTCTCGTATCAGCGATAGATGAGATGAATGTTGGAGAAAACGTAGCTGGTTCGGACGTGAGGATTACCGATGATTTCTCGGCGCTCGAAGATGTGAACGTGATAGTAGATTTCACTGTTGCGGATTCGGCTCGGAAAAATCTGCAACATGTGGCAAAAGCAGGCATTCATGCGGTAGTAGGGACTACAGGATTAACAAAATCGGATATAGAGGAATTAGGTGACCTCTTTACTAACAGTAATTGTGTCATAGCATCGAATTTCGCGATTAGTGCTGTTTTGATGATGCGCTTTTCGGAAATGGCAGCCCCACATTTTGGCAACGTCGAAATCATCGAATATCACCACAATTCAAAAATTGATGCTCCGTCAGGAACAGCTCTGACGACTGCTGAGCGTATAAGTGCTTCATCTTCCGAATGGAACACAAGCTCTACAAGTAACCATGTGCTCGATGGAGCTAGAGGGGGAATCACCAAAGACGGCGTTTCGATACATAGTGTTCGTATGGAAGGGATGGTAGCCCACCAAGATGTTATTTTCGGAACAGAAGGGCAAACCTTAACAATCCGCCAAGACAGCTATGACCGCTCATCTTTTATGCCCGGAGTTCTGCTAGCAGTCAAAAAAGTAGGGGATTTCCCTGGCATTACACTAGGACTTGAACCACTGCTCAACCTATGAGAAAGGCCATATCGCATTTTTTGGTAGGGTCTGCCGTGATCGTAATGATCGGCATGGGACTTTGGCAATTAGATCGCCTAGGCACCAAACAGAAACTCAATCAAGAGGTAGAGGAAAGAACAGCAGCTGCTCTCGTCCCGCTACAGGACGTAGTCGGAGTAGCTGATCAATGGGAAATCGGGGAATCTCTAAAATTCAGAAGAGTTACGGCCGAGGGGCAGTACCAGAATCAGGACAGCGTCCTCATTAGGAATCGTTCTTTGAATGGGGCTCCGGGATACTGGTTGCTCACGCCCCTCATCATTGCAGAAGGTCAAGCTGTTGTAGTTAACAGGGGATGGATCCCAATAAGTGCGAGAGAATTCTCACCTGAACCAATAGAGAAAGTCAAAATAAGTGGGATGCTTCGCGAAACAACAGAAGCATCCGGCTTGCAAAAAAGTGACCCATCCGATGGCGTGCTAGAAACATTAGGTCGGGTGGACCTGCAGCGCTATCAAGAGCAATTGAACTACGACATCTACCCTGTTTTCATCCACCTCGAGTTCCAAGACCCAGAAAGCCAAGACGAGGAATTTCCGCTTAAGCTCGAAATCCCAAAGTTTGATGATGGGCCTCACCTCAATTATGCGATTCAGTGGTTCTCTTTCGCCGCAGTATTTGCAATCGGGTATCCATTAGTCTTAAGGCGAAACAAAAGAAAAGAAGGAAGCAAAGAACAGCATTCAGAAATCCCAATTGATTATCTTTAGTTGCATATTCGCAAAGAACTGCTTCAAAGCGATGCTATTCTCGAAGTAACAGGTTGCTTCAAGAAAGGTTATTATGGCTCGATTTGGCAAAGTACTAACCGCTATGGTTACCCCTTTCGATGAATCAGGAAATTTAGATGTGGGTATAGCTGCATCACTTGCAGAATGGCTTCTAGCCAATGGTAATGACGGTTTAGTGATTGCAGGAACCACCGGAGAGTCTCCTACACTAACCCATGATGAGCAGGCTGAATTAATCGCAGCAGTAGTGGATGCAGTTGATGCGCCAGTTATTGCAGGAGCAGGAAGTAATGACACTAAGGCAGCAATCGAACTTACGCAGAAAGCAGATCAGGCTGGCGCCACTGCAATCTTAAGTGTCGCCCCATACTATAACCGGCCTTCTCAAGCTGGATTACTAGACCATTTTCGCGCGATAGCAGAAGCTACTGACCTTCCTGTCGTTCTCTATGACATACCTATTCGAAGTGGAAGAAAAATTGAAACGGAGACCCTACTTGAGCTTGCTCATACTGTAGACAATATTGTGGCCCTCAAAGATGCGGCAGGAGATCCATCTGAGACAGCGTACTTTCTCTCACAAGCACCTAGTGAATTTGAAGTGTATTCAGGTGACGACTCGCTTACTTTGCCACTCATGGCTATTGGCGCAGTAGGGGTAGTCGGCGTCGCAACTCACTGGACAGGACCCGAACATCAAACAATGATGCTAGCCATAGAGAAAGGAGAACTTGAGGAGGCAAGAAGAATAAACGCACAGTTGCAGAAATCTTTCCTGTATGAGTCTTCTGCTGAAGCGCCTAATCCTATTCCGGCAAAGGTAATGATGGAATTAATCGGGTTCCGAGTCGGAAGAGGGCGTCCTCCAATGGACTCTGTCCCAGATGGTCTCCGAAATCTAGCATTGCAAGTTCTAGCAGAAACTGAAATTGGGAAAAATATAGATCCCGATTGATCAGGAGATCAGCCCGAAATTATGGAAAAAGTACGGATTACCTTTCTAGGTGGATTAGGAGATATCGGCAGAAATTGTGCAGCCATTGAGACTCAAAGTCAGATCCTTATTTTGGATTGCGGGCAGTTGTTCCCTGATGAATTTATGCCTGGAGCAAATTCGGTGCTTCCAGACCTCACGTACCTTTTGGATCGAAAAGAGAAAATTGTTGGCTGTATCACAACCCATGCTCACGAGGACCATATTGGGGCACTCCCATACCTGCTGGAGCACGTTGAATTACCGATTTACGGGTCCTCTTTCACTCTCGGAATGGTTAAAAACCGATTAGAAGAACGACAACTATTGGATCGCTGTGACCTAATTGAGGTTAATGACGGCGAAAAGATCTCTATAGGAGAGTTCGCTTGCGAATTTCTTCCTGTCACGCATTCTGTTCCCTCAGGCCTAATCTCAGCCATTGAAACTCCACAAGGTTTAATCGTGCACTCTAGTGATTTCAAGTTGGATCTTGACCCAATCGATGGCCGCTTAACAGACTTAAACCGGATTGCTGAACTTTCCAAAAATCCCGGTATTCGGCTATTGCTCTGCGATTCAACAAACTCAGACATGCCTGGTAGCACTATTTCCGAGTCTGATATCGGGGCCTCCTTAGCAAGTGCCTTTCAGTCACACAAGGATAACCGAATCATCGCCGCATGCTTCGCAAGCCATATTCATAGGGTCGAACAGATCGCCGAGACAGCAATTAACGATGGCCGAAAGATATCTACATTAGGGCTCTCGATGAAGAAGAATCTTTCCTTGGCCCGCAAGCTAGGTATTTTGGAAATCAGAGAAGAACACATTGTAGATATTGAAGATATTCGAAACCTCCCCCCTAATGAAGTGTGTATTATCAGCACTGGAACACAAGCAGAGCCACGTTCGGCTTTAGCTATGGCATCAACTGGCGAAAGCCGTTGGATTTCAATAGGGGAGCAGGATTCAGTTATTCTTTCTTCGAGGGCCATCCCTGGAAACGAAGAGCGCGTCGGGAGAATGATAAATAACCTAATGAGACGAGGTGCCAGCGTTTTACACGCCGATCATCTAGGGCTCCATACTTCGGGACATGGTAAGCAAGAAGAACTCCGAGCTCTTCATCAAGCAGCTAACCCAGAGTGGTTTGTCCCAGTTCATGGAGAATATCGGCACTTGGTCGCACATAAAGACTTAGCTATCGAGATAGGTCTATCTCCTGAAAGAATACTCCTTGCTACAGATGGTGATCAGGTTGAACTTGGAGATAACAAACTGGAGCTTATAGAGAAAGTCACCCCAGGGGATTACCCATTTGTCCAGGGGAGGATTCTTGAACACGAGCACCATATCTTCTCTGACAGGAGAATTCTCGGGAAAGAAGGATGCGTAATTGCATCTGTGCAGATTTGCACGAAGGAGAATAGAGTTCTTGGAGATCCAAGTATTGTCAGCAAAGGTTGGGTAAATACCCAAACGGCTCAAAGGCTAGAAAATGAAATCTCCCATGCAGTCAAAGAAGGGGTCGAAAAAGCGCTCCTAAACGAAGAAGCGTCGAATGAGTATTTAGAACAGAGGGTTCGGCGAGTCACTGGAGGTCTTGTAAATGAATTAACAGGGCGGAGACCTATGATTGTTCCTATCGTGAGAAAAGTTTAATCAGAATTTTGCTATTGGGCCTAGCTTAGGTTGCTGATGGGACAGCCCTAAATGCCCTATAGTTAGTGTTACCGTTAATAGAAATCCAACCTGAAAGAATTCTCAGCATAAGAATTAGAATTTGCAGAGAGTTATAAGAAATGAAAAAAACCCCACCAAAGAATTCTCAACCATCAAAGAAATCCTCGCCGCCGTTAGTACAAGGCGTAGGAAATACTATGAAAAAAGCGTTTTCAGGCCATAAATCAGACATATTGGGCCTTGCGTTCCTAGTTATAGGCATGCTATCGACACTTGGACTGTACTTTGATCTAGCAGGAATCGTAGGGAAGATATTAGGTCCTTGGATTTTCTTGTCCTGCTTTGGGTCTGTGGGTTACGCTGCGCCAGTTTCACTCATAATTGCTGGCTTAGCACTTTCATTTCATTCACCAAATGATGAATCTGAAATGGGAGATGATTCAGCTTTGCCAGCGAGAATACTCATTGGGGGGTTGTTCATCTTTGCTTCAATATGTGGGCTATCGCATTTCTATGACAACGCGGCAAATTACGGACTATCAGATTTTTCCGAATTAAAAAAGAGGGGTGGAGTCCTTGGATATTTGACCGGGACTCCACTACGAGCGGCTTTTGAACAACTAGGTGCCTCCCTCGTGTTGGTTGCTTTAGGGCTATTCGGACTCATTGTGGCTACTGGAGTGACATTTCGAGAAGCAGGTGGAAAAATTTGGCGATTCCTTAAGCTAATTGGAAGGGTCATATCGAAGTCGATGCGCCTTGCCCTCGGAGAAAGCAAAGATGATGTTGGTAGCTTTCGTGATGATCTCAGCCAACCTGCAATTCTGATAGATGGCGAATCTCGAACTGGCGGAGTTCCTTCACCGGAAGGCATACCTGACTCATCAGAAGAAGCTGAAACTCCTCTAGATGACGAGGAAGCAGCAGAAAATGACTCCGCCAAGAATGATGCCTCTGAGGGGCCAGAGAAAGCGAGAAAAGGCTTCAAGAAAGCAGGGGAGATCAAAACGGGAGAACAACTTGAGATCGAGCTTGGGCCTGGGGCAAAGGGATCACCATGGAAATTGCCTTCGATAAAGGTTCTTGACCGCTCGACAACCAGAGACGTTAACGAAGCTCTTGTCGAAGAAAGAGGGCGCGTACTCGAACGGGCTTTGGCGACACATGGAGTAGAAACTCGACTGGTAGGAATGGTAGTTGGTCCTACAGTCACCAGATATGAATTAGAGCTAGCGCCTGGTGTGAAAGTATCGAAAGTCACTGCGTTAAACAAAGATATTGCATATGCCATGGCATCCGCTGACGTAAGGATTCTGGCACCTATCCCAGGTCGACAAGCTATCGGAGTTGAGGTCCCGAACAACGAAAGGCAAGTCGTTGCTCTAGGGGATATTTTAAGCGCACCAGAAGCTAGAAAAGCAACACACCCATTAGAAGTGGCAGTCGGTAGGGATATTAATGGCCAGTCAATGCTCATGAACCTGTCTGAGATGCCCCACATTCTTCTCGCTGGAGCAACAGGTGCAGGGAAAAGCTCTTGCATAAATAGCATCGTTACGTCTGTATTGATGCGCTCGACACCTGAAACCGTTCGGATGATCCTTATTGACCCCAAGATGGTCGAGATGACGCAATACGAAAGAGTTCCGCACCTACTCACTCAGCCCGTTATCGACCCGAAAAAGGCTGCCAATGCCCTTCAATGGGCGTGCCGAGAGATGGACCGAAGATACGAACTGTTATCTGAAGTTCGTTTTCGAGATATAGGTGGTTACAACGCCGCGTATGACAAAGGAACGATCGAAGCTCCACCAAGTGCAATTAATTCTGACGGAACCCCAAAGACCTATGATCGTCTTCCGTATATCCTTGTCGTAGTCGATGAGCTTTCAGACCTTATGATGGTGGCGCCTAGAGATGTTGAGGACTCTATTTGTCGTATAGCTCAGAAGGCTCGGGCTGTTGGTATACACCTAGTAATTGCCACACAGCGGCCTTCAACAAATGTGATTACAGGAGTTATTAAAGCAAATATTCCTGCACGAATCGCATTTGCTGTTTCGAGTTTAACTGACAGTAGAGTAATTCTTGACCAAGGTGGAGCCGAACGTCTTGTTGGTCAAGGTGATATGCTCCTGCTCGACCCTAAATCATCGTCAGCGCAAAGAATTCAAGGCGCTTGGGTAAGTGAAGGTGAAGTTCGCCGAGTCGTAGAGGGCTGGCGCAAACAAGTTGAGAGACTAAAGAAAGACGAGATTGACCCAGAGGTAGATGAGGAGGCCTCTATTACAGAAGAGCAAATTACATCAACCGGCGGTGGGATTCCAGGAGGTGGGACTGGTGATACAGAAGACGATGAGCTTTTAATTAAAGCTATAGATCTAGTAGTTGAGTCGCAGTTGGGATCTACCTCCATGCTCCAACGGAAATTACGTGTTGGCTTTGCACGTGCCGGAAGGATAATGGACATGTTAGAAGAAAGAGGGATTGTTGGTCCCAGTGAAGGTTCAAAACCTCGAGAAGTTCTGGTCACACAAGAACAACTTGCTGAAATCGCCGAAGCGTGACCTGAAAAGGTAGCTTATAGCTTATGGTCCTCTCATTAGTGCTTGTCTTTGCCGGCATTACAGTTTTGGTTTTCAGCGCCAATGTGCTTGTTGAATCCTCGAGTAATCTTGCGCTTCATTGGGGAGTTTCATTAGCTGTTATTGGCGCAATTGTTGTAGGTTTCGGTACCAGCCTCCCAGAATTGGCAGTTTCTCTAGCTTCTGCTGTTCGAAATGATATCGACTTAGCTACAGGAAATGTAGTGGGCTCAATGGTTGCTAATCTCTCTCTCGTTGTAGGTGGTGCAGTTCTAATAAGCCAATCATCGATTTCAACTAGCGGGCGTAGCCTCTATCTTCCGCTCTCATTGCTATCTACGCTCGCGTTTATCTTCTTTATTCGCGGTGGAATAAGCAGGTGGGAAGGGGTAGTGATGATTCTGCTGCTGCTGCTTTCATTGTCACTAATGTATAAAAAAGGGGCCGACGAAGAAACTGATCTTGATCCAAAACTCCAGCGAAATGAAGGCCATGTAGCAGCAAAATTCAGTCTCACGAAAGAATTAACGAAGCTCATTGCTTCGTTGGCTGGGGTAGTCGTCGCTTCTTATGGTGTTACTGAAGGTGCAATAGATCTAGCTGACCGATGGGGCGTGAAAAGCGGATTTATCGGAATCAGTTTAATTGCAGTGGGGACTTCTCTTCCCGAACTTGTAGCTTCCACTGTGGCAGCCAAAAAGGGAAAATACGGTCTGATTATCGGGACCATACTAGGGTCCAATGTTTTTAATGGATTTGGGATTGGTGGTTTTATTGGGCTTATCGCCCCTGGGAAAAGTGAGGATGGTTCTATTGTTGGAACTTTAGACACCACTTTAACCCTCGCTGCCGTTGCGTTGAGCGCTATCTTCATTCTTTCGGGTCGAAAGATAGTTCGCACTGAGGCCGGAATCCTTCTTGCAGCATATATTGTGTGGATGATTCTGGTCGGGACATAGAACATAAGAGGGCTTGTCAGAGTTCAATCTGATATCTGCATCGAACACCTCAGGAAGGTACGCTAAAGATGTGAAGAAAAGCTTCTGGATCGAAACTCTAGGCTGCCCAAAAAACAAGGTAGACAGTGAAAAGCTAGCTGGGACCCTCCTAGTGGATGGTATGAGCCCAGCAGATAGTCCCTCTGATGCGAATCTCATAGTGGTGAATACCTGTTCCTTCGTCGAACAAGCAAGAGAAGAAAGTATCGAAACGGTCTTTGAGTACAGTCAGATGCGGTCTAAGGATGTTCAGGTGGTTGTCACGGGGTGTTTGGCAGAAAGGTACGGAGAGGAAATTTCGCACTCATTAAGAGATGATGTGGATGCAGTTGCAGGGTTTGGTGTGCCTGTAAGCATTTCTTCAAAACCGGATGTTTCAAAATTTGATCTACTTAATTTACCTCGCCCTAAACGAGAAGAACCATGGGCCTATATTAAAATTGCTGAAGGTTGCGATAGGCTTTGCGGATTCTGTGCAATCCCGTCCTTCCGTGGACGACAACGGTCTAGGTCTATTGCTGATATCCGAGAAGAAGTTTTATCTCTTGATCTGCAAGAAGTGGTTCTAGTAGCACAAGACCTAGCTTCTTGGGCTAGAGACCAGCATGATAGTCCTTTAGGTATCGTTGATTTAGTAAAGGAAATAAACCAGCTAGTTCCCTGGGTTCGTCTTCTTTATCTATATCCCTCTAGCCTGACCGGTGAGCTTGTAGAAGTTATCGCAAACAGCCCGGTCCCATACTTCGATCTCAGCCTTCAACACGTATCAGCGCCCCTGTTGCGCAAAATGCGAAGATGGGGAGATGGAGAAAGGTTCACGGGAATAATCAATCGCATCAGAGACCTCAGGCCTGATGCCACTTTCCGGACAAATTTTATTGTTGGTTATCCCGGAGAGACTGAAGCGGATCACGATGAACTTATTCGTTTCCTTGAGAAAAACGAAATTGACTGGTGTGGGTTCTTCCCTTATTCGAAGGAGCCTGGAACATACGCAGAGACTCTTGACGGAGAGGTCCCCGATGCTCTTGTGATGGAGCGTCTTAGAGAATTGGGTGACCTTCAGGATGGGATAACTGAGAAAAAACAAGACTCCCAAATAGGGAGTAGGATGTCAGTTCTTATTGAGAGCAAAGGAATAGCTAGAAGCCACCGAGAAGCTCCTGAAATCGATGGGTTGATTCATGTTCCAGGTAGCTTAAAAGTCGGAAGTTTTGAAACGGTAGTTATACGAGAAGCTTTAGGTGTAGACCTAAAGGCTGAAGTTCATGATTCTGATTATTGGGGAAGCGATGACTGAAAACCAAGAATCCTACTCTGCGTCTGGTTTGGCTACGCCAGCTAATGTCATCACCATTGCTAGGATTGTTGCGTCTCCAGTACTATTCATAATTATCCTGAACGCTGAGGATAATGGGGGCACTTCCTGGGCAGCGTTTATTTTGGGTGCAATTTTTGGAATTAGCGATGCTGTCGACGGTCGGCTTGCTCGTGCGACTGGAAGCGTAACTAAGGCAGGGGCCTTTCTTGATCCGCTTGCAGATAAGGTTGTTGTTCTCGGTTGCATGTTTTCGCTTTTGTCAATTGGGAGGTTTCATTGGCTTCCAGTTCTTTTAATTGTGCTAAGAGAAATTTGGATTTCTGGTTATCGATTTTGGCTGGCAAGAAAATCCTTGGTTATTCCAGCTACCGAGTTTGCTAAGTGGAAGACCTTTACTCAGGGTGTAACGCTAATGATTGCGGTAATGCCTACTTTTGAGAATGTTGACTGGTTGATTATTGCATTGCTTTGGATCGCAGTAGTAATGACATTAATTACTGGGTGGCAGTATGTTCGGTCTGGTTATAGCGCTTCTTCTTCAGGAAGTTCATTGAGCTAGATGATGTGAGAGGTGACTGTCTAGATTAGAGTCGGGAAATGGAACGATTTAGCTGTGAAGTAGTTGCTGTTGGAACTGAACTATTACTGGGGCAAATAGTTGATACAAATTCGTCTTGGATCGGAGAGCAACTTGCGTTAAATGGTGTGGATAGTTACTTTCAGACAAAAGTCGGAGATAACCCTGAGCGCATCAAACGTGTATTAGAGCTAGCTTTAGACCGCTCAGATTTCGTAATTGTCTGTGGGGGCCTAGGCCCAACTCAAGACGACTTGACACGTGATGTCATAGCTGAGGTAATGGGGGTTGAACTAGTTACAGATGACGGGCTTGTCGAAAGAATTTCAGCGATTTTTGGGAACAGGGGGCGTGAAATGCCCCTCAATAATCTGAGGCAAGCTCAAGTTCCCATAGGAGCTGAGGCATTATCTGTAATGCCCGGAACTGCCCCAGGGCTGAAAGCGCCAATTAAGGGAAAGACCCTTTACGCTGTTCCCGGAGTTCCATGGGAAATGAAGCAAATGGTGCTCGAAGAAATTTTGCCTGATATACGAACAAAAGCAGGTATCAGCAGCATTATCCGCTCAAAAACCCTAAGGACTTGGGGTGACTCGGAATCAGGACTGGCAGAAAAACTGGGTAACGAAATTGAGAGATTAGACCGAGTAGGTGGTGCAACTATTGCATTCTTAGCAAGTGGGATCGAAGGACTTAAGGTGCGCCTCACGGTGAAAGGTGATACAGAACCGGAAGTCGAAGAAGCCTTAAATGCCGAAGCAGAAATTGTTGCCTCAATACTTGGAGATGAAGTTATTTTCTCTTATGACGATCAAACAATCGAAGAAGTAATTTTGGATCTTTGTAGGGAAAAAGGTCTTACCTTGGGAATAGCTGAATCTTTGACAGGCGGGCTGATCGGAAGCCGATTAACATCAGTTCCCGGAGCTAGTGAAATCTTTAAAGGCTCGATTGTCGCCTATTCCACAGATGTAAAAAATTCCATTTTAGAGGTCCCTGATATTCCCAGCGTCTCACAGGAGGCGGCGGAGGCCATGGCGACGGGTGCTTGTAAGGCCTTAAATGCTGATGTTGGTTTGGCCGTTACGGGCGAAGCTGGGCCGGAACCCCTTGAGGAGGAGGTCGGTCGGGTTTGGATGGCTACTTCGGTTGGTGGGGTCGTCAAATCTTCTACGGTTAAGTGGCCCTTTGATCGAGAAAGAATAAGGCAATTCACCACAATTACGGTTCTAAATGCTCTTCGACTCCGATTAGAAAAAGAAACTTAACGCGTTTGTGCGTAGACGAAGGCTAAGAGTTGTTCAGTCAATTCAACGTTGTGTTCGGCGAATAGATTTGTCCCATGTTGGCTTCCTGTCATTTCTAGGTACCTGGTCGTTGAAGCAGCATTTAGCAAACTGTTTACGTACCCGTTAAAAGGCGGGTCGTTTTCAGCTACTACCAGAAGAAGAGGGGTCTTCATGGTAGAAGCAGATTCAAGTGCGTCTATTCTTCCATACGTTGTTGAAGGAGAGATAGCAGCAACTGCAGCAACGTTGTATTCATCTGCGATGGTGATTGCGGCAGTGCCACCCATTGAGGCTCCAATGATGACAACTTTCCTAACATTCTCCACAAAGAACATATAGCGAACTGCTGCCTCCAGATCTCGATCCATTCGTTTATCTTTTTCTCCGGTTGAGTCTCCATAGCCTCGGAAATCAAACGTAAGAACCACATAACCGGTACCGCTTGCATTCATAGCGAACTCTCTCCATGAGGACTGGTTGCGTCCACGCATATGCGCAAGAACAATTCCGATTTCGCCTTGGCCATAGACTAGTCCTGAAATTTCCTCACCATCTTCCGTGATGAATCTCGCTGTTTTTGTTATTTCTGGAACATCCGTGGCCTCCTCTGATACTTCTTGAGGATTCTCAGTATTTAGTAGGGGGGGTTCTGAAGTATTATTTGCACACGCCTGAAGGGGTAAGGTGAGTAAGAGAACGGAAATACTAAGATATTTAAGACGTGAAGAGGGCACTAATCAACTATCTGTATCTGGTTGAAGTCGAAGTGAAGCCGAATTCATGCAGAAGCGTTCTCCAGTGGGTGGGGGCCCGTCGTTAAAGATATGTCCCAGGTGGGCGCCACACGCATTACAAATTGCTTCAGTTCGGACCATGCCATATGAGCGGTCTTCCACGCGACGGACTTTTTTAGAGGTCGTGGCCTCGTAGAAGCTTGGCCATCCGGTACCAGAATCAAATTTCGTAGCACTTGAAAAGAGTTCAGTATCGCAGACAATACAGTGATATGTCCCTGCTTCTTTCGTATCCCAGTAGCACCCGCTAAAGGCAGGTTCTGTCCCTGCTTCTTGTGTAACGTAGTATTGGTCGGCAGTCAGACGATTTCTGAGATCATCGTTTTCCTCTCCTAGGTTATTCATATTGCCTCCGTTCTTTCTTTAGATTAGTACCCATTTGTTTTCAGTTCATTTATGGCAGAATTTGCCTAAATACTTGACCGAACAAATGTTCGTAGTTACACTATTGTTATTCGAGATAATAATGTCACACCAATGATTTATGGTGAGTGTGAGTTCAGGCAGGAAGTTACTTTATAACCCCCACTAGATAAGAGGTAAGCATGGAATCAGATAAAGCACTTGATATGGCGTTAAGCCAAATTGAAAAACAATTCGGTGAAGGCGCCGTAATGAAAATGGGTGAAAAGACTACAATGCAGATTGAGTCAGTCCCCACAGGAGCTTTAGCTCTTGACCTAGCTCTTGGCGTTGGCGGTTTGCCGCGAGGACGCATAACGGAGATTTATGGACCTGAGTCTTCAGGAAAATCAACTCTTGCAACACATGTTGTAGCTGAAGCACAACGTAATGGAGGAATCTGTGCATATATCGACGCGGAACACGCTATGGATCCGGTGTATGCGAGAGCTATTGGTGTTGACGTAGATGAATTATTGATTTCACAGCCTGATAATGGCGAACAGGCTCTTGAAATTGTTGACACACTTGTACGCTCAGGAGCTATTGATGTCATAGTTATTGACTCAGTAGCAGCTCTTACCCCACGTGTTGAGTTGGAAGGAGAGATGGGGCAGAGTCATGTAGGTTTGCAAGCGCGTCTTATGTCACAAGCTCTTCGGAAATTAACAAGTAATTTAAACAAGAGTAAAACTATATGTATTTTTATTAATCAACTCCGAGAAAAAATCGGAGTGATGTTTGGATCTCCCGAAACTACGCCAGGTGGTCGCGCTCTTAAGTTCTATTCCTCAGTCCGCTTAGATATTCGTCGAATAGAATCTCTGAAGTCAGGAGTTGAAGTAGTAGGGAATCGAACCAGGGTAAAGGTTGTTAAGAATAAATGTGCCCCTCCATTCCGACAAGCAGAATTTGACATTATGTATGGGAAAGGGATCAGTCGTGAAGGCTCACTTCTTGATACCGGTGTTGATATGGACATAGTGAAAAAATCTGGAGCTTGGTATACCTATGAAGGTGAACAGCTCGGTCAAGGAAGAGAAAAAGCAAAAATTTTCCTGAGTGAAAACCCTGAAATTATGATGGAAATTCAAAATCGAATTTGGGAAACTGTCCATCCAGATGCTGAGGAAGATCAATTTACAGAAGCCGATGATCAACCAATTTCAATTGAAGATTAGTCAATGAATGTAAATATTGGTGCTAGGTGAAATGATTGCCTCTACCCTATAAGGGTGAATGATCAGTACATAATCCAGACCTTTGGGTGTCAGATGAACGAACATGACTCCGAACGCATATCTGGAATTCTCGAAAGCTCCGGTTTAAAAAGAACGGAACAGGTAACAGATGCTGACGTCATTGTATTGAATACCTGTTGCATTCGAGAAAACGCTGATAATAAGTTCTATGGCCACTTAGGGAATTTAAAGCAACTAAAAGAAAAAAATCCAGAGTTAAAGATTCTTGTTGGTGGTTGTCTAGCGCAAAAAGATCAGGAATTAATTCGTGATAGGGCCAAGCACGTGGATGTTGTTTTTGGTACACATAACCTAAACCGTGTAGCGGACCTTCTAAATTTGAGTAGAAGCGAAGGTCCGATTGTCGAAATTGTCAATCAGGAGGATGTAGGCGGAGAAGTTTCCTTCGATTCTGCCTTTCCAGTTCGCCGAGAGTTGCAGCATGCTGCTTGGATGACTATCCAAAGCGGATGCGATAATTCGTGCGCTTTTTGTATCGTCCCACAAGTGCGTGGAGCTGAGATTAGTCGGCCTTTTGGAGACCTTGTTGAAGAAGCCAAACGCGTCATATCTGAAGGAGTAATTGAAATAACTCTTTTAGGACAGAATGTAAACAGCTATGGGAGGGATCTTACAACTCAACTTAGGAGTTCGGTCCCAGACTTGAAAGATAGCTATCTTGCAGGAGAGCACTGGGCCCAAGATGTAAAGCGACGCCCTCGTACTCTTTTCCCTGACCTACTTCGAGAAATTGGGTCGATAGATGGTGTGCAGCGTATACGATTTACGAGCCCTCACCCGAAAGACCTTCGTCGTGAAGTTATCGAAGCAATGGCAACTACAGATGCAGTTTGTGAGCATTTACATTTCCCTTTGCAATCTGGGAGTGACCGAATTCTTGCAGCAATGCATAGGGGATACAACAGGGCAAAATACTTGGAAAGATTAAATGAAGCCCGGCAACTTATTCCAGACCTTGCAGTAACTACTGACATTATTGTCGGCTTCCCTGGAGAAACGGAAGAGGACTTTGAAGAAACACTTTCCTTAGCTGCCGAAGCTGAATTTGATGGAGCGTATACGTTCATTTTCTCTCCCAGGCCAGGAACAGAAGCTGCGGACATGGTAGATAGTTTTTGTGATCCGGAAATCGTAACTCAGCGGTATGAACGGTTACGAGCAGTCATACTGCGATCTGGACTTCGGAAGCATGAAAGCCGTATAGGAAAAAGAGAAGAGGTTATTGTTGAAGGGCCGAGTAAAAAAGATTCCAACGTAACGACAGGAAGAACTAGACAAAATAAGTTAGTCCATTTCATTTCTCCTAAAAAACTTCCTATCGGTTCGGTAGCAATTGTTGAAATTGCTTCTGCGTCGCCTCATTATCTAAATGGGAACTTTGATGAGGTAATTACTATGCCGGCTCGTAAAACCCGAATACCCGTGGTAGCCGTGTGAACCCTGTTTCTGACTCTCCGGTTCTTTCGATAGTCGGAACAACGGCATCAGGGAAATCTTCAATAGCTATGGTATTGGCTCGAGAAATTCCCAATGTTGAAATCGTTTCCATTGATTCCATGCAGGTCTATCGCGGGATGGACATTGGTACTGCAAAACCATCCGTCCAAGATCAAATAGAAGTAGCCCACCATATGATAGATCTTGTAGATCCAAGTATTGAATACTCTCTAAGTGAATTCCAGAGCGAAGCAATAAACGCTATCGAAGAAATTGAAGGCCGAGGAGCAGTTCCCCTTCTTGTGGGGGGAACAGGGCTACATCTTCGAGCTGTCATAGACAATTTTGAAATTCCAAAGCAGTATCCAACAGTTGGTAAGGAGCTAAGTGGCGAAGTGGATACCACAAAGCTACACAAACTCTTAACTCAACTTGATCCAGTTGCAGCAGATCGTATGGAGAATACAAACCGGCGAAGGGTCCTTCGTGCATTAGAGGTAACTCTAGGAAGCGGAAGGCCATTTTCGAGCTATGGGCCGGGGATGCAAAAATATGGACCTACTAGATTTCGCATGGTAGCCCCAAAGTGGGAGAGGGAAGAGGTTAATCGGCGTATTGACGAACGTTTCAAAAAGCAGATGGAAATGGGATTTCTCGAAGAGGTTCGCGAATTAAACAGGAACTCTGAAGGGTTGTCTCGTACAGCACGACAGGCGTTAGGGTACCGTCAATTTCTAGACCACCTAGATGGAGTCTTTAGTCTCGATGAAGCTATCGATGTTGCGAAGCGACAGATAAGAAAATTTGCTCGGAGGCAAGAGCGCTGGTTTATTAGAGACCCACGTATCCAATGGTTTGATATTGAGAGAAATCCGCTAGAGATGCTCCCTGTTCTTATGAAAGAATGGCGACATGCAACTAGTTAAGTACGAAGGACTCGGAAATAAGTTTCTTGTAACCATAGCGGATACTGTTCCTGAAGAAAGCAGTGAGCTGGCACTTAAGTTCTGTGATCCCGAAAACGGCTTTGATGCAGATGGGTTAATCTTTGGGACTCCTTCCACTTCGAGTGGCATAGATATCCACATGACGTTGTTTAACGCTGATGGAAGTTCTGCAGAAATATCAGGTAATGGGATTAGGTGCTTAGCTCAAGAGATCTTTTCAAAAACAGAAGAAACATCGTTGCAGATTTTGACAGGTTCGGGGGTCCGTAACGTTAATCTCGATAATCTTAACGGCGAAGTGGCAAAAATTAGTGTTGATATGGGGACAGTGCGCGATGGCCCTGATCTACCTTTATTGGATTTCTTGAATCATGACTCTATTGAAATAGTTCAAGCGGCTACAGCTGATATAGGAAATCCCCACGTTGTGATAGAGGTAGAAACTCTGGAAGGCGTAGATGTAGCTGGAGCAGGACCCCATATCGAATCCCTCTGGCAACCAGTGGGAATTAATGTTCATTTTCTTAAAGCTGAGAGTAGAACAGCATTCTCAATGCTGACTTGGGAACGTGGTGCGGGTGTAACTGCAGCCTGTGGAACCGGAGCGTCGGCTTGTGCGTATGTCGCAAATGGCTGGGGCCTGATTGAAGAATCATCGGAAGCGTTGATGGCAGGGGGAGTAGCGCAGGTTCAATTAGCAAACGGAAAAGTTTTGTTAACTGGAGAGTCAATTCGAGTTACAGAATTTGAGGTTCCTGATCATGGGTGATGACACAACAGGAGTCAGAGATGAAACACATCGTGGAGGTTTTGGCGACCTTGGAGGAGAAGAGCGAGGCCTTATCGATAGGTCATTTAGAGAGCGAATAATTGCGGTGGGCTTCGTGGAGGAAGGAAAAAATGAAGCATCAATCAAGCTTGAGCTAGAGGAACTTTGCCGACTGATAGATACAGCCGGTGCTGATGTTGTGGAGATTGTGATTCAGAGAAGGTCTTCCCCTGATCCAGCGACTTATATAGGGAGAGGTAAAGCTAGAGAAATATATGATATGGCAGAGTCTCTGGATATCGACACGGTGGTTTTTAACGATGAGTTGACACCGGGGCAACAGTTTAACCTTGAGAAGATTTTCCACCGTTCCGCATTGGATCGAACAGCGGTGATACTCGATATTTTTGCCCAGAATGCCAGCACTCCTGAAGGGAAAGCACAAGTGGAGTTAGCGCAGTTACAGTACCGGCTTCCTCGGCTTAAGGGTCAAGGCCGCAACTATAGCCAGCAGGCAGGCGGGATAGGGACACGTGGCCCAGGCGAAACTAAACTTGAGGTAGACCGCCGTCGTCTGGTCCGCAGAGTACATAAATTGCAGCGCCAACTAAGGGCAGTTGGTTCGCATAGGAGAAATCAATCAAAAAGACGGCGACGTTCCTACAATCAGTCAGTTGCGATAGTGGGCTATACCAATGCTGGAAAATCCACTCTCCTGAATCTTCTTGCAGATTCAGATTCGGTTGTAGCAGATCGGCTATTCGCAACTTTGGATCCGTTGACACGTCGTATTCAGCTTCCGGGCGGAGAGTCAATATTTGTTACCGACACTGTGGGGTTTGTTCAAAAGCTCCCACACCAATTGATTGAGGCCTTTAAAACTACTTTGGATGTAGTGATTGAAGCCGATCTTCTTCTACATATTGTTGACTGCAGTCATGCTTCACCTGAAACCCAAATAAAAGCGGTTCGAAGTGTCCTCGAAGAAATTGGTGCAGGTGACATACCAGAAATTCTTGTTTTTAATAAAGCAGATAGATCTGATCCTTCTGAATTGCTCATGCTTTACCCTGATTCAGTTGCGATTTCTTCTTACACTGGAGCAGGAATAGACAAGCTCCTTTCAGCGGTGGCCGATCAGCTCAGAGTAGTTTGGGATGTAGTTGAATTGGCGATTCCATTTGATAGGGGAGAAGTTCTAGCTCAGGTGCATCGAGAAGGACAGGTGCTCACTGAGAATGTGACAGAGGATGGAATGTTGATTCAGGCCAGACTTGACTCGTCATCTAGATCCCGTCTTGCTCCATTTTTAGTTTTAGAAAGGGGAAGGGATGAGATTTGAATTGCCGCCGTACCCGTATGATTTACTTGATCCATATCGCCTCAAGGCTACTCAACACGATGGTGGAGTCGTTGATCTTTCAGTTGGAACACCGTGTGACCCTCCTCCACAAGAAGCTATTCGTTCCCTAACTGAATCTGAGAGTGAACGAGGGTACCCTCCCTCGATTGGATCACAAGAATTTCGAAAGAGTTGTCAGCAGTGGGTAAAGCGGTGTTTTGATGTCGATCTTGATTTCGAAAGGCATATTGCTTCATGCATCGGCACGAAAGAATTCGTAGTTTCAGCTCCGACCTACCTTCGTCTTCGAACTCCCGACAAAGATACAGTCCTATACCCAGAGATTAGCTACCCGTCTTATGCGATGGGGGCTCATCTTTCCGGATGTAGAGCTGTTCCTGTAAAAGTAGATGGAAAAGGTCAGTTGATACTTGAAGAATTGGAACCCGATGATATTGAGCGCTCCCTGATGCTCTGGGTAAACTATCCGAGTAACCCAACAGGGGCCATAGCAGATTTAAATGCTATTGCCGATTGGGGTCGAAGCCACGATGTTCCTATTTTTAGCGACGAGTGTTATGCAGAATTTGTTTGGGGGCGTGAACCTAGTACAGTGCTGACTAGTGGGCTGTCTGGCGTGGTCGCGGTCCATTCTTTGTCAAAGAGATCCAATCTTGCTGGGATCCGAGTCGGGTTTTATGCTGGCGATGAGGATTTAGTGCATTGGCTCAAAGAAGTTAGAAAGCACTCTGGAAAGATGGTTCCAGGTCCAGTGCAGGCTGCAGCTTCCATAGCGTACTCGGACGATCAACATGTTGAAGAACAGAAATTAAGATATAGGAATCGATTGGAGTTTCTCCAGTCATGTCTCAAGTCCTTGGATATTGAGTCAGAGTTGCCGCAGGGATCGTTCTACCTCTGGGTTCATAGCGGGTCAATTGATGCGTGGGATCTGGTTGACCGTTTAGCATCCGAAGTGGGAGCCCTAGCGGCCCCTGGAACTTTTTTCGGATCATCAAACCACATTCGAATTGCTGCTGTGCAACCTTTGGAAAAACTTGAGTTAATTTCCGAACGATTATCTCCTTGAGGATCTATTGGGGTTATATGGCGAAACATTCCCTTAAATGTCTTGTACCATAACGATTCGAAGATAAAACTTGCTACTTGTATCAATTAGGAAAAATAGTGACTGAACCAAACCCCTTTGAAATGACTTCTACTTTGGTCGCAATCCCTTCCGTCAGTTTTGAAGAGGCAGCAATCGTAGATTTTCTCCATGATAGATTGAACCAGATTCCTTGGTTAGAAACCTCCCGAATTGGGGACAACTTGATAGCCAGGACGAACATGGAGAAGGGGCAACGTTTATTACTAGGTGGCCATACCGATACTGTCCCAGCGAATAACAACTTGGAACCTCGTTTGGAAGGGGAGACCCTATGGGGTTTAGGGGCAGCAGATATGAAAGGGGGACTAGCAGTCATGCTTTCGCTAGCAGAAGCAATACCTTCTCCGGCTTTTGACATGACGTATCTTTTCTATGCCCGAGAAGAGGTCGCAGCTGAACACAGCGGATTAAAAGATATTGTTGACGCTGCCCCTGAGCTCCTTGATGCTGATTTGGCTCTTCTGGGAGAACCTACGTCCGGAACGGTTGAGGCAGGTTGTCAAGGAACAATGCGGTTCGTTCTTGAATTGAAGGGTGAGCGAGCTCACACCGCTAGGCCTTGGATGGGTGTCAACGCAATTCACCGATTGGATAAGGCACTTAATGTCCTTAATGAATATAAAGAGAGAAAGCCTGTAATTGAAGGTTGCGAGTACCATGAGGCTTTGCAAGCTGTCCGTATCGAAGGCGGTGTCGCTGGAAATGTAGTTCCTGACAGTGTTGCGCTAACTTTCAACCACAGAGTGGCTCCAGACAGAGACCTTGAAGAAGCTGAAGATTTTATTCGGAGTCTTTTCTCCTCCATTATTGCACCGGAGGATTCACTGATTTTGGTGGACTCAGCTCCTCCTGCGAAGCCTGGACTATCTAACCCAATGCTGGCCTCAATGATAGGGAAGCACGACCTTCAAGCACGAGCGAAGCTTGGATGGACTGATGTCGCATTTTTTGATCAACGAGGAATTCCTGCTGCTAATTTTGGTCCCGGAGACGCAACTCTTGCGCACACTCAAGAAGAAAGAATCACGAAACCTGCCGTGGATTCTTGCTATCTAGTCCTGAAGAACTTGATAGAAACTGGTCTTTAGACCTTCCTGAGCACAGTCACTACTTTGCCAAAGATCTGAACTTGGCCATCTGGATGAGTATTTGCTTTAAACCTCATCGGGGTCATCGTCGCATTTGCAGGCTCGAGAATAATGTCGTCTCCTTCTTGGTTGAAGGTTTTGACTGTTGCTTCCTCTCCAGGGATTCCAGCTACAACGATCTGTCCTGAATCCGCTGTTTCCTGTTTTCGAGCAACAACAAAGTCTCCAGCAAAAATTCCAGCCTCAATCATAGAATCACCGCGAACTCTCAACATGAATAACTCCCCTTCCCCAGTGAGGTCAGAGGGGAGAGGCATAACTTCTTCCACATTTTGGGCAGCAAGCACTCCAGCTCCTGCTGCGACATCGCCAACAAGAGGCACATGGGTTACCGGTCGACGATCAATAACAGCACCGGAACCAGCGTCCCAATGGACTTCGATCGCACGATTTTTTGTTGGGTCTCTGCGAAGATACCCACGGTCTTGAAGAGTGTTCAAGTGGTTGTGGACTGTTGACGGGGAATTGAGTCCAACAGCTTGTCCGATTTCACGAACTGTTGGAGGGTACCCCTTATCGCGAATTGTACTATCTATGAATTCCAAGATTTGTGATTGGCGGGTTGTAAGGGGAGTATCAGACATTTTGTCTCCTCATGGTCCAGATTTAGAGCTTTTAAAGGAAAATTAAATTACATGGTTGTAATCGAACATATGTTCGTATATATTGATTCTAGGAACAAATGTTCGTAGAACCTATGTTCGCCGAACAATTGTTCGATGTCAAGTATATAACAAGGAATTATTGGAAATGTCGACTGGAACGATTGTCACACCCTCCTGGGAGAATGTTCATATGAATGAAAATCTTCAATTTAACCCCGTACTTAATGAATTAAGTACAAACGAGATCATTCGCTTCTCAGCAGCACAGGAAACAGGCCGTCACACTCTTGAGGCCCAGAACTTATCGACACCTCAAACAACCTACTTTCGCCGTCGTTTCTTAGTAGGCCTGCTTTTAGTTATAGTCGGAGCAATCTTTTGGACAGCTATCTCCCTTGTCGTAGGGGTTGGCGAGAAACAAGTTGGAGCGGACCTTACTAATTCTGCTCCTCGTGAAATTTATATTGTTGCTCCCGGCGATACCTTATGGTCAATCGCTAGCTCTATTGATAATGATGGTGACCCTAGAGAAACTGTTGATCGTTTGGCAGCTTTAAATGGTGGTAGTTCTATCTATGTAGGTCAAAGATTAATACTTAGTAGCTAAAATTCTCTGCCGACGGTTTAAGCGAGGCTGAGAATGATAACCCTCAGTTAATCAAGACGATTTCGTAAAAGTCTTTGGAAAACAAAATCACCGACTATAAGCTCGCGATCCAAAGAAACTTTTCCTGGCTGGTAGCTTCTAGCGCTTGTAACCAATTGAGATCGTTCGTCTGAAGAATTCCTAGGGCTAATAGTTATACAAAATTCATCAAATAGGTCGAGATCTACTAATTGCTGGTTCAGGCTCGGTCCTCCTTCAACCAGGATCACTGGACCATAAGTTACTGCTAGATCAGATAGTGCTTGGTTGAGATTGACGCGGCTTCCCTTCGTTTGAAGTATGTCCGCGTTTGGAAATATGGACAGGATATTTTCTTTAGGTCTAGCACTCGATGTTAGGATTACTGGTCGATAATGCGGGCTAGCGAAAAGCGATGAGTCGGGGTCGAGGTTCAAGCTGTTAGTTAGTATGGCTAGTGAGGGTAGGGGCGACTTATTCTGAGAGGCGCGGATTAGGGATGTTCGCTCAGTGATAACCGGCACAGAGTAATTTTCCGCCCTTACTGTTCCAGCGGCGACCAAAATAACGTCTGCCAATCCTCGAAGTGTGCGAAATAGGGCTTTATCCGCAGCCCCACCTAATGGGCCCGACTTTCCATCAAGGGTAGCTAATCCATTTTTGGAGGAAATCATGTTTAGCATTACCCACGGTGAACCAGGCGTTTTAGGTCTAAGGTCAGAAATGTAGGCTTCGAGAAGCGAATCGATATCAGTCTCCATACCAATAAGGTATCTGTTTATATTGGGGAAAATTAGGAATTAATCCACAAAGAAATCCACAATCCTTCCCATAGCAATCCACAAGGGTCTCAATGTAGTTTGATGGATGTGCTGGATGAAGAGCTGTCCGGCTGTTTTAGAGTCAAAGGTCGCTTGATGCAGGTAGGTCACAGAATATCTTGCTGGGGTTACTAGCCACTGAATGAAGGTGATTGAGGTCGTTTATGAATGAAGAGAATCAAATTCCATCGATAGGGTTTAGCAGGAGAAGGACTTCAGGGGATAGTTCTCCCTATGCGGAGATTGATTGGGAGCTTCGTGAAGCGCTCATTATGAACTGGTCTGATGGTTCGATTGCCTTTCAGCAAGATAATGTCGAGTTTCCTTCTGGGTGGTCAGCCACCGCTAGTAACATAGTGTCGCAAAAATATTTCCGAGGTGAGAATGGAACTCCGGAGCGTGAATCTTCACTCAAAGATTTGATCGATCGTGTTGTCCATCAAATTTCCCAATGGGGAAAGGAGGGCAATTACTTTGCTAATGATGAAGAGCGAGAAGTTTTTGTTGATGAGCTTAAGTACCTTCTTGTTAATCAATATGCATCGTTTAATTCACCGGTTTGGTTCAATATCGGTGTCCCTGATACTCCACAGCAAAGTTCGGCGTGTTTTATTCTGTCCGTCGATGACACCATGGATTCAATTCTCCAGTGGTATGTGGATGAAGGAAGGATATTTAAAGGAGGTTCCGGAGCAGGAGTCAATCTCAGCAGGGTACGTGGAAGTACTGAAAGGATAGCTGGTGGAGGCACACCTAGTGGCCCAGTCAGTTTTATGCGCGGGGCTGATGCAAGCGCTGGGACAATCAAATCTGGTGGGAAAACACGACGTGCTGCGAAGATGGTGATTCTAGATGTAGATCATCCCGATGTGGAGGAGTTTATAGACTCGAAGGTAAGAGAAGAGGAGAAAGCTCGTGTCCTCCGAGCTGCAGGCTTTGATGTTGGGCTCGATGGTAGAGATTTATTTTCTCTGCAGTATCAGAATGCTAATAATTCAGTTCGTGTCAGTGATGAATTTATGGAAGCAGTTGAGAGGGATTTAGATTGGGAACTAGTTGCTCGAACTACAGGTGAGGTAACTAAAACAGTATCTGCGCGTGAGTTATTCCGAAAGATAGCAGATGCTGCTTGGAAGTGTGCTGACCCTGGAGTCCAGTTCGATTCGACGATTAATAAATGGCATACCACTCCTATAAGTGGGCGAATTAATGGGAGCAATCCATGTAGCGAATATATGCATTTGGATGATTCTGCTTGCAACTTAAGTTCTCTTAATCTGCTTTCCTTTTTGAATGAAGACGCTGATTTTGACGTTGATGGTTTTCGTCACGCTGTTCGGTTAATGATCAGTGCCCAAGAGATGCTTGTTTCTCACTCTCATTATCCGACTGAAAAAATTAGAGATAATGCAGGGAGATTCCGGCAACTAGGCCTCGGTTATACAAATTTGGGGGCGCTTTTAATGGCGCTTGGTATCTCATATGACTCTGATGAAGCGCGGAGTTTTGCTGCCACCATTACTGCAGTGATGACTGGGGAAGCGTATCGGACCTCTGTCCAGATAGCTGCAAGATTAGGTTCATTTGAAGGGTTTGAACTTAACAGAGAGGCGATGCTTTCTGTATTTGAAATGCACCGTGATGCGGTAACTCAAATCCAAGCTAGCGAAGTGGTTCCTGCTGCTTTGACCGCCGCCGCAGTTGAAGTTTGGGAGAACGTTCTGCGTTTCGCTGGGCATGACGGCGTCAGAAACGCCCAGGTAACTGTTCTCGCTCCGACAGGGACCATTAGCTTTATGATGGACTGCGATACTACTGGAGTTGAACCAGAACTTGCACTTAAGAAGACAAAGACATTGGTCGGCGGAGGTACGTTGTCCATAGTGAATCAGACGGTCGTTCGTGCTCTAGAAAATTTGGGTTACAGTTTGGAGCAACGAGAAGAAATTCTTTCACATATCGATGACTGTGGGAATGCGAAGGAAGCTCCACATCTGAAAGAAGAGCACCTAGATGTGTTCGCCTGTTCGATGGGAGATCATGTGATTAAGCCTCATGGGCACGTCAAGATGATGGCGGCTGTTCAACCTTTCCTTTCCGGTGCTATCTCAAAAACTGCCAACCTCACTCATGATGCTTCAGTGGAGGATATTGAAGCACTGTATATGGATGCTTGGAAGCTTGGTGTAAAGGCATTGGCGGTGTATCGGGACAATTGTAAGGTTGCGCAACCGCTGTCTGCTGATATGGAAAAAACGTCTTCCTCTCTTGTCGGTGCTGCAGAGTCGGTGGTTTCTTCCTTAGGGCACCCTCAGCGCGAAAGGTTGCCGAGGTCTCGGTCCAGTAGAACGTTCGAATTTCGGGTGGCTGATTGTAAAGGCTTCGTGACAGTAGGCGAGTACGAGGATGGCCGACCGGGAGAGATCTTTATTCGCGTAAGTAAACAAGGGAGCACGCTGGCTGGGATTATGGATGCTTTTGCTATGGCGATAAGTTACGGCCTCCAATATGGTGTTCCTTTGGATGCTTACGCTCGGGCGTTTGTTGGTATGAGGTTTGAGCCAGCCGGCATTACCGATGATCCTGACCTTCGGATTGCCTCGAGCCTAATCGACTACCTGTTCAAACGTTTATCGGTGGAGTATCTTTCACCCGAACAACGGGCTCAGATGAATATCTTCACGACAGGCGAGAGAATTCAGCCAACACTTCCGGGGATCGAAGAGGCTGCTGTCGATACTGTTCAAGGGGTTGACATTAATCCTGATCCACCTTCCGGTGATGGCTTTGTCGAAGGTAAGGAGTTTCAAGCACCATTCAAGGTAGATGCCCCATTTTGTATGCAATGTGGTGTACAAATGGGACGATCTGGAAGCTGTTATACATGTCAGAGCTGTGGGAACACAAGCGGTTGTAGCTGATGCTTGGTGTCCCTATTTTCCTGTGTCTGATCACATGGGATAGTGAATCGGTTTTCGAGTTTCGTTGTATGAATTATGGACATTGATCAGGAGAGACTTCGGTCTTTAAAGGGGTTGAAATGGTCGAAGTACGGCCCTGAAGTGATTCCAGCATGGGTGGCTGATATGGATTTCTTGCCTTGTTCTGAAGTTATCTCTGCGATTCAGGAGATGGTGGATTTGGGGGATTTCGGATATAGATACCACGATATTGACCAACTTATACCAGTTTGGTGCGATTGGATTGAGAGCTCGCATGGCTGGCGTCCACCTTCTGATGAGTGCCAGGTATTTACTTCCTCTATGCATGCTTTGGAGGCAGTAATGGTGTTGCATTCGGAACCAGGTGATGGAGTAGTTCTTTTCTCTCCGATTTATATGCCATTTCGGACCGCCATTGAACAAGCTGGAAGGAGGGTCGTTGATGTTGAATTGCAAGGGCCTGATTGGAAATTTAACCCCGAAACGTTCAAAGCAGCGCTCGATTCTACGACGCGTGTTGTGCTTTTCTGCCAGCCGCATAATCCAACCGGCCATGTGTATACCCAAGAGGAACTAACCGTCTTTGCAGAAATTGTAGTTGAGTACGATCTTGTAGTGATAAGTGACGAAATTTGGGCTGATCTGGTATTCGATGGGAATAGGCACTTACCTCTTTCCCCCAGCCATGAGGGTTTACTTGAAAGAACGGTTACTATCGGCTCTGCTAGTAAAGCATTTAATCTAGCAGGAGCTAGAAGTTGCGTGGCCCACATAGGTTCTCCTGCAACACGGTCTGAATTGCAGAAGTACCCTGACCATTATTTCGGTTTACCGAGCTCTTTTGGTTCAGCTGCAACAGTTGCTGCGTGGACGCAAGGTAAGCCATGGTTACGGAGGGTGAAAGAACAAATCGAGCATAATAGGAATTACGTTCACAGCCGAATAGATGAACATTCTTCAGGGCTCACGATGCATTTACCTGAAGCTACATATCTGGCATGGCTTGACTTCTCGGAAACGAACCTTTCAGACAACCCGTCTAAGCAGTTGCTTCATAAAGCGAAAATAGCTCTTGAGCCCGGAGATAAATTCGGGAAACAGTGCGGGTCTTTTGCCCGCCTTAATTTTGCTACCAGTATTGATATTGTCGAAACGATTATTGAACGTATTTTAGGGACTGTGAACCGCTAAGATCATCAGGCTTCAGCGGCAAGTGCTCATGCTCGCTGTCGCTTCACTAAAAGATGGGGTAGAGTTCCAGAAAACCGAAAAAGGAGTGTGGGATAAATGCGCGCGGCAGTATTGCGAGATAGTAGCGGGTCCTTAAACGTAGAAGAATTATCGATAGATAAGCCCCAAAGAAATGAGGTGCTTGTACAGACCGTTGCATCTGGACTTTGCCATAGCGATTTGCATTTTATTGATGGAAGTTGGTCACACCTTGCCATGTACCCGATGCTTCTCGGTCACGAAGCTGCAGGAATAGTTCAAGATGTTGGAGAGGATGTAGTAGGAATTGAGGTTGGTGATCACGTAATTAGCTGCCTCTCGATTTTCTGTGGACATTGTGATCGGTGTTTAACAGGGCACAGCTACATCTGTTCGCAGCGTCAGGAAATCTCTGGCCGCCCTATGGAAGAGCCACCTCGACTTGTTGATAGCGAAGGAGCAGCTGTAAATCAATTTACTGGTTTAGGTTCCTTTGGTGAGGAAATGCTCGTTCATCAAAATGGGGTAGTCAAGATCAGTAAAGATATGCCATTGGATCGTGCAGCTTTGATTGGGTGTGGGGTTACGACCGGCGTAGGAGCTGTTTTCAGGACAGCCGAGGTTAAGCCCGGTTCTACCGTCGCTGTTGTTGGTTGTGGTGGGGTAGGAATATCAGCTATCCAAGGAGCTCACCTAGCCGGAGCGCGTCAGATTATCGCTGTTGATTTAGAGCCTCAGAAGCTTGAATGGGCTGTGCAACTGGGGGCAACCCATACCGTTAATCCAAACGATGGTGACCCAGTCCTGCAAGTCCATGAACTCACTGGCGGTGGAGTGGATTACAGTTTTGAATGTATAGGGCTTAAACAAACAGCCGAGCAGTCTTTCGGGATGATACGTCAGGGTGGCGCTGCAACAATTATCGGAATGGTTCCGCTGGGAGAGAATATTGAAGTTCCTGGAGCGGACTTATTTCTAGGTTCGAAGAAACTGCAGGGATCAATGATGGGATCTAACAACTTCAAAGTTGATATGCCGCATCTATGTGATCTGTATCTTGGTGGCCGCCTCAAATTGGATGAAATGGTATCCCGAACTATCACGCTCGACGAGATTAATGATGGCTTTGCTGCGATGAAAAACGGTGAAGTAGTCAGAGCAGTTATAGATTTCGTGGGCTAATTTTCATATAGCAGGGAAAAGATATGACTGCCTGCCCCACGTTAGAGACGAAACGGTTGATTCTGCGACCGTTTTGTGATGAAGATCTGAACAGTTATTTTAAGATGATGGACACTCCTGAACTACGTGAAAGTCTTCGCATTCCCGATGAGAGTGGAATATCTGAAGTTTGGCTTGAAATGGCTTGGTGGCTTGGCCAGTGGGAACTACGAGGAACCGGTAACTGGGCGTTAGAAGAGAAGGCTTCTGGAAGGTTTCTCGGGAGGGCAGGTTTGCATAACCCCGAACGTCATGACTGGCCAGGGGTGGAAGTAGGTTGGGCGCTTCACCCAGATTGGTGGGGGCTGGGATATGCTACAGAGGCAGGAGCGGAAGCCGTGCGGTATGGATTCGAAGAACTCGGCGAGAAACGTCTTTATAGCACTATTCTCTTAGATAATCATAGGTCTCAATCTGTGGCTCAACGATTAGGGTTTACTTTGATCGATACGAAAACCCTCTCCCATTTCCCCAGTGAACCACATGGGATTTGGGCTTTGGGGAGGGAATCATGGAGGGCGTGATTAAAAAGGGAAATGCGGGCTGGTGGGATGGGAGCGTAGGTTACGAAATCTACATACGTTCATTTGCTGACAGTGACGGAGATGGTGTCGGAGATCTTCCTGGTATTACTGGAAAGTTGGAATACCTCTCTTGGTTGGGCATTGATTTAGTTTGGATCACACCGTTTTATCCTTCGCCAATGGCTGACTTTGGTTACGATGTGAGTGATTACTGTGGGATTGACTCTCTCTTTGGAAGTTTTGAAGATTTCGATCAATTAATTCAAGAGGCACATAAGCAAGGTCTTCGAGTCATAATTGACCTTGTGCCGAATCACTCTTCTTCAGCACATCCATGGTTTGAGTCCTCTAGGTCATCAGTGGATGATGAATATAGGGGTTATTATCACTGGAGAGACCCTACGACAGATGGGAAGCCACCGAATAATTGGGTTTCTCATTTCGGCGGATCAGCTTGGACACTGGACGAAGAGTCAGGGCAGTATTATCTTCATTTATTCCTACCGGAACAACCTGATTTGAATTGGAATAACCCTAGAGTTATTCAAGAATTTGATGAGATTATCAAATTCTGGCTTTCGCGAGATGTAGATGGCTTCCGTATCGATGTGGCACAGGGTCTTACGAAAAACATGCTAATGCCCGATAACCCGATTCGCTTCCAGATAAATAAGAACATGAGTCCCCGTCAAGTTTTCGCTTCATTTGACCACCGTTACGATCTTGATCAAGCTGGAAACTTAGAAATATTTAGGAGATGGAGAAATCTTGTAGATCCTCACGACGCTCTTCTATTGGGAGAAGTATATCTTCGTGACAATGACCCAAATCGGGTTAGTCGCTATGTCAGTTCAGGAGATGCTCTGCATCGGGCTTTCTACTTCGCGCCCATGCATGTGCCTTGGGACCCTCAATCAATGTGGGACACCTTTAGAGACGCCTTAGATGCTGCTCCAGAAGACTTGTCATGGGCGCTAAGTAGCCATGATGATCCTCGTGCTCCAACTCGATTCGGCGGAGGAGAAGAAGGGAAACAACGTGCTTTAGCGTATTCTGTATTGTTGTTTTTTCTCCCAGGTTTACCGGTTATTTTTCAAGGTGATGAACTAGGGCTACCGAGCATCGAATTAGAACTAGAGGAGCTAGCTGACCCAGTAGCGACTAGAAACGCGGTTGAGACGGATGGTCGAGATGGGGCTAGAACTCCAATACCATGGGACAGCAGTTCCGGATTTGGATTTACTCACGGAACGCCATGGATACCAATTGGAAATCGATCCGAAAAGGACACTGTGGAATACCAGCAGAAGACACAAGGGTCTTGGCTGATGCAATACCAAACGCTTCTTCAAATCCGCAAAGATAATCTTGAGCTAGACTCGCCTTTGCGCTGGGTCACAGCAAGGGACAGTGACGTTATTAGTTTCAGCCGCGGTGGGTTGATTAGTGCATTAAATGTTGGCGTATCCGGCCAAATTCTCTCGCTTCCCAACGGGCAATGGGAATTAGCGTTTCACGTGGGAGAGGTAGTCCTGAACGATAGGTCAGTTGTCTTCGCAGAGAACTCTGCAGCAATCCTAATTTTGGCTAGTTAATGACCGAATTAGGCGCACCATAGCTATTGCGGCTTCTGCCGCTGACGAACCTTTGTCTCCAGCAGATCCATCATGGTCAACGTAGCTCTTATCTGACCTTTCAAGAGCCTGTTCATAGGTATTAGTAGTCAGTACCCCAAGGCCAATTGGAGTGGAAGTCGAGACGCTGACTTTCCGAATTCCCCTTATGCATTCTCCCGCAACAAAATCAAAGTGAGGAGTTCCACCTTTAACCACAGAACCTAGAGTGATGAGCGCGTCCACGTCTGTCTTGGTGATTATTTCTTGGCAGGCAAAAGGGATTTCAAAAGCTCCGGGGACCCAATGGACGGTTATTTCCACCTCATAATCAGAGACATTTCTTAAGTAATTTTGTGCACCCTCTAGCAAGCGGTTAGAAATTTCTTCGTTAAACCTGCTTACCACGACGCCTATGTGCACCTTTTCAGCGGTCACTCGTGCTCCTCAACGACTGATCCTTCGTCTACATTGAGCAGGTGACCCATCCGGTCCTCTTTCGTTTGGAGGTAGCGGACATTCTCCGTATTCGCTCCTCCAATAAGCGGAACTCGTTCAACGATTTCTAAATCGTAACCTTCAAGGCCACCGTATTTTGACGGGTTATTCGTAAGAAGACGCATTTTTGTTATTCCAAGATCTGAAATTATTTGCGCTCCAATTCCATATTCTCTTGAATCAACCGGAAACCCCAAGGCTACATTCGCATCAACGGTATCCATTCCTTCATCTTGAAGCGCATAGGCCCTCATCTTATGACCTAGTCCAATACCACGACCTTCATGGCCTCTAAGATAGACGATGGCACCGTTACCAGACTCACTAGCGAGCTTCATCGCCAAATCAAGTTGTGAGCCGCAATCGCACCTTAATGAACCGAGAACATCTCCTGTTAGGCATTCTGAGTGCACACGCACCAATGGGGGTTGGCTAGGATCAAAATTCTCGCTGACAAAGGCAAGATGTTCCATATTGTCAAGTGAACTCCGGTATATATGTGCAGTAAATTCACCGTATTTTGTCGGAATTCGCGCAGTGGAGAATCGTTCAACGAGTCGTTCATGGCGATTTCTGTATCGAATTAGATCAGCTATTGAGATAATTGGGATTTCATAGGTTTTGGAAAATTCTAGAAGTTCAGGTAGTCGGGCCATGGTTCCATCATCGGACACTATCTCCGAGATAACTCCTGCAGGTGAAAGCCCAGCCATTATCGCTAGGTCTACTGCTGCTTCGGTATGTCCCGCCCGTTTGAGAACTCCGCCAGCCCGCGCTCGAAGTGGGAAAACATGCCCAGGTCTAGCAAAGCCACTTGCGCTAATTTGGTCATCTGCAAGAGCCCTACACGTTAAGGCTCGATCACTCGCAGATATCCCTGTGGTTGTTCCTTCGGCCACATCTACAGAGATAGTAAATGCCGTGCCCATCGCCTCAGTGTTGTTCGCTACCATTAATGGAAGATGTAGTGCGTCGGCGCGCTCATTGGTAATTGGGCAACACACGACTCCACTGGTGTGCTTAACCATGAACGCCATATTTTCAGGAGTAATTGTCTCAGCAGCAATGATTAGGTCGCCTTCATTTTCTCGGTCCTCGTCGTCTATTACGACAACAAACTTTCCTGCTGCTATGGCGTCTATCGCTTCTCGGATTGTGTTTAAATCGGGCACGGTAATCTACTCTACTTCCATTTGCGTTACTTCTTTGCTGAAAGCTGGCGTTCTACATACTTAGCGAGGATATCTACTTCGATATTAACGGCGTCTCCAACTACTTTTGCTCCGAGATTTGTGGCTGACCATGTGTGCGGGATAACTGCTACCTCAAAACTGTTTGAGCCTACTGCTGCGACAGTGAGACTGATGCCGTCAATTGCAATTGAGCCTTTATGGCAGACATATTGTTCCCATTCAGCTTTAAGCTCAAAAACAAATCGGTATGACTGGTCATCCTGCATGTCGATACTTTGTATATTGGTCGTTCCATCAATATGGCCTTGAACAATATGCCCACCGAAGCGACCCGAAGTCTGAAGGGGCCGTTCAAGGTTTACTGGATTACCTTTAGTTAATGACCCTAAAGAGGTCTTATCCATAGTTTCTGGGACCGCGTCTGTGGTCCACCAGTCCTCTCCAAAACTAATGGCGGTGAGGCAACATCCATTTACAGCTATTGAAGAACCAATCTCGATATCTTCCAACACTTTGTTTGCTGAAAAAGTCAAGGACGAACCAGAGCCGCTAGGGGAGATCGACCGCACTTTTCCGACTTCTTCAATTATTCCTGTGAACAACTTGCACCTTTCAGCTGGAACACTACATGTGTATTAATGTATACCATTAATACAGGGAATGCAATGCCAGTACAGCTAACAATAGTTAAAGATCAATAAGTAGATGGCGGCTTACGTCTCCTATCTGTTTTAAAATCATTCGCCGACTGCTAAACCACCATCCGTCGTCGTGCAAAAGAAATGAATCGAAATACTGGCCTGTAACAATCACTTGCAGCGGGAAATCGTCCGTTTGCTGAAAGACCGTGAAGTACGATGATGAATCGGCTGAGTCGTTCATCACATTGGTTGCAATATTCGTTGTCACGTGGTGTGTCCGTGGTGTTCCATCTTCGTATCTACGCGTCGTCGCCACATACATTGCGCAAACGTCCTCGGCGCCTTCGATGCTCCTAGTGTTATCGATAATAATTTTCCCCCTGCTAAACAACTCTCCGATACCTTCAAAGTCACCGTTATCTATTCGCCTGGCGTATTCGAATATGAGATTCTGAATTTTCTCTGAACTATTCATGTTCTCGCTTTCTAGATTCTGCATAGTAGTTGTGCGTAAGCATGTAGAATGATTTTACTTGCGGGTGTACCGTAATCACTCAAGGAAGATTGTGTTTAGTTCAATTCCTAGTCCCAATTCAGGATCGTTAGACTTAGGGCCGCTCGCCCTTCGGGGTTATGGTTTGATGATTGCCCTTGGCGTCCTCGCTGCGGTTTGGCTCGCTGCAAAAAGATTTACCGAGCGTTCATTGAATGCTGATCACGCTGCTGGCATAGCGATGTGGGGTGTCCCCGCTGGAATCATCGGAGCCCGTATTTACCATGTCATTACTGACTGGGGAAGGTTCAGCGGAAATTGGGGGGAGGCATTCAAAATATGGAAGGGGGGTTTAGGTATTCTTGGCGGGGTTATCGTTGGCTATTTAGCTGCGATGATTTATTGCAAAAGAGCTAATTTGGATCTCCGAACGGCTATGGATGTAGTTGCACCGGCAATACCTCTCGCACAGATGATAGGAAGGTGGGGGAACTGGTTTAATCAAGAGCTTTTCGGCCGACCATCAGACCTTCCGTGGGCGTTAGAAATAGATCCCGAGAATCGTCCCGCTCAGTACATCGAACAATCGACCTTCCACCCGACCTTTCTCTATGAATCAATTTGGAATCTTATGGTTGTATTGGCATTGGTCAAAATTGATCGGATGAAGAAACTGTCCAAAGGGATGCTATTCGTTGTCTATTTCTCCCTTTATTCCATTGGGCGTATTTGGGTTGAAGCCCTTCGCATTGATCAAGCGACACAGATCGCAGGACTTCGTATAAATGTGTGGGTGTTTTCCTTCCTCCTTCTTTTAAGTCTGGGTATTCTCTTTAAGGTGGAATGTAAAGGGCGCAGCATCGACCTCATTACTGAGAAAAGTCAAAATAAAACTCAGTTTGGGCCCGAAGAGGGCCAATTTGATGACGAGTAGCCGAATTAGTTCAATTTATCCAAAGAAATCTCAGCACAACAAATGCTATGAGGGTAGCTTCGTTGTTAAGGCTTGGAAGAAAAATGATTGAAGAGAATCCATACGAGGATAGATTTGAGCGAACTTTTGCATTTGTAGACCTTTCCGGATTTACGACCTTTACAGACCGGTGGGGAGATAAGGCTGCTGTGGAAGTTCTTAATGACTTTCGATTTCTCGTTCGAACCATAGCTTCTCGAAAGGGGATACGGATTGCAAAATGGCTGGGTGACGGAGCCATGCTGGTAGCTGTCGAGCCCGAAACTGCAACTGAAGCGATTATGGAAATGTTAGAGTCCTTGGCCCAGTCTGATGCTCCCTTAGAGCTACGTGCAGGTCTAGCTTCTGGACCTGTGTTGCTTGTAGATGGAGAGGACTACCTTGGGCATGCGGTCAACATGGCATCTCGATTATGTGACCGAGCCGGACCTGGAGAAGTTCTTGCTACAAGCTCAATGATTACTTCACTGATGGTTAACACTCCGTCTAGCCCTATTGGTAAACACAAAATTAAAGGATTCAAAGAACCCATAGAACTGGTTCGTCTTGCATTGGCTGATTAGAGTCGAGGTATTTCCTAACATACCCATTCAAAGTGCCAGAAGATGTATTCTAGATCCTGTGCATCTTCCCTCTCCTCACCATTTATATTGTGTAAAGCGGCACCAGTTGCCTCTCGCACCTGAAATTTCTTAAGAGTTCTTATGTCGACTGGCCAAACATGGAGTGATCTGGGGGTTGACTCAGATATTTGTGACGTCCTTTCTCAGAGAGGAATTGCATCACCGTTTCCTATACAAACTCTTACCATTCCAGATGCCCTCTCCGGTAGAGACGTCTGCGGGAAAGCAAAGACAGGTTCAGGGAAGACTTTAGCTTTTGGTATTCCTATGATTCAGAATCTTAATTTAAATGATGAGATTGGTTTACCGGTGCCAAGAGTCCTCATACTTGTGCCTACTCGAGAGCTTGCAGTCCAAGTAAGCGATGAGCTTAAACCTATTACCGATATCCGCAGGCTAAAGATAGCTGCAATCTATGGAGGGGCGAATATTGAAACTCAGATAAAAACGATTAAGAAGGGCTTAGATGTCATCGCTGCCACGCCAGGAAGGATGATCGACCTTCTAGAGCGAGAAGAAATTTCCGTTGGGGGATTGGAGATGGTTGTAATTGATGAAGCTGACCGCATGGCCGATATGGGTTTCCTCCCCCAAGTTGAATGGATTTTAAGAAAGGTCGAACGTAGACACCAAACCCTTCTGTTTAGCGCAACGTTGGATGGGGCTGTTAACTCATTAATCCAGCGATATCAATCTGACCCTTTCATGCATGAAGTCGAGACGAAAGAAATTACCGTCGAAGAGATGACACATCGCTTCTTGCATGTCCACGAGCGAGACAAAGTTAAAGTCGCTGCGACAATAGCAAGTTCGACCTCACGTACTTTGGTATTTAGTAATACTAAGGCAGGTTGCGATCATCTCGTTCGCAAACTTACAGAAGAGGGGGTTAAAGCTCAAGCTATCCACGGGGACCTTCGTCAGAATATGAGAGAGAAAGCTTTGGATCGCTTTGCAAAGGGAGATCTCCCCGTCTTAGTTGCTACAGATGTGGCGGCTAGAGGAATACATGTTGATGATGTCGAAGTAGTTATACATTACGATCCTCCCCCCGATCATAAAACGTACCTTCATCGTTCCGGAAGGACAGCTAGGGCTGGGACAAAAGGTCTTGTGGTGACTTTATTGCTTTGGGATGAAGAGCTGATCGTGAAGAGACTCCAAAAGCGTGTAGGGCTTGATATTCCTGTCGTCGAAATGTTTTCCAATGATCAGCGATTACACAATCTCGGAGATTGGGAACCAGAAAACTAGTGAACATTATAGTTTTTTCACCATGAAACGCTCGTAAACTTTTAGGTATGAATTTTTCGAGTGGATCGTGATGAATCCGGTAATAGCTCATTGGTTGCAAAAATCATTGCAGGATGGGCACAGTCCGATTGAAGTAGCTGCAGCAGTGGCAAGAGGTGTCGCCACTTATAAAGGTTTATCTCGGGACTCCTCGGAACCCGACCTTCTTTCCTATGGAAACCTTCTTGCTCCTGAAGGGGCCGAATATACCCCTGAATTGGTTGGGGCGGTTTATGAACAATGCTTAGATTCCTCAATTCGTCGCAATAGCGGTGTCCATTACACTCCTATCAAAGTCGCCCAGCGGCTTACTGACCTTGCACTAAGTCAAGCTCCTTCAGGGCCTATTTGTGACCCCTCTGTCGGTGGCGGCTCATTTTTACTTGCAGCAGCCAACGTCTTTCGGAAGTCTGGTATCTCCTCTTCTGTTATTCTTCAAGACCTACTGTGGGGCGTCGATATAGATCCAGATGCGGTTCGAGTCACTAAAGCTGTCTTAGCGCTCTGGGCATCTGATGACAGTTGGATTCTTACTGGGGAAAATCTCGTAGCAGCTGATTCTTTAGAGGTAGGTATTGAAGCTTTCGAATCACCTCCTAGCAGCGGATTCTCTGCGGTTATAGGGAACCCTCCTTTTCAGAATCAGCTTCAGAATCAGACAGTCCGGACCTTAGACTTAACAAATCGACTCAGGGAACGTTGGAAGACCTCTGCTGGCCCATATGCGGACACAGCAGGTTTTTTTCTACTTGTTGGAGCTTCAATGCTAGGAGAAAAGGGAATTCTGCTTATGATTCAACCTCAGTCCTTTCTTTCCGCGTCAGACTCCTACCCGATACGTGAAGACCTCGAAAAACAAATGAACCTTTTGGGTATGTGGTTAGGAGGGTCAGGCATATTCGAAGCCGGTGTGCATGTCTGCGCGCCGGTTCTGGGTTTCACGAATGGCAGATCTGAGGTGAGGCTATGGGAAGGTCCTGAAATAGAGGAAAGGGACTCTCTGGTTAGAAACAAGGGAGACAATTGGACGGAAATCATTTCTGCAGTAAGTGGGGTTCCAGATGTCGACCTTCAGGGGCCAGAACTTAGTGATATGTGTTCTTCGACTGCGGGATTTCGAGACCAATTCTATGGGCTTCAAGATTATGTATCCGAGAAGTATCTCTGTAAGGGAGAATGGGCCCCGCTCATTACGGTAGGGATGATAGACCCATTCCGTAATCGGTGGGGCAAGGGAAGTTTTCGATATGCGAATCAAAGCTGGACTGAGCCGGTAGTCGATTTAGATGCATTGGAGAAAGGCAACTTGGAGCTCTTTCATTGGGTTAAAGATCGATTGAGGCCAAAGATTTTAGTTGCGACTCAAACCAAAGTGCTTGAAGTACTCCCTGACCCTGAAGGATTGCTTATTCCATCGACGCCAGTAATCTCAGTAGAGTGCGACTATGGAGATGTTTGGCTTATTGCTGCGGCGCTCAGTTCTCCAGCGGCTAGTGCTAAGGCTTTTGCGAGAGCAGCAGGGGCTGCTCTGTCATCGGACACCTTAAAGTTGTCAGCTACTCAAATTAGTCAGATACCGCTTCCAGAGAGAATTCACGAATGGGATCAAGGAGCAGAATATGCGAAGCAGGCATATTTGGCTAGTTCAGAATCAAAATGGAAATCGTGTCTCTATAAACTGGGGCAAGAGACCTCAAAAGCATATGATTTGAACGAAGATGTTTTTGAATGGTGGCTTCATCGGCTGCCGTCATGGCGCTAACATTTTGAGCTAAATGTTGGAGTTTGCATCAAATTCTGGTTCACTGGCAATACATCAAGAGAGGTTCGTTACTCGAACACGGCAACCTGGGATTGACACCCAAGGTGCCTCTAACCGGAGGGTTGGGATGCGGTTTAGTCAATGGCTAAGCAACAAAGTGCCGAGAAATACAAAAATATCTCATCACTTACATCAGGGTGTCTATTTCGAGGAGAGATAAAATGGAACTGGTGAGACGATCAAAATCTAAAGGGCCAAGGTTAGGTATTATTGAAGGAGGCCAAGGATCTAGCGAAGGGTCCTTGGATGCTATTCCCGCGCACCCGCGGAACTACACCTCTGACCTTCCGGTTTCTGGTGCTTGGTTCCCTGGAGACCCAGTGGGCCACCGTAGATTTCTGACCATAACTGATGGTTACCCATTTGCACTTGAACCCGGAGGAAGTCTGGCCGAAGTTGTGCAGGCGTATGAAACATGGGGAAAGCTCAACAGTGACGCTTCTAATGCTGTGCTTGTATGCCATGCACTAACCGGAGATTCGCATGTAATAGGAGAAAGCAATACTGCCCACCCTACGAAAGGTTGGTGGGATGATGTAATTGGCCCAGGGAAAGCAGTAGATACCAATGAGTATTTCGTTGTCTGTATTAATGTCCTTGGTGGCTGTCAGGGAAGTACAGGCCCATCTTCAATTGATCCTTCAGTTGGGCGCCCATATGGGTCGCGTTTCCCTGAGATAACGATTCGTGACATCGTCCGAGCACAAGCAAAAGTTGCAGATCATCTAGGAGTGCGCCGCTGGCACGCTGTTATAGGAGGATCGATGGGTGGTATGCAGGTTCTTGAATGGGGAGCTATGTTCCCCGAACGTGTTCATCGCATTGCCCCAATAGCAACAGCTTTGGCAGCTAGTTCACAGCAGATCGCTTGGAGCGCTGTAGGAAGATCAGCACTAGCATTAGATCCTAGGTGGAGAGGGGGAGACTACTACGATGCTGAAATAGGAGATGGCCCATATGCCGGCCTAGCCATAGCACGAGCCATCGCTCAGATTCATTACCGAAGTGATGAAAGTTTTCAAGATCGTTTCGGAAGGTCGCTAGTAGAAAAGGATTCACTATTTGGGCTATGGGATCGCTTTCAAGTTGAATCTTATCTGGATTATCACGGTGAGAAATTGGTTCGACGGTTTGACGCGAATTCGTATCTCGTTCTTAATCGAGCTATGGACACTCATGACTTATCTCGGGGTCGTATATCTATGGAAGAAGCTGTCAAAAGAATCACTGCTACTGTATCAACAGCGAGTATCAGTACAGATTCTTTGTATCCACCTCATCAGCAGGTGGAAATCCATCGATTAATTCATGGAGCGGGTGGTGAGTGTAGTTATGTTGAGATTGAAGACTCCAATGGGCACGATGGATTTCTTCTGGCTGCAAAAGGTATCGGAGAAGTTCTCCGTTCCCTTCTGCAAAGCTAATTGACTTCTAACTGAGAGAGGCTATGCCTGAGGGAATAGAAGTCGAGTATTATCGAAGAGGAGCAGAGTCAGGTCTTTCTCGCTTGATTTCCTCGGTAATTGCCGACGACTTGCACTATCTGAAGGGTGAAACATCTCCTCGGAATCTTGAAGAGGCTTTAGTTGGAAGTGAATTCTTGCTTGCTATGCGACTCGGCAAGCTGCTCTATCTTGAGATTGACAATGGAGATATTCTAGGTTTCCGGTTTGGTATGACAGGACGAATTATTGTTGACGGGGTAGCCCCTATTGAATATTTGGAATATTCCAGTACACGAGACGAACCTTCGTGGGACCGTTTTGTTGTGAATTTTGCAGACGGTGGAAGTATGCGTATCCGAGATCCGCGCCGGCTAGGTGGTGTAGAGCTAAATCCTGACCTTAGTTTGCTTGGGCATGATTTGTATGCGATCACAGAGGATGAGCTAACTAATGTACTTTTGGGATCAGCGCGTCCTGTTAAAGCTAGGTTAATGGACCAGAGTAGGGTCGCAGGGTTGGGGAATCTACTGGCGGATGAAATTCTCTGGCGTTCGTCTATCGACCCCCGCAGGCCTTCGAATTCTTTGACGGCTGCAGAAATTCGGACTTTCTTCAAATGTTTTTCCAAGGTAATCACTGAACTGACGTCTTTAGGTGGGTCTCATATGGGTATCCTTCAAGATCACAGGGTAGGGGGAGGATTGTGTCCGAAGGATGGAATTCCCTTGGAAAGATACAAAGTAGGGGGGAGAACAACCTATTCTTGTCCTGAGCATCAGAAAGGGTAGAGCGGGGATGAAGAAAGCCGGTATGTGCGTAAGTGCTCTCGTTCTGAGTCTTGTTTTTCTGATTCAAGAAATGGATTTAGCGTTTGCGCAAATAACAGAGTCCAATAAAGAGTATGTTCCGGGGGAGAATGAAACCTCACAGCTAATCACCTCGTCATTTGAAGTGAGGAGGGCGGTGGTCGCCTTGATTGTAATTGCTGTGGTGGGTTTAATTGGTTTGTGTTACTACTGGCGTAAGACGGGGCAGTGGGCGCGAGAGCGATTTGTTGAGGAATATGGCGAAGACGCATTGAAGAAACGAAGTTTCTTTAAAGTATTCACTCGGGGTGAAGGTAAGCGGTTAGATCGAAGTTCTGGCTCATAGACTAGTGAAGTTTCTGGTTCTGTAGACTTACAGATATCTTGCTCTATGCTAAATGCATGGAAAACGAACTTGATATTGAAGCGATGTTGCAACGGTTTAAAGCTAGGGCAGCAGCAGTCAAAAAAAGGGATCTCCCTCCTGTGGGTGGTGAAGAGCGACAACTCTTCATTGAGCAAGCGCAGCAAGATTATATGGATTATGCAATTATTGGAGATGCGAAAGGTTCCCTTGTCGATGGGGTCCTTACCCTTGAGATAGACCTTCGGAGCTAGAAAAAAGCATTGAAAGCTTTGAATGCAAAGGGGCATAGTGTTTCCCTTCGCCTCTGATTGCCTATTTCTTCGTCTACTTCGTATACTTGAGTCTCTGCGGATGTAGCTCAGTTGGTAGAGCGCAACCTTGCCAAGGTTGAGGTCGCCGGTTCGAGGCCGGTCATCCGCTCAGAAATCTAACACTCTGTAGATGATTAGTACTTGATCGGAGTAGGGTACTATTTGTTGAAGGCACGTTTGTGCCGGACAAGCGTCGGTGCCCGAGTGGCCTAAGGGAGCGGCCTGCAAAGCCGTACAATCGCGGGTTCAAATCCCGCCCGGCGCTCAAACACAAATAAGATTCATGCGATGTGACTTGAGTCGAACTATTCTTCTGATATGAGTGATGTTCCGCGTGGGCCTGACTGGTGGCAAGATAAGGATGGACGATGGTATCCGGGTCATGTCTCGCCTAGCGAAGACGAAGAGCGAACTCGGAAAGAGCCTCTTGAGTCTCCACCGAGGTCGAAAGAGGAAGATGAAGAAAACCTTCCAGAGTATTTTGCCCGAACATACGGATGGGGGGAGGAGTCAGATGATGGGGAACCCATTCTGGTCATAGGCGGCAGTAATGACAGTGATGATGGTGATCCAAAATATACGACACTTACAGAAAGGGCTTCAACCACTGTTCATCAGCCTGTCAGGTCAACCTTTCCTCCGGATTTGTTTTCAGGATCTCTAGGGGTCGTCGGATCTGTATTGCTTGTCATTGGTTCCTTTCTCGATTGGGCTACAGCAGGTGGGAGTCTTACTTCAGGAGCTATAGATGGTATAGCTGACTCAAACGGGATTGGGACATTAATTACTGGAGGGATATGCGCTTTCGTAGCGGGGTTACTACTTTCCGGACAGAGAAAACGGTGGGTTGGACTTGCAATGATCATCAGTGCCGGAATCGCTATTGCGCTTTCTATCTATAGCATTGTGGATATAACTAGTACTTCAAATAGTATTCCTGAGAATATTTTAAGTCGCTTTCCTACTATTGATGCAGCTTTCGCGAACAATGCGAAGTTGGATTTCGATTTAGGCCTCTGGGCGGTTTTAGGGGGCTCAGTTATCTCATTCTTGGCTGGCTTATCAGGCTTTAAGCGTCATACGTAGTTGTAGGAATGAGCAACAAGGAATTTTGACTGGTAGCATCATCGGTCTAGGGCCGTTAGCTCAGTTGGCTAGAGCACCTGCATGACGCGCAGGGGGTCGGGGGTTCAAATCCCTCACGGCCCACCATATGAGAAAATCAACAATACGCATTGTCGCTGGAGTCACCGCCTTTATGATGATTGCAGCCTTACTTATCCCTCTATTTCTTTAAGTGGCCGAGTTAGGTGATTGGCAAAGGCTAGGACTAGTTCCTGTCCTTAGTAGGGATTAAGATCATCATGTATGGCATTCCCTACTGATTTAGAAATCGCCCGCTCTGCTTCCCTTAGGCCTCTTGTAGACGTAGCCCAGGAAGCGGGCATCGACCCTGAGTATCTCGAGCCCTACGGCGAAGGTATTGCAAAAATAAAACTTGAATCCATCGAAGCAATGAAGGAATTGCCAAAAGCCCGTTATGTTATTGTTTCAGCGATTACCCCAACTCCACTCGGAGAAGGGAAAACAACGACAGTGGTAGGGCTTGGTCAAGGCTTTAAACATATAGGGAAAAAAGCTACGGTAGCTATTCGACAGCCATCAATGGGTCCAACATTTGGGATCAAAGGCGGCGCTGCAGGGGGCGGATATAGCCAAGTAGTTCCTATGGAAACACTTAATTTGCACTTGACTGGGGACATGCATGCTGTTACAGCTGCACACAATATGTGCTCTGCCTTGCTCGACGCACATATCTTTCACGGGAATGCTTTAGATATTGATCTTCACAATATTACTTGGCGTCGAGTTGTCGATATTAATGATCGAGCTCTACGCAATATTGTCGTTGGCCTAGGTAGTAGGTTCGACGGAGTTCCTAGAGAAACCGGATTCGACATTTCTGCTGCATCTGAAGTCATGGCCGCTCTCGCTCTAGCCACGTCATTGCAGGACCTTCGCAAACGAATGGGACGCATCGTAGTTGGTTATGAAAAGTCAGGAGCACCGATAACTGCTGAAGATTTGGAAGTCGCTGGAGCTATGACTGTTATTTTGCGAGAGGCCATTAAGCCCAATCTTCTGCAAACTCTAGAAGGTACACCTGCTCTGGTGCATTGTGGCCCATTTGGAAATATCGCCACAGGTAATTCGTCTATTATCGCAGATCAGATTGGGATTAAGACAGGAGATTTTCTCCTGACGGAAGCTGGTTTCGGCGCCGATATGGGTGCAGAAAGATTCTTCAATATCAAATGCCGGTACTCTGGGATTGCTCCAGACGCAGCAGTCCTAGTGGCCACAGTTCGTGGGCTCAAAGCCCACTCAGGACATCATAGAATTATCGCTGGAAAGCCGCTTCCAGAGAAGATACTCGAGAAGAATCCAGATGAGGTCCACCAAGGCGGAGACAACTTGCGAAAGCAACTCGAGAATATGAAAATTCACGGCGTGTCCCCTGTAGTTGCGGTTAATGTATTTCCAGAAGATCACCCTGAAGATATTCAAGCAATAAAAGAAATAGCTAAAGAATTCGGGGCTAGGGTGGCAGTTACTACACATTTCTCTGATGGGGGGTCAGGCGCCGTTGAGTTGGCCGAAGCTGTCCAAGAAGCTGCTAATGAACCATCAGATTTTCAACTACTGTATCCTGACAGTCTTCCGCTGAAAGAAAAAATACGTGTTGTCGCCCAGAAGGTCTATGGAGCGGAGGGAGTCAACTTTAGTGCTAGATCTGAAAAACAGTTGAACGGTTATGAGGACAACGGCTTTGGAAATTTGCCGGTTTGTATAGCAAAAACTCATCTATCGCTTAGCGCCGACCCGACTCTCAAAGGAGCCCCTAAAGGGTGGATACTCCCAGTTCGCGAAGTTAGAGCCTCAGTAGGTGCCGGATTTGTTTATCCGATTTGCGGTGATATGAGGACGATGCCTGGGCTGGGGGCGAAGCCTGCGGCAACCAGAATCGACATAGACGAAAAGGGTGAGATTGTCGGATTAAGCTGATCTTACCTTTATCAGAAGTTTTTTCTAAAGCCCTCTAGCATGATCGAGTAGCGCGATGATTGCTGGCCTCGCTTCGTCAGCTGATGACAATGGTGATGGGAATCCGATTCTTGCCATTCTTGGCCCATTCTGAGTGATAGCACGTAATGTCACTCCATAGCGGTCCACTCCGAGCATCGTTGCTTCTTTACAGTCATCAAGATCTGTTAAAGCTTGGATGTACTTGAGGTTTGCGTCACTGTGGTCATCGTTCATATGGGCGATAATTCCTGCAGAAGTTTCGAAAAGGGGGTCCACTTCCGCATCACTGTAGGCCCCACTCGTTACCCAACTCATATGGCCAAACCCCCCAACAAAACGGATTTCTTCAACGGAGAGCCTCCAAAAATTGAAGTCATCATAATCAACATAGAATGCTGCGTGTTGATGGGTAAGGAGATACGATTCTCTGACATTTTCGGGATTTTCAACTATCGAAAGACGGCCAACGAGTGTAAGTCGAGACCTTCCAAGCGGATCACCTCCATCACTCGCCTCAGTAATCAACATAGAAGCTCTGCTATCGGATCTTGCATTAATTGTGTGCTCTGCAAGATCAGAGACGAGTATAACTGGATCTCCATCATCATCCGGCACATAGGACACGATGCTTCCATACGGGTATCCGGATGCTGTCAATGTGCTCAAAGATCCAGTTGTTGATGACGAGACTAGCGTTCTCGAAAGTTCGGCATCTGATGGGAAAGTAGAGGGATCCCCCGCAATCGGTGGTCCAGAGTCTCCTCCTCCATGCATTCCTTTAGAGTTCATAGCTTCTTCCTCTTCATAACCAGTAGTGTAACGGTTAGGCCGGCTTGATGGGAAAGCGAACCTTGACAGTCTCTAAGTAGCTAAAGAAGGTAATCTTTTCTAGCCTCGAAACATGGTGAGATGGGTGCAGTCAAATGCTTTAGGGCTTCTAGCTGTCGTGTTGGTGGGGTTTCTATCCGTCATTCTTGCCAACATGACCAGCTATGTATCGTCCCCGGTTATCGCCCTCTTAATTGGCGTTGTTTTCTCGAACGCTGGGTTAGTGGGGTCATGGGCTGAGCCAGCCCTGAAGTTTGCGGCTGGAACGATATTAAAGATTGGTATTGCCCTTTTGGGATTTCGACTTGCTTTTTCAGAGATATCTGAAATCGGCAGTTACGTCGGGATAGGCATCGTCATTTGTTTAGTGGTCATTGTGTTTTGGGGGGTCCAAAAGATTGGCGGTCTTTTGGGAGCTTCCAGCTCTTTGGCGCTTCTTGTCGCTAGTGGATTCTCTATCTGCGGTCTTTCAGCGATTGCTGCAATGAAACCGCTCAGTGGTGCAGATGAGGAAGAAGCTGGGTATTCACTTGGACTGGTAATGCTCTTCGGGTCTTTATCTGTTGTGGTTCTTCCACTTATCCAGTTATTTTTTGGTTTAGGCTCTTCTGACTTCGGGTGGTGGGTAGGATTAGCGGTTCATGATACTGGCCAGGTTGTGGCTACCGCATCGATCGATAGTGATGCAGCGTTGGATTCTGCTGTCGTAGTCAAGATGGCCAGAGTCCTTATGCTTGCCCCGATTCTCGTTGGTGTTTCACTATTTAAAAAAGCGAAGGTATCTAATCAGGGGAGCAGGTTCAGAACTATACCCATGTTTATCGTCGGGTTTATTATCGCTGCCACTTTACGGTCGCTAGATGTCTTTTCAGATCGGACATTTGAGGCTATTGGTGATGTTCGAAGCTTTCTCATTACTTCAGCAATGTTCGGTTTGGGGGCAAGTGTGCGATTCAGGGCACTTTCGAGCTTGGGGCGGCAGCCATTAATTTTTGGGTTTATTTCCTGGGTCGTTATTTTAGCTTTCTCTGGATTGGGTGTTCTGTTAAATGCGCAGCTGTAATCCTTTGTTGCTGCAATTGAGGATGGTTTGTTCGCTGTTGAATGTCGAAAACCTACCGAATAACTTCTTGCTAGATAGCAACTGCCAACAAGGTCAGAATTAAGTGCGCTATTGCGCTGAGTATTCAACCGACGATTGGTCATAATTATATCTTAGTACTAAGCTATTTAGTAGAGAATCTTTTGGTTTATAAATGAAGTTCATGAAATTTCCGAATCTTCCCTTTGTGAGAAGAGAAAATTACCCTTACTAACGAGGACCTCCGTTAGTTTCGGTATGATGGGCGGGAGTACAAGCTCCCGCCCATCGACTATTTCCGGAGATCTAACTCTTGCTCATAAACAAATAGTGCTGGAGCTTGACTATGTTGCTTAGGTAGAAAATCATCAGTAAGCAGGAAAATAACTTCAACGAATAAAAATCACGATAGCGTCAATCTGAGATTTGTAAATGTTTAGGAAGATTTATGCGGGAGTCTGAAGAGATAGAAGAGAACCCTATAGACAGAATCGCTGCGGAGTGGAAAAGAGAGCGACCTGATCTCGATGCTAGTCCTTTAGAAATTTTTGGTCGGATAACAAGAATTAATGCGTATTTAGGGAAATATGTCAACGACTTTCTCGCAGATCATAATTTGTCACTTGGGCTTTTCGATGTTCTGACAGCATTAAGAAGGTCTGGTGAGCCATATCGACAGAAACCAACGGATCTAGCAGATATGACGATGTTAACATCAGGCGGTATGACTGGACGTATCGATCAGCTTGAAGAATTAGGGTATGTCAGACGGACATCCCATGATAGCGACCGTCGAGTCATGTTCGCTGAACTTACCCCTGAGGGGCTTCAACTCATTGATACGTTGATTGAAGTTCATTTTCTCAGAGAAGCGAAACTGCTCGATGCAATTGGAGAGAAAGATCAAAGAGAGCTTTCTCGAATACTAATGGCGCTAGATGAGTCCATGAGCAGTGGAGCCCTGCAATTACCTTAGGTCTTTGAGAATTGGTTAACTTTTTCCAATCATTCGTAATGCTTCCATTCGTGATGACATGTCATCACGAAGAACTCCACGAACTGCGCTTGTTAGCGTTTGACTTCCAGGTTTTTGAACACCGCGCATAGACATGCATAGATGCTCTGCCTCCACAACAACAATAACACCGCGCGGTTGTAGAACATTTTCGAGAGCGTCAGCTATCTCAGTTGTTAAGCGCTCCTGAACTTGCGGTCGTTTTGAAAATCCATCCGTTATTCTCGCCAACTTTGATAGTCCCGTTATTCTCCCTTTAGAACTGGGGATGTACCCTATGTGTGCTTCTCCGATGAAGGGGAGAAGGTGATGTTCACAGAGTGAGTAGAGCGGTATGTTCTTTACAAGGATCAGTTCATCATGCTCATGCCCAACATCGAATGTTTTCTCAAGATGATGAGAAGGATCTGTTCCCACCCCGCTGCATACTTCCGCATACATACGGGCGACACGTTGAGGAGTTTCCAAAAGGCCATCACGGGATGGGTCCTCGCCGATCGCTAGAAGTATCTCATGTACTGCTCGCTCTATACGTTCAAGATCGGGGGTCATGTTCTCAGGATAGAAGTATTTTTTACAAATCACCCACTGAAGGGCATAGTCGAATAGGGCATCGTATTAGGTCAATGCATCGAATTATGGAATACTCAAAGTAGGAAGATTTGCTATGCGTGTCAGAAACCTTACCCATGCCAAATTTGGCAGTGTTATCACCGAAATAGATTTAGGTAACCTTTCTGAAGAAGAATGGAGCAAATTATTTTCTCTGTGGAATGAACGAGCACTTCTGATTTTCCCACAAGCATTTCTATCACGAGAGGGGCAAGACAACTTTGCGAAACGTTTCGGCACTCTTGAATTTCCTAGAACAGCAATCAGCAATGTCGGAAAGGAAGGGAGAATCCATCATGAACCCACCGATGATGTCGTAAAAGTGATTCGAGGTAATGAAGGGTGGCATCATGACAGCACCTATATGCCGGTTCAAGCTAAAGGAGCGGTCTTTACAGCTGATATAGTCCCCGATGAAGGAGGCCTAACTGGGTGGGCAGATATGCGGGCAGCTTATGAAGCGCTCGACAGTGATTTGCGTGATGCTGTCTCAGAGCTATCCGCATTCCATTCTTACTATTACAGTCAGGGGCGCGATGGGTATCTACCAAACGACCAGAATGACGATGGGACCTATGACGCCTACGGGTTTCATGATGGTGAAGTTTCCCTGCGACCATTAGTAAAAGTGCATCCTGAAACGAAGCGACCTAATCTACTTATCGGTAGGCACGCGCACAATATTGTCGGTATGGAAGCTCAAGAATCTGAAGACTTTCTTGATGAATTAAATGATTTCGCCTGCGCCGAATCACGAACATATTTCCATGACTGGAGTCAAGGAGACGCAGTTGTTTGGGATAATAGGCGTCTCATGCACCGCGTTACGCCTTATGACATGACAAAGCCGAGAAGAATGTGGCACACAAGAATAGCTGGTGATCCCGATAGCGAACTTGCTGATAACTACCGGTGATCTGCAGAGA
>CACFFD010000007.1 GCA_902565595.1 Actinomycetota bacterium
TGGAGCTGTTATTGATGAAGTAGAAGAACCTGATTTCACTACTGACGAAGGGGAAGAAAACGAAGAAAACATCGAGTCCCCAACTCCAACCCCTGAAAAGGAAACTACGACCGGTAGCCCTGAAGGTGATACTTCAACAAACGTTTGGATACCTATCGCAGCTGCTGCTGGGGCGTTACTATTCTTAGCTTTCTCTCGCATCCTGCTACTTGCCTATTTACGTAATCGGGACCCGATCCTGTCACACATCGCGATCTCAGAATTCGCTGAAACAATAAGTGACCCATCTGAGCTATTTGAGAATTCATCCATTATGGAATCACAAGAATTTGAAGTTCCGTCTAATGCAGAAATAGATTTCCTTTCAGATGACCCTGGAATCACAGACATCAAATTCACCTTACGGACAGACTCTGGAGATTCACAGCTAGGAAGCTTGAAAGCCTCATACCTTAATACGCAAAATATTCCTGCCCATAATCTCGAACTTGATGCCTTACCAGATGTGATCAATATTTCTGGACTTGTATCTGAGATTATCTGGACGGTAACTGCTAGAAAACTTCTTGGAACTAAATTCTCACTTGAACTTCTAGTAGGAACAGAATGGGTGGCTATCGAAGAAGTCGGAAAAGAAACTCTACAGATCGAACCATCTGTTGAGATGAACCTCCAAGCACGTCTCGTTGCAATCTCACCTTTCAGAACCCGAAGAACTTCGATTAATGCGCCCGTCGGAATAATCGACTTGGAAGGCAAAGGGCAGAGCGAACCATCACCAGAATAAATAAGAAACCCAACTCCTTATTCCCAAATTTCCTTAATCGGAATTACAATTCTCATTACTTTGCGGAAGTATAAGTGCCGCTTCTGATTGCGCACCTGAACTATCAGTTGCATGTGCAACAAGGTGAACATAATTTTTTACACCTTCAGGAAGAAGAAATGTTGCTTGAACTTTGCCAGAACTCACTATTTCAGTCGATGGCGATATTGAATCACTTACGTCCACGACTCTCTCATCGATTATCACCCCGAGATCAAGACTGACCGTATGATCATCAGGGTCCTCTACAACTAATTGAACCGTTACTAAATCAGAGAATTCCGGCATTACACTCCAACAATCAAGGTCCTCTAGGTATAACTTTGGAGCTCGATTCTGAACTTCAGTAATCTCAAAAGGTAAAGTCGGCATAGGCTGAGCTTCACCGCTATCAAGCTGAGGAGTGGAAGATTCTGGCTCATCTGATGACAAACCTTCCTCTAATTGCTCCAAGGGAGTTTCTAAACGGCTGTTTTCGCCAAGAACAACAAAGGCAAACCCTACAGCAACACAAAAAACAAGTCCTATCGCTGTGAACCGTGCGATATTTCTCCTATGGAATGGTTTTTTAGGCATAATGCCATATAGTACTGCATGATTTTTATGGAACGTTCCTACGGAAAACAAAGATAATGAAAGATAGCCCGCATCTAGCGAAAGACAGAGTCCGAGAATTGTTTTTTGAGGAATACGGACACATGCCATCTGTAATTGCAAGATCCCCAGGAAGAGTAAACCTGATCGGCGAGCACACCGACTACAACGAAGGATTCGTTTTACCTATTGCACTCCCTTTTGATACTGCTATAGCCGCAAGCCCCGAAAATAGCTCCACAATAAGAGTTCTATCTGAAGGCTTTGGTGAAGCAATTTTTGACCTTAACAAGGATCCGTCTCTGTTACCACTGTGGGCGCGCTACTTACATGGAATGGGAACTTACCTCAAACAAACAAGAGGACAAATAACCGGCTGGTCGGGATACATTTCTTCAGATATACCAATCGGCGCAAACCTCTCCTCATCTGCAGCACTCGAGATCGCAGCAGGGTTAATATTCTGCGCCGTTAACAATATTGAAGCCGATATGCAAGAACTGGCTTACGCCGGCCAATTCGTAGAAAACACTATATTAGGTCTACCCAGCGGGATTATGGACCAGATGACCTGTGCTTTCGCCAAACACGACAACGCCTTACTCATAGATTGCAAAGACCTCACCATGAGCCAAATAAAGCTTCCTGAAGGTGCTGCCATAGTCGTGATGGACACAGGTACGAGAAGGGAACTTGTAGGTTCAGAGTTCGCCAACCGACGCCAAACATGTGAAACAATCGCCAGAGCACTAGGAGTTCCCTCTCTACGATATGCGACACATTCAGGACTTACCCAACTTGACTCAAGTCATGCAGCACAATCAAAACGTGCACGACATGTGATAAACGAAAACATACGAACTAGAAAAGCTGTCGAAGCTATCAAGGCCCAAAACATTAATGAACTAGGGCAATTAATGACTGAAAGCCACCAAAGTCTCCGGTACGACTACGAAGTTTCAAGTCCTGCCCTAGACGAGATAGTAGATACTGCCCTGAAATCCCAGCACTGTTTAGGTGCCAGAATGACTGGTGGAGGTTTCGCCGGATGTGCAATTGCCTTAGTTAAGGATGACAAGGTAGACCAATTCAGCACCGAAATACATGAGAACTACCAATCATCCGCTCTCCAACCGGCAGAAAATCCAACAAAGGTATTCTCTGTTAGAGCTTCTGCCGGCGCTTCACTGCTTCATTGATGCCTCTTACTTCAATAGGTCTAGTCCGTTGACGAACCCTTCCGGTCCAATAACAGCAGGAGCAAGAGATGTGCCTGAACTGTCTCCAATTTCAAGGAACAATGCTGAGCCTTGACATAGTGATTGAAGTCCAATGTCTGCATAGACACATGCCCAACCGAAAGATCCGACTCTTCCTCGAGTCTGACCGTCATCCATAGTAGCGATAATGGTACCAGCAGAAAGATTCTCGTATCCTATCTCAGAGTAAAGGTCATAAATATCTAGCATCGTTGCCCAACCAAGGCCCGTGAAAGAGGCATCTGGGGCTTCGGGAGAGTACTTCTCTAGCAACCCATCCGTTCGATCGAATTCATCCCAGACTTCTTGGGGAGCCCACACTTCTCGTTCTGTGTAGCCTCCTTTGTGAATATAACTTCCGACCATCAATTCACCTACTTCCGCGTAGATATCTTCTGTATCGCATGTTGCGCTATAGAACATTTTTTCAGCGGGAATTCCAAGTTGATTAGCTGCTCTAATAACAGGCACACATTCATTTCCTGCAGCTAGAAGCATCACCAGATCAGCGTCTGATGCTTCCGCTTGGCTTACTGGGGGGATAGCGTCGGTTAGTGGAATCGGGACATCAATGGATTCATATTCAATTCCGTACTGGTCGAAAATAGGCGCTAATCCTGAATCGAGTGCTGCAGTAGCGGCAGGATTCTGGTTTACGAGGACTGCAACTTTCTTCGCTCCTAGGTCTTCGGCGACAAAGCGTGCCGCAGCGGAATACACTTGCACGCTACCACCGTTGAAGTATCGAGCGTTTGGCTGATTGTAATCAGAAGCAAATAGCGGTAAGCCACCGATGACAGGGGTTTCTCCCATGGTTCCGTAGAAGTCAAATGCGAATGTCCATATGTTGACCCCGTTTATAACTGAAACGAGGTCACTTGTTGCGAGATCCTGGGCGCATTCTTGAGCTTTGGGAATGCTGTTCTGCAAGCAGGTGACGAGTTCAATTGGGTGGCCGTCTATCCCACCGAGCTCTGCATTGATATAACCGACGGCCCCTTCTAAGCCTAATCTAATTTCTGGGAACGAACCTACTGGGTCATTTTCTTGGTTCAGTAGACCTATCCGGACTGGGGGAAGTGATTCATCAGCCGCGACTGGCTCAGCAACTTCCTCTTCAACAGCGGTTTCTTCCGGCTCCTCCTCATCAGCAGCGGTTTCTTCCGGCTCCTCCTCATCAACAGTCGTTTCTTCCGGCTCTTCCTCATCAACAGTCGTTTCTTCCGATTCACTCGAAGAGTTATCCGAAGTGCTCTGTTGTTCTGACGCTGATGTTGATGTTGATGTTTGAGATCCATCCTCACTGTCACTATCACCACATGCACTGAGAAGCAGCGCGAGTAAAGTGAAGATTCCTATAAGAATTTTTTTCATTTCCCCCCCTAAGGTTTCTTGAAGCTTACTTCGTGTTTCTTTCCAATGTCTTAAAATTCGCTTTTCTATGTCGGTCTCGGGCAATTTTCCCGGCTATTCCATCTGTATTTAGAATTGCTGTAAGTATTAATCCTACGCCACCTACTAAGTTGGCATACGTTGAAAGACTATCTCCTGAAAATGATTTAGCTATTAGACCTATCATCAGGCCCCCGGGTGCTAGAACGCCGGCTACAAGTGCCCCACTGACCGAACCGATACCCCCAAGGTAGGCAAACGCAAGAAGAGCTAAACTTTCAAAAACGCTAAAGGAGGTTCCACTAATTTGTCCTCTGAGGTATGCAAGCATGGCACCCCCGAGGCCTGCCAAGAAGGAGGAGAATGCGAAGGCTTGAAGTTTCGTAAGTGCCCCATTTACTCCGCATGCTGCAGCTGCTCGCTCGTTTGCTCGAACGGAGAGAAATTGGCGTCCTGTTGTTGTTCTTCGAATATTCACTACAAGGAGACAGCAAAGTAGGGTGACAAAAAGAAGCATCAGTCCGTACTCCCACCTATTGAAGTCGGATCCAATGTTTGCTGCCAGATTTATTCCGAAGATGTCTGGAGGTTCGATAGGGAGAGCCCCAGTTTGGCCGACGAACCACCGGTTGTTAAACAAGAGGGTCCCAATTGCAACTCCTAAGGCCATTGTCACCGCTGCTAGTTGAAGCCCACGTATGCGGAGCGCAGGTATGCCAACCAGCAATCCTAGTAGTACTGCTCCGAGGGCCCCAAGAATAACTGGTATCGGGAATGGGATACCGGTCTCTAGTCCTACTTTCCCTAAGATAAATCCGGATACTCCTGCAAATACTGCTTGCGCTAGAGAAACTTGGCCTACGTATCCGGTTAAGACGACGATTGATAGAACGATGATAACTGAAGTCATTGATAGGTAGAGACTTAGACGCAGGGCTCTTCCAAAGAAAAGGACGCCTAGGACAGTGGCAGTTGTGAGGATTATGGAACCTGGCAGAATATTTCTGGGGGCGGGAGCGAAAGCTAGGCGTGATGTCATGTGACTAGCTCGACTGGGCAACCGGTCACCTCGGAAAAATAGTATTACGATGATGAGAAAGAAAGGTAGAACATCTCGCATTCCGTTCCCGGCGAAATCTGGCCACCATGATTTCATTTGGAGGAGTGAGAGTTCAGATCGGAACATTCCTAGTGCCAGACAAGTTGCTGCTGTGACACCGAAGGAGCGTAATGATCCGACAAGGGCTCCAGCGAGTGCAGGTACAACCAGCAAAGTGTAATTTACGGTGTTTACGCCATTTGATAAGGAAGCTGCCAGAATTCCAAAGACTGCTGCGACCATAGAAGCTAGCATCCAGTTTCCGGCTGCAAGCATGTCGGGAGAAAATCCGATGAGAGTGGCCCCCTTCTCCTCTTCAGAGGCTGCTCGTGTTGCAATGCCAAAGAGTGTAAAGCGGTAGATAGCAGCAAGAAAGAGCGCAGAGATGACCACTATGGCAGCGAGCCATAAGCGATCTTCGGGAATCCGAGTTCCGAAAATATTTACCATATCAGTCGGGAGGATGGCACGAACTGTTTCATTTTGGGTACCGAATCGAAGAAGAACCACCGATTGGAGTACAATAAAAACACCTACCGTTGCGACGATTTTTGCAAGAAGTGGAGCTCCTCGTAAAGGTCGAAAAACTAGTAGGTGGACGAGAAGCCCTACTATCGCTGCAACGCCAAGGGCAATAAGAAATGCTGGCCAGAATGCTGTCAAGTCGCCACTAGCCGGTGTTCCAAGCAGATTAACTCGGTCCGTGCCAGAGATTGAGATCGGGAAAACAAGGTCCCCAGTGTCTCGAAGCTCGTCATAAATATAAGTTGAGTACATCATCATGGCACCATGAGCAAAGTTCACCACTCCAGATCCTTGGTATGCCAAAACTAGGCCTAAAGCTACACCTGCTATTACGGCCCCATCGCCTAAGCCTGTAAGTAAAGTCTGGATGTAAATATCCATGCTAGGATTCCCCCATGATCAGACTTTATTCGTCTGATTGTTTTAAATCACAACGTGCGTAGTTTTAGGATTTGTGACACAGTATCAGGTAATAGAGTTTCAAACATAAAAACTTAACGACTCGGGGGGAAGAATGACCGCAGTAGAAGAAGAAACGAGCGAAGAGACACCATGGCACCTGTCTGGAAATAATGCTCCGGTATTTGATGAAGTTACAGTTACAGAGCTTGACGTAAACGGTTCAATACCTTCTGAGCTAAAGGGTCGGTACTTCCGTAATGGTGCAAACCCACAGACAGGTACGTCACCACATTGGTTTGTGGGTGATGGCATGATTCATGGCATTGAAATCAGCGAAGGGAAGGCTAACTGGTATCGAAACCGTTATGTTCGTACCCCGATGTATGCAAACCCTGATACGGACAGGATGGAACTCTACCTTGATATGGAAAAGGGTGGGTTCGACTACAACGTTTCCGTTGCTAATACGTCCGTTATCGGGCATGGCGGGAAAATACTTGCACTGGAGGAAGGCTCTTTCCCATATGAACTCTCGTCACAAGTTGAAACCATCGGACCCCATGACTTTGATGGGAAGTTAATGACTGCTATGACAGCGCATCCGAAGATTTGTGGTGAAACTGGTGAGCTTTTGATGTTCGGATACAGTTCTCTGCCCCCCTATCTTGTGTACCACCGTGTGAATGCCGAAGGGGAACTTGTTCAAAGTGAAGAGATCACAGTTAAGGGACCGACAATGATGCATGACTTTACAGTTACAAGAAACCATTCAATCTTTATGGATCTCCCTGCGATTTTCGATATGGAAGTAGCTATGCAGGGGGGAATGCCAATTCGTTGGAGTGACGACTACCCCTCTCGCTTTGGAATTATGCCAAGAGAAGGTTCTGACAGCGATGTGAAATGGTTCGATGTCGACCCATGTTATGTCTTCCATACCCTTAATTCTTATGAGGATGGTGATGAAGTCGTAGTTAATGGTTGCCGCCTAAGAGAAATCTGGCGGGAGAATTCAGACATTGGTGTTACAGATGACCCTGATCCAGCTGACGCTCCCATGATGTGGGAATGGCGCTTTAATTTAGCTACTGGAGTGGTATCTGAGAAGCAAATCGATGATCGGGGTAGCGAATTTCCTAAGGTCCCTGATCACCTTGTCGGGCTTACGAATAGATACGGCTATACCGTCACAATGGGTCCTGTGTCTGATGGAGCTGGCGGATCAATCTTTAAGTATGACCTTGTCGATGGAGGAGCCCGAACAGAGCACATTTTTCCTGCCGGGCACTTTCCCGGTGAACCGTCATTTGTTCCTGCAGAAGGCGCCAGTAACGAAGACGATGGCTACTTAATGACTTATGTATATGCTGGTGATACAAATACGTCGTATCTGGTTCTTCTCGATGCCAGCAATGTTGCAGCAGACCCTGTCGCTGAGATCCATCTTCCTCGTCGCGTTCCAACAGGTTTTCACGGTAGTTGGATCGCAGATTGACCACTGACCCAAATCAGGTTGTTAATTCGCAATAAATCTCTCTGCCATCGAATGCCAGTGCCGGATTTTTAGTTCCTGATATTTCGTTAAAGTCAGGCCATCAGCTTTAAATGTCTCAAGTCCCTTTTGAACTTTAGGAAGGTTAAAGCTGTCCTGTTGGAAAACTCTGGCAAGGTTACCGATAACTGGAATTAACTCTGTCCATTCTTGATCTATCCCAAGTTCGATATAGTCGGCCGGAGGTGGACGATCATCCCCCTCGAAGTCTTCGGTATAGATACATTCCATCAGACACTCATCGACTTTCGTTCCAACAGGTCTGAATCTGTAGTTGATTCGGTTAAATGCACCCCATGGGTGAAAGTTCGGGAAGAGTGTGAAGTACATGCTGTCATTTACCTCAGCATCACAATATTCATCGACATCAGGGACAGCTGGCCGGAGTCGATCTCTTGCTACTTTGGCTGCAAACGCTCGAGCTGTCATTCCATCTGGAACATTTGCCATCGCGTCTTCGTCCAGGCGCTTATCAGTGATTGCATCGAAGATTTCTTGCTCTGAAGGGCTCCACTGTAGATGAGGGCTTGGAGTGGCGTTTGGGGTGATGGCCCTTGAGAAATTCCCGAATACGTCATATTGGCTATTGCAGTCACCTGTACCGGTGAGTATCTGAGGGTGAGTAGCGATGACATGGAATGCTTCCATAAAGGCTTCTTGGGCTACTTTCCAGTTGACGGGGTAACGTTTTGCAACGTGCGCTGATACGAATTTTTTGTGTGGGGCCCACTTTTCAAAGTGCTTGGGGAGGTCGCCGATATATTCGTAGAAATCTTCGCAATGCGGGTCCATGTTTATGAAGACCCAGCCTTCCCATGACGCTACTTTAACTTCAGGTAGTGAAAAGTTCTCCGGTTCGACCTGCGGGAAGTCCCAAGCTGTAGTCAGATTTTCTAGTGTTCCATCAAGATGCCAAGCAAGGGCATGGAATGGGCAACGGATTACATCTCCAGCGTGGCCGCTGCATTCGCGTAGTTGCCGCCCCCTATGGAGACATGCATTGTAGAACGCCTTTATTTCATTGGGGGCCGAGCGTACAACAAGAATGGAAGTACCGACAATGTCGTACACGTAGGTGTCTCCGACATTGGGAATATGTTCTTCTCTACAGACCATCTGCCACGCTTTTTTCCAGATCTTTTCGACTTCGAGGTCGAAAAATTCCTGTGACGTGTATCGGTCGGTAGGGATATTGATTGTTCCAAAGTCTTCATCGCTTGTTAATCTCAAGGTCGGATTTACCTCATGCGTATCGAGATCAAGAAGTTCCTGATATGAGAGATCTTGAGATTTTGATTCAGCGATAGTCATGACATCCTCCTCGTTCTATTGTCAGTATCTCGAAAGCGATTCTCCCCGCGTTCACTCCCTAGCCACCCGCAGAGATGTTCATCGGCTACTTTTAAATCTCCTGAAATCCATTCCCCACTGAAGGTAAACACTCCAGATCCTGATTTTCCATCCACAATGACGGTTCTTCCGTCATCGCTGACTTCATAAATTTCGTTTGTTAGTGGATGTTTAATTCCCCGCATGTTTCTCCCCGTTAGGTGTGATCATAGTCTTTTTGTCGCATCTTGCGCATTTTTTGCTACGCCGCTGTAAGCCCACCGTCTACTGAAAGGATAGACCCAGTGCATCGAGCGGCTTCGTCAGAAGCCATCCAGCAAATAGCGTTGGCTGCTGACTCTGGTTCTGCCATCCCTCGGAATCCGGTGTATGTCTTCATGAGTTCAAAATCGATATCGTCTGGGGCTGACCAGTTTTCGGTCATTGCGGTTTTCATACCGCCAGGAGCGATGGCGTTAATTCGAATGTCGGACTTTATGTACTCCATGGCGAGTGCCCGGGTCATGTTGATGACCGCGCCTTTTGCCGCACAGTACGGGACGGTGTACGCCTGCCCCATGAAACCGGCGTTTGATGCTACGTTCACGATGTTACCTGCGGTTTTTTCTAGATGGGGTATCGCTGCTTGAGTGATCCAAAACATGCCATCTAGGTTGACGCCCATAATTAATCGCCATGTTTCTTCATCAACATCTGTTACATGGTGTGATCGGACAACTCCTGCGACGTTCGCGACAACGTCGAGTTTTCCGAAGTGTTCAACACAACCGTTAACCGCTTCGTGGCAAACCTCTCTATTTCGGATATCGACAGTCTTTGGGGAAAACCGTTCCCCTAGTTCGTCAGAAACAGATTGGAGGCCCTCTTGATCTATATCCACTCCATAGACAGACGCCCCTTCACTGACCATCTGTCTTGCTGTCGCTCGGCCCACTCCCGATGCGGCTCCAGTTATCAGCGCGACCCTGTCTGTAAAGCGGTTCATGTTGTCCTTTCTTTCCTATATCTAATGTATTAGCTCGGTGAGAGATAGCAACGCAGACTATGGGGTTTGCATCCGTGTGCGCCATGAGAGAAGCTATATGGACGATACTTGAACTGAAAACGATTTCTTTGGAGTGAATGAATGACCATTATCCATAAAAGCCCATACGAAGATGTAGAAATTCTCAATGTCCCCATCACCGAATTTGTGCTACGTCACGCCGATGATCTTTCAGAAAAACCAGCATTCATTGAAGGTGCTTCTGGAAGAGTCGTAACTTTCGGGGAGCTGAAGACCCTGATCCACAGGTTTGCAGGTGGCTTGGCGTCGCGTGGGTTCGGGCCCGGTGACACGCTGGCCCTCGTCTCGCCTAACCTTCCAGAATATGCTGTTGCTTTCCATGGAGCGGCTGTTGCAGGTGGAACGGTCACGACAGTCAACCCGACGTATGGAGCCGAAGAAATCAGGTTCCAATTAAACGATGCTGCAGCTTCTATTCTTGTCACCATCGAGGCAGCAGTTCCTGTGGCACTCGAGGCTATAGAGGGTACAGAAGTATCAGAGATTATCGTAATTGGCGACCACGAGGAAGCCACTTCTATGAGCGAAGTGATTTCATCTGAGCCCATAGATCAGGTTCCCGTTGATTTATCCTCTCAAGCTATGGTCCTCCCCTACTCGTCCGGAACAACCGGATTGCCGAAAGGGGTGGTTTTAACGCATAGAAATCTAGTTGCGAATCTCTGCCAATGTGATGGCGTGATCGAGTATGACCAGGATGCTTCGGGACTCGCCGTGCTCCCATTCTTCCATATCTATGGGATGCAAGTTTTGATGAATGGGCTGCTTGCGAATGGGTGTACGGTTATCTCGATGCCTCGCTTTGATCTTGTCGAAGCGCTGACGTTGATCCAAACGCACCGGATAACCCACTTCTTCGCTGTCCCTCCGATGATTTTGGCTTTAGCCAAACACCCCGTCATTGATAACTTTGATCTTTCTTCCTTGGAAATGGTGTTATCTGGTGCAGCACCCTTAGGATCTGAACTCGCCGAAGAAGCGGCAGCGAGGATCGGCTGTGAAGTCATCCAAGCATACGGGATGACCGAGCTGAGTCCTGCTACTCACATCACCCCTAGTGGGCAATACCGGCCCGGTTCTGTTGGTCTTACAGTTCCAAATGCTGAATGTAGGATCGTTGACCCAGAAACTGGAGAGGATCAAGATATTGGTGGTGAAGGTGAACTTTGGATTCGTGGCCCTATGGTCATGGCTGGTTATTTGAATAACCCTGAAGCGACGGCTCTTACCATTGATGATGATGGCTGGCTTCACACAGGTGACGTTGCCACAGTCGATGAGCATCAGCATTTCTATATTGTTGACAGAGTCAAGGAGCTTATTAAATTCAAAGGCTTCCAGGTTCCCCCTGCCGAACTTGAAGCTATTATCATTACCCACCCTGCTGTCGCTGATGTCGCAGTCATCGGTATTGCAGATGATGAGGCTGGTGAGCTACCTAAAGCGTTCGTTACGCTTAAGCCCGAAATGGAAGCGACAGAAACAGATATCAAAGACTATGTTGCTGAGAAAGTTGCAACGTATAAGCAGATTCAGATGGTTGAATTCATCGATGAAATACCCAAGTCAGCTAGTGGGAAAATTCTGCGAAGGTTCTTGCGAGATCGGTCGTGAATGCACAGCAGAGCGTTGTTGTCACTGGCGCGAATTCGGGCATAGGACGTTCAACCGCTCTTCTCTTAGCATCGAATGGCTATAAGGTCTTCGCAACCATGCGGTCACTTTCGAGAGGTGAGAAACTTCGTTCCCTAGTAGCTGAACTTCAACTCGATATTACAGAAGTTGAACTAGACGTCGCCAACGATGATTCAGTGCGTGAAGGCTTTACCGAAATCCTTGGACAATGCGAACGAGTAGACATCCTTATCAATAATGCCGGGATAGGGTCAAATGCCGCAATTGAAGACATCAAGATTGATAGCGACCAAGAGGTTTTCGAGACAAACTTCTGGGGTGTAGTGAGATGCACACAAGCGGTTCTTCCCAGCATGAGGGAGAATCATTCTGGTCACATAGTTCAAATTTCTTCGATAGCTGGACGGGTTGGACTCCCTGGCCAGCCAATATACTCTGCTTCGAAATGGGCATTAGAGGGCTTAAGTGAGAATCTGGCCCATGACCTCTCTGCACATGGGATACGAGTTTCTATTATTGAACCCGGAGTGACACGAACAGCTATCCTCGGTAAAAACAGTGACTTCCCCGATAACCCCGCATACAGAGATACCTATGAGCGAATGTTTGATATGTATGCTGCTGGCATTGCTGCAAATATTCGACCAGAGGCGGTCGCAGACACAGTGCTCGAATGCATTTCTGCCCCTACACATCAGTTGCGTTGGCCGGTAGCTTGGGGAGCAGACCAGATGACGAACGCTCGTTTTGATGGAACCGTCTCAGACGAGGAGTGGGTCTCGCTTGGCAAACTTGTTGACGATTCGGATGCATGGGTAGAGGAATTTACTAGGATTTTTAATCTCTGATTAGCCTTACGAAGGCTCGCGCCTCACCAACGACTTGCTGTCGCTATAATTTAGTAAGGAAATTTCCACTGACCAAGCGCGAGGAGATCTGATCATGCATCGCCGACTAAACAAATTCCTAACCGCCATTATCATGATGGCCCTACTAGTTTCAGTGGCTGGCTGCGGCTCAGGTTCGAATTCAGATACAGAAGATGCATTACGCGCTGAATTAGCTGAGACGAAAGCGCAACTAGATCAAGCACAGCAAGTAATAGCTTCTCTGCAATCTGGGGACGATGCAGAAACTGTTCAAGAAGACACACAAAGTGAAGAAGGCGAAGATCAGGACACTGAAGAAGAAGATAATTCCGAAGATCAAAGCGAAGAAGAGTTTGAAACATTACTGGCCGGCACATACACCTGGCTCGAACAAAGTGACGCAGTGCAAGAACTACAGGAAGCTTTAGGGATAGAAGCTGATGGCTGGTATGGCAACGACACCAGAACCGCCCATATCGCAGCGCTTGAAGAACGCGAGCTAGCCATTGACAACGTTCCGGAAAAACCCTGCCCCGCTCAAACGAGTTTGAATGAGGCGGTTGGGGCTGCAACATCCACGAGTGACCCAATATTGGTGGACGTTGATGGAGACGGAACGATGGACGAAGCAGCCATTGTGACGATAGATGAAAGCGTTTACGTAACAGTGGCAACGAGTTTCAATGGATCTACTGCTTGGATTGAAGCGACTGGGACACCAACGGCTTCAGAAGCAACATATGTACCTCAGTTTGGTACAGATATCAACGTAGATGGATTCCACGAGCTGTGGGTGAAAACTATTCCCGTCTCTGAGCCAACTGGGGACGCACGCACTCACTATATGTATGTCTTTATCGATTGTGCTTTACAGGTAGTGACTAACAGCGGAGGTTCACCTTACCGCCTGCCCAGAGGAGAGCTGCTTGATACAGGAGGGCTTCTCTATATTGATTGCGTAACCCTAGAGGATGAACCGATCATGGTGTACCACGAAGACTACCCAATCGGTGAACCCGAAGATGGAGATTACGTCTGGGCGTACGTCCCGACTCCGTTACGGCTCATAGGCGCGACCTTAGAAGTCATTACAACTAATGAGATCAAACGGGATATAGCTCCTGCACCGAACCCTCTTCCATCAGATAGTTGTCAGAAATGGTCGTAGCCACATTGGGGAACAAATATGACTGCACCCATTGAAGGGTTGGTTAGTTCTGCACAGAACGCCTCATTTCATCGGGATGGAGCTGTGCACCTCAAAGGAGTTCTAGACAATGAATGGGTTGAGCTTCTAGCTAAGGGGCTTGATGAGTGCTATGAGAAACCAGATGGCATGTCAAGCGCCCTTGTATCCTCGGAGAGTGAATTGCGGATTGACCAGTTTCCTGCGGCGAGATCAGAAAAGCTGAAGAAATTTATCTGCGATTCTCCCCTGCCAGCACTCGTAGGGATGATACTTGGTGGCCCAATCCGTTTTTATATGGATCAAATGTTTTATAAACCAGCCGGCCGCTTGATGCCGACACCATGGCATCAAGACACCAGTTATTACAATGTGGAGGGCCACGATCTCGTTCGTGCCTGGATTTCACCGGATATTGTTCCCCGTGAAGCGAGTCTTGAGATCGTTAAAGGTTCGCATCTTTGGAATATCACCTATCGTCCACTTGCTGGGCGAGACCCTGACCTTAGTGAGGAAGAGCATGAAGCGAGGCTGTCAATGGCAAAAGATTTCGGCGTTTACGAACGGCCCGGTGAGGACTTCTCCTACAACAGTGCAATTATGGATAAGTCTCTACCTGAGACTCCGAATATCGAGGCATCACGAGATTCCTTCAATATTCTCGGGTGGCACTTTGAACCAGGTGATGTGATCCTGTTTCATGGCAACGTTTTGCATGCTGCTCAAGGGGATATTGATCTTCCCTATCCCCGGAGGAGTCATGCCATCATGTACGCGGGGCCAAATATCCGGTACGTAAAGCGACCGGGTCAAATCATTCCTGATCCTGTCGCCCTCTCTGAAAGGAACCCGCAAACAGGTCAGCCACTCTCTGAGTTTGATGATATTTTCCCGCTTCTTTGGGATCAAGCTTCAGTTGAGTAGCAGCTCAAACTATTACGCCTCATTCGATTTTTCTCCGGTGCAACTTCCTTTTTCTCTAGGAAGATCCTGATTTTTCTTAGAGTTTCCATTTTGTCGTACCTGAGTGCAAGAATAGAGTCATGATAATATTTTTGGCTGTTGTCGTGGGGATTCTTGCAGCGTTTATCGTATTTATGATGATGACACAAATGCAGAAAGACAAGTCAACAGATGGGGATCTTCATTCAATAAGTGGCCTTGACCCTTCAGTACTAGAACTGATAAAGAATGTCATCAATGCGGAAGTGACGACCGCAGCTCAATCAGCGATGCAGCAGACCAACGAGGGAACTCAACAATTCTTTAAAGCCAACACTGAGACCCTAACCGAGCAAACAAAAAACCTTCTCAATCCGATGGAAACAGAGCTCGCCAGCCTAAAGGAAGTCATCACCAACCTTCAGACAGCACATACCAGCACCTCTGGCCAAGTCAATAACCTTAATCAGCAGTTGACTGATTTGAACAGTTCGACAAATCGGATGGTCGGGGCGTTACAGTCACCTGTCTCTCGAGGTAAGTGGGGTGAAAATTCTCTCCGGAACATTATCGAACTTGCTGGAATGTCTCCCTACGCTGACTTCACGACGCAAACATCCGGACAAGTAGATGGCAAAGTTGGTATTCCAGATGTCGTGATTCGCCTTCCTAATGACTCATCTCTCGCTATTGACGCGAAAGCTCCTGGATCTGCCTACGAGCAGATGGTCGGGTCGGAAAGCCCTGATGAGCAAAATAGGCTGCTGGAGGCCCACATAGCCGCAATGAAACAACACATCAAAACTTTGGCTGGGAGAGCTTACTGGAATCAATTTGAGAACTCTCCAGAGTTCGTTGTCATGTTCGTCCCGTTGGAGAGCATGCTTTCAGATGCCTTACGAGCTGCTCCAACACTTCTTGAGGAAGCAATGAAAGACAAGGTAATTCTAGCCTCGCCGATGAATCTGCTCGCAGTGCTTAAGGCTACGTTTCATGGGTGGCAGGTATTCCATATCCAAAAAGAAGCCAAGACCGTTGGTGATTTGGCGCAAACTCTTTACCGTCGTATCGACACTATGCTTGGCCATGTAGCAAAAGCCGGTAGGGGTCTTGAAAGCGCGAATAAGGCACATAACGAGATGATTGGGTCGCTTGAGAAAATGGTGCTACCAACCATGCGGGAATTGAATGAGTTGAACATTGTTAGTGAACCGCCAAAGGAACTTGAGATCACTCAGACACCGATCCGCCCTTTGAATGTTCCAGAACTTAATGAGCTCCAAGAGGACGACAGCAAGGATTGAACTAACGCACGCTTATTTGGATACTGCTTCAAGGCGTGCTGGAACGTGTTTGTGCCAAGGTGTTCCTGCAATAGGGTCACGCCATTCTGTGCTTGTTAGTTCATTCGGTGCGACTCCGACAATTTCTGGGTTACCGCCGGCTGGAGAGTAGGAAAGCCCATATCCGTTCGGAAGAGAAACATATCCAGGTAAAACGGTTTCGTTGATTTCAACGACTGCCACTGCTTGTCCTCCTGGAGTGGTGATACGGACGCGCTCTCCGTTATCTACACATAATTCTTCCGCGTCTTTGGGGTGCATACGCAGGGCACCTTCCTGATCTTTCTTTCGCCAATCCGGATCGCGGATGATCGTGTTAGCTGAAAACCCTCTTCGTTCGCCTGCGGCAAGGATGTAGGGGAATTCTTCGCTGGTGTACTTCACTGGAGCTGTGACAAGGCCCTCTAGAGCTGTGTGCATTTCTTTGATATCCAAGTTGATTCGCTGATCTGGTGTCGTGAGGAAATCAAAAGCCTGCTCATGGGTATGTCGGGTAAAGATCACGCCATCTTCTCCGTCAAGGACCGCTTGGAAAAGAGCGTTTCCTAACTCTGCGCCTTCTCCAGCGTGGCCAGCTGATCGGACCTGTTCAGGGTATTTTTGGGCGACCATTTGACAGCTAAACCATAACACTGCCCCGCCTTGTTTTTCCCATGGGAGGGTTTTGCCCAGTGTTTCGTAGAGGACAACTGCACCATATTCAGTGATGGCTTTGTTTTCCATGGCTGCGTTCATGAATGCTTCAGAAAAGCTTTGTAATCCTTGGTCAGCTGCTGTTCGTAAGGCTTCGAAATCGACATCGTCGAGTACTCCGGTTGCTTGGACAAGTCGACTATGGATCTCTGGTTCGGAGAGGGTTCCTTCCAGTGGTTCGAGGATCGCTGGACGTAGGTGAAACATGTTGTCTGGGAATGCTGCTGAGAAGAAGGTCGCTTCGGCCTTTTCATACTGGGATGAAGCGGGCAGCACCCAATCTGCTTGTTCTGCTGTTTCTGTCATAGCAACGTCGATAACGACGGTGCATTCTGCGGCGCGCATCGCTTGACGAAACTTTTCAGAACCGGCAAGTGAATGGACAGGGTTTCCGCTTTCAATAAGCATTGCCCTGCTTCGTTCGGGGTGGTCAGATAGGAAACCGTCTGCGATTTCATTGCATGGTATGAGGCCGGAGATAATTTTCCCTCCGGTAACTGGATCGAGTGGTTCTTTGCCTGCGGCACTGTAGTTGAACAGTGGGGCGACGGAGGTGTGCGGCCCTAGCGCTCCGGGTTTCCCAAAGTTTCCTGTAAGTATGGATATAGCTCGGTGCAAGTAGGAGATGAGCGTCGAGTTTGGGCCCATTTCTATCCCGAGGTCTTCATATGTTGAAACACTTTCTGCTGTAGCGATACGTATGGCGACGTCCCTGATTTGGTCTTCGGAGATTCCACAACGATCTGCGTAGTCCGTAATTGGTACGTTCTTAAAAACGGATTTTGTAGGTTCAGCTCCGACAGCGTTCTCGGACAGCCATCGGTCGTCAGTGAGGCCTTCGTTGACGATCACTGCTCCGATAGCAGCGAGGAGGAATGCGTCCGTACCGGGGCGTACCTGGAGCCAGTAGTCGGCCAAGTCCGCTGTTTCGGTTCGTCGAGGGTCTATGACGATCAGGGAACGTGTTTCATCGTTAGAGATTTCCTTCAGTACCCTGCGGGCTTCATCGAATCCATGTGAGTGCCACGGATTTTTCCCTAGGAATATTGCTACCTCGGCATCATGGAACCCTCCGTGCGTGTGGGTCCCGAACATTAGTCCTTCGACCCATGCTTCTCCGGTTTTTTCTTGGGCGAGCGCGTTGGATTTGCGAACGATACCGTATGCTCGTCTCGTGGCGGTTGAGTGGGCGCCGCCGATGTGGTTGCCTTGGCCTCCGCCGCCGTAGTAGAGAATTTTGTCAGCACCATATTTCTCCGCAACCGATTTGAAGCCTTGGGCTACTCCTTCGATAGCTGTATCCCAATCGACTTCAATATACGTTCCGTCTTCTAGTCGTTTCAGTGGTGTGGTAATTCTCCCAGTGTTGTTTTGGTAATAGTTGATGCGAAGCCCTTTTTCGCACGTGTATCCCTTGCTAGCTACGTGGGCTTTGTTCCCTCGGACTCTTGTGATGTCTCGGTTATCGAGCCGTACTTCGAGTCCGCAATTCGCGCTGCATAGTACGCAAGCGGTTTTATGCCACGTTTTTGTCGGGTCCGTGATTGCCTCAGTATCGTCTAGCACTCTGTTACCTTCCATCGGTTTTGGTTTACCTAGGGCCCTAAATAGAATCTACAGGAATATACATGTCTGAACCAAGAAACAAGAGTCCTGTTTCTATTTCTCTTTCGTCAATGCCGGTGATTGCATTGAGAACCTTTCGATAGGTAAGCAGCTGTGGTTGATATGTTTTAGCTTTACCAGCGATGGTTTCCTCAGAAACAGCGTCTGTCTTGTAGTCAAGGAGTATCGCTCCAACATATTTTCCAGAGCTTCCTGTTGCGACATTAACCCGGTCGATTATGCCGTTCCAAAGGGTTTCTGTCCCATCATCATTTTCGAGGCTGATACAGAAACGTCGCTCTCTCCATGCCTCCCACCGAACTGGGGTTCCATGGATTGTGTCGGGCTGATTTGCTCTGGTGAGATATTTCACGACGTTGCCTTCTCGAAGTGATAGTCGAAATTCTTTTAAATATTGTCTGAGGGTTTCTTCAGGTACGTCAAACTTTTCAAGAGTGTGGAGCAGGTCATCATCTCCTAAGTCAAATTCTTCTAACCAGTTGACTTCTTCGAGGAGGCGGTGGAATATTTCTCCTCGTAGCGCACCACCGGTCGAGACACTGAACATTTCATCTATACGAATCCCACGCGCTCCAAAGTGGTCGCTCGGGGACCGGCGAGGTAGGTGGCGGTAATCAGATGTTATAGGGAGTAGTGGGACTGAACGGTCGTGAATAAGAGTGTCTGTCTCTTTATCAGTGGGGCGTGCGAGGACGCTTGCCCATTCCGGATCGTTATCAGGGTGTTCCCAGATAATTCCATTATCATTTGGTGGAGTTAATACGAAGGATTTTCGAAGGAGCTGTTGGTAATTCTTTGATCTTGATTCTGTCTTGGGTGGTGCCTCAACAATCATTTCTAGGTGATGTCGGGCGCGTGTCATTGCGACGTAGAGAACGCAGAACGCATCTTGCAACTGGTGGACTAAATGATCTTGATGGAGTGCTTCGAGCGCTCCCCCAATTAAGGCCCGATGCTCTTTTTTAGGGGGGGTACTTACTCGCTGATAGAAATTTTCGGGATTCGGCCGTTCGGCGTATATTTGTGGCGTCTTACCTTGTAAGGCTTCGGTAAGTTCAGGAACGAAAACCGCATCAAATTCCAAACCTTTGGCAGCGTGCACGGTCATGACGCGTATTCCTGCGGTATCGGGATTCTCGACCTTTGTATTTTGGATATAGGATACAAAGTCAGAAATTCGGCTGCTGGTGTTTTCAATGTCGTAGCTAAATGCGAGATCAATGAGCTGGTTAAAACGACGGAGGTCCCAATCTCCATAGGCCTCATGGTCCTGTATCTTCGGAAGTAACGCAGCTATAAATTTCCCATATCCTTCTTCTAAGATTCGTTCTCGTAGAACTGAGGCTAATGATTCTTTTCCGCCGTTAATATTTTCGAATAGGTGTGTTGGCCACAATGGAGAGGTATTCGCAGCATGCAGTGCTGCTGAGTCGCCGGGATGGTCAGCGAAATGGAGGATTGCGAGTAGTTGAAGAATGGCTAGTGAATCCGTAATGGTATTTCCGCCTTCTCCACTTGCTTTGAGGCCTGATGCCTGCAGCTGGTCAATAATGCTAGAAATTGGTTTGTTAGTTCGTGTAAGGACCCCTATCGAGATACTGGAAGATTTTTCAGTTAGGGCAAGGAGACGTTCAACCAATTTTTCTAGAACGGGGTCGGATTCACCCCCGTTTTCTTCTTTCCGTTTCGCTTCGACCAGATACGTTGCGCCCGGAGAGTCTCGAAGGTAATCGGCGCTTTCATGTTCCGGGTAGTTCATCATCCATAGCCGAGCTCCTTCCACCCAATTCGGGTCGCTATTTGAGAGTTCATTTATTGTGTCTATGAGATTTCCAAATACTGTGTTCGCCGTTTCAAGTACTACTGGTGATGATCGGTAACTGACGGAGAGGGTTTCGCTGTCCAGTTGTGGATAGAGTTCCTTCATCGATTCGAGAAGGCGGGGCTCTCCTTGACGCCAAGTGTAGATCGACTGTTTAACATCGCCGACACAGTAGAAGGAGCCCCTTTCAGAAGTTGCGAGTATTTTTTGAGCGAAGGGCTGAAGCACTCTCCACTGTATGGGATTCGTATCTTGAAATTCATCCAGTAACAGGTGCTCAATTCCTGTTCCAAGCCGATAGGAAAAATCTAACTGTGCTTTATTGCTTTCTTCATTTGGGAATAAGTTTCGTGCCAAGAGGAGCGGTAGATCGCTGAACGTGTAGCTACTGTTTCGCCGTTTGAGTTCCCCGAGTTCTGTTTCGAGTTTTTCAAGAAGTTGTCGGATTGCGAGATTTCTTTTCTGAATTTTCAAAGCGGCGGTGTGGGCTGCGGCAGATCCAAGAACCTTTACTGCGAGGGCAAAATCCTCAGGGATTTCCTTACGGTCATACTTTTCTTCGCCTTGGATAGCTTTTTCTGCAGGTCCTATTGTAATGATTGTTTCCCAGTCTCCTGTTCGTCTAGCTTCTGGGAGAAGCTCTTGCATTTCGTCGATCTTGGTTTGCCAGCGTTTATGTGGTGAGCCATCTTGGGTCACTGGGATTTCGTTAAATTCTTCCAATGTTTTTATCGCTTCTGCCAAAATCTCAGAAGATGGAGGGCGAGGAGGGGTGATACAATCCCATGCTTCAGGGCTACTTTCGACAAAAACTGGGCGCATTGTTTTGACCACCCGAAGGAACTGTTGATACACACCTTTGTCGCCAAGCCGGTTTAACCCCTCGATCATTTCTGTAACCCGTTTAAGTCCTTCTGCCTGCATCATCGAAGTGAGGGCTTCGATAGTTTGTTCATCCTCTCTGGCTTCTTGGATAATCCCCCACTGGGTGGGGAGTCCGAGGTCATGAGAGTAGAGATTTATAAGCCGGTTGAAGAAAGCATCGATTGTACTAATTTGTATCTGATCAAGCCGTTGGACGAACTCTGCGAGCTTTCCTCTGCATTGTTGTTCGGTTAAAGGTATCTCTATCTCTACTGATAGTTCTGCTCTTTTGTCAGAGTCCGTAATCGATTCTACGAGTCGTTCAAAAACACGGTCACGTATTTCCCCTGCAGCTTTTCTTGTAAATGTTGTTGCAAGAATTTTTCCTGGATCCTCATTCAGAAATAGGAGTCGTAGGTATTGGCTGGTTAGTGAATAGGTCTTACCTGTACCAGCCGAAGCGAGAACAACTTTGTTTGAATACTCACTCATGGTTTGTCTCTATCATTTCTCCGCCAAGAAGACCCTCGCCACATAGTGCGCGGAATGCGAACTCACCGTAGAGCTTGGGGTTTCCCATATCTACCCAGTTACGGTTTCGGATATCTTGAATAATCTGTTTAGCACGTTCTATCCCTTCCTCAGCTTCAAGTTCTTCGGCTGGGTAGTAGTCAAAGACGGCTTTATCCGCTGCAATATTGATATACCCCAGGCGACACGGACCTGACCTCATATCCTCTTCACGTAGATACCAATACAAGGGAAGCTGAAGGTCCTTCCATCCACCTTTACTTCCGACGCCGTGCGCTTTTTTAGGGTCGATATTATTTGTTTTGTAGTCGAGAATTGCCCACTCACCGGTTGATTCATTCCGGTCAATACGGTCAATTCTTCCGGTGATCGTGATCGAAGTCCCATCAACAAAAAGTTCTTCTGCGAAATCAGACTCTGTTTTATGAATGGTCCACCCTTTACTTCTATGGAGTACTTGCTGTTCAGCGAACTTATACAAACGATGACGGAGCTGCTCCATTTGGATAGTGACGGCGGGTTTGGCATTAATCCCAAACCGTCGTTTTGCCAATCGTTCCAACCCGTCATCAAGAGCTGCACAAATTTCCTTCAAACTCGAACTATCTCTGGCTTCGGAACGTCCAAAATCTTCGAGGACGTCGTGGGCGACGTTCCCAAATGAAGCTGCGTCGAGTTCTTCACCTATGTCATCTGTGGTTCTAAGTTTGAGAATATGTTTAAGGTAAAACATGTATGGGGATTCGAGATACGTTCTAAACGCGGTGGCACTCAACTTCTCTGGGACTGATCGCCCTAAATCGATTGAGGGTTGAAACCCGTCAGAGCCTGATGGTCCGTGTTCGCTCTTATACCCCACCCGCTTGGCTGGTTTGAGCGCATGCAACGCACGCTCTGCGATCTGCTGGTCGTCAACATTCAAGAGTGTTCGAGATGGGAGCAGTGGGTCCCCACCGACTCCGCGACGGCCAGAAATAACTCGGAGTTGGTCTTTACTATGTACAAGGAATTCAAAAATGTACGCGTCTCGAGCGAAACGTTGATCTCTTCGATCTAGTCCCAAGTCAAGTCGTACTGTTTCTGGCAGCCATCCAGGATAGTTGAGTTTTGACGGGACGATTTCGTTATTCATTCCGGTAACGATCAGCACCGGTGCTTCATCGAGGGCGAGTTCTAGCCAGCCAAGTAACTCAATGGAAGGCACTGACTCTTCAGGTGTATCAGGTGGAATGTTTACCGATGAAAGCTCTTGCAGTATGAAACTGATGGCTTCCACGGCGCTCATCCGCGGGAGTGCTTCATTGGGCAGGCGCGAACATTTCTCGAAGACAACTTTGAATTGTTCGAATGTTTCGACGAGGACTCTTTCAGTTTCGTGAATATGCGGCAGGAACGTGGACTCTCCGTAAACGTTGGAAAGGAAAGTCTTTAATTCAGCTATCCGATCGGTTACGGATTTCTTCTGAACTGTAGTTAATTCCCCAAGTAACTCTTCAATTCTTTCATAGTTGGCTATCAGACGCTCGCCGCGGTCTTTCGGATGATTCTGCAGCTTTCCAGTAAACCTAACTGGGAAATGGCGGTTAAAGTATTCGTCTAAATCATCAATTGCGGAATCTCTTCTGGGTAAAAGTCGTTGAACATCGGGGTGGCGGAGTAGCCAAACATAAGAAGAGAAACTTCTCGATGATAAATACGAAGCAACAGCATCCAACAATAATGTCGGTTTTGTCTTGCTGATTGGGGTCCCCGCGGCGTCACGTCCCGTAATCCCATACTGTTCTAGCTTTCGTTGGATGTATGGGGTTACCGAATGATCGGGAACACCGATACTGATTTTTTCTGCGGGGTATTTTCTATCTAGTTCCGCAATCGTTTGGATTGCTAGTTCAGCCTGATGTGTTGGGTCCTCAGCTATCCACCAGTCATCTATGGAAAGCTCTGACTTGCGTTGAACCCAATGGTCTACGTTTGGTCTTCCATATCGGTCGAATGTATCACTAAGCGTTTCTGGAGCACCGATAAGTATGGTCACCTTATGCGGGATCTTATCGATGAGGGTTCTCAATACATCGTTGGCATCGGGAACTCCGATAAGAACGATGTCCAGATCAGTATTTATAGCATCGCTCTCTATAAGGTGTTGTCTTGTATTTTGGGGGTCACAAAAGCCCATTTGTGTGAGAAAGTGATCTTTTTTCTGTTCAGCTTCAGCTAATGCTTGCCAGCGAAACCTCTCTTTAGGAGGTATTTCTTGTGGAAGGTGTTCTCCGAGTGAGCTGAACCAGTAGCCTTCACCAGCTAGTTCTCTATATAGGCCGAAGATCTCATTCACGAATGCGATTCCGACCCCATCAACTGGGTTCTCAAATAGGGTTAAGGATCTTAAAGTTTCTGGGCTGATTTCTTCAAGTGCTCTCTTCCAGGCTATGGACTGAAGAAACGGTGAAGCAGGAGGTACGTCAAAATTGATAAGTTCCTCGGGGATTCGCCCTGCTGTTACTACTTTTGGGGGTATAAGCGTCTTCGCTTCACTAGTTGCGAATAATTCTCGAACATGCCATGCGGATCTACCTCCAGGAACTCCAATAATCAAATTTTCGAGGTCGCTCGGATATTCCTGAAGTAACCAATTGACAGATTCTGTCAATAAAGGTTTATCCCATCCAAGAAATACGCGTTCTGGGCCTAATCTATTCATGGTCTAATGGAGTCTACGCCTTCTCTAGATGATGTACAGATATAACGCGAGTAGTAATTCTTCGAGATTTGATAACGGTTTTGTGCCCCGATGGAAACGTGATGCGGGGACGTGCATTCTCCATCGGGGCACAGTGCTCTAGTAGTTTGGGCTTAACTACGCTCTAGTAAGTCTCTTTCAGCATTTTTTTCACCTTCCCAGAAGTCATCTGACATTGCGTTCCGGTCGTAGCTGTTTTTCTGACGATAGGACGAAAACCCTCGGTCTATTTCGTGCCAGGCCATGTCAAAACCTTCTTGGTCCTTTTTGAAGTTACTGGTGTTCGCTGTGCTGAATCCTAATTCGGCGCTTGCCCCATAGGAGTCAATGTCACAACCCATGAAGGTGAAGACCCATCCCTCTTGTTTCTTCTGTTGGACAAGTTCTTTAACCTTTGCCGCACTGTATTCGGTACTGGCATTTTCAAGACCGTCAGTGAATATCCATACGACATTATCTGCGGGGGTCTGGTTTTGTAACTGTTCTCCTTTTGTGATGAGTGATCCTAGCGCATCGTATAGTGGCGTAGCAGCTCGGGGGTAGTACATCTCTGATGTGAGTGTCTGCACTTGGTCAAGTGCGACATTGTGATAAATGATCTGGAAAGGGTCCTCACTGTCGAATTGCACCAGGTTGAGGTAACACTCTCCTTCTAGGCCGCGTTGTTTGTCTACGAAGGAGTTGAAGCCTCCGATAACGTCTCCGGCTAAGCCTGACATAGATCCTGACCGGTCAAGTAGCATGTGCAGCCTGACTGGCCGGATTGTTTCGGGCTCTGGGTTCGTTGATGGCGTTAAAGCAGCCATTTGTTCTTTTAATTTATGCACTGCTTCTAATAGCTCCTTGTTTTTTCGCATATTTCTCCTGTTACGGGAATTGTTTTTCTTTATTTGGGCTTCTAGTTCTCTGATTGTGTTTTTGTGTGCATTACTCATGATTTGACTATTCCTTTCGTCAATGTTTGTGGTTTATAACTCATAGTAATTAAGGGGTGTGACATATTTAAAAGTATGCAATTACTGTAAATCACCCAATAATCTACTGTTATTTGTTATTGTAATAATTACTATATCATAAGGTTCTTGTATTTCCAACATTTACTGCTACACTAGCCAAGTGGGAATCGACCAAAATACCCCTGCTGCCCTGCCAAATAAGGGAGAAACGGGCATGGAACAGCATAAAGTCTTCGTTGCTGTTGATATAGCCCTCTTTACTATTCGAGAAGGCACATTCCAGGTTCTTATGATTAAACGAGGGATTCCTCCTTTCTTGGATTTTTGGGCGCTTCCAGGTGGGCTTATTCGAATGGATATTGGCCCTCGTGGAGAGACACCGGAGGAAGCGGCACTGCGAGAGCTCAAGGAGGAGACAGGTTTAACAGCAGGTTTTGGTCATCTCGAGCAGTTGGGCACCTACGGAGACCCCCATCGTGACCCTAGGGAAGAACGGGCGATCTCTATCGCATACGTGGGGATTGGGCCAGAACTTTCTGACCCTTCAGGAGGAAGTGATGCATCTCTCGCCTCTTTTTTGCCTGTAGTCGAAGTGGAGGAAGAATCAATTGGGCAGCTAGCTTTTGACCATTATCTGATTGTTAAAGATGCCATTGCTCGGGCTAGAGCAAAGCTGGAATATACAACGCTTGCGACAAAGTTCTGTTCACCGGCTTTCACCATTTCGGAGCTTCGTGCCGTATATGAAACAATTTGGGGCACGAGTTTGGACCCGGGTAATTTTCAGAAAAAGGTTTTAGCTGCAGACGGGTTTCTCGAAGATACCGGAGAGAAAGCAGAATCATCTGCTACTGGTGGCCGTCCAGCAAAACTTTACCGAGCCGGTGCTGCATCTTCGATTAGTCCACCGATACGCCGCAACTAAGGTATTTCGAGATAATCCTGAAACATCAGTAGTGTTTTAGTCAAGAATGGGCACACTAGGTGAATGCGTGTTCCTAGAAGTCTGTATTTTGCGATGTTTAGCTTTACCGCTTCTATCGGTGTCATATTTGGCCTTATCGCTTCTCTACAAGACGACTTGGGTTTCGCCAACAGTGCGTTGGGCTTGATTGCCGGAGCTTCTTTCTTCGCATCATTTCTCGGCCAGCTCTTTTTAGCTCCACTCGCTGATCGAGGAAGGACAAAGCCACTCCTGCTCTTTTCAATAATCCTTGCAGCTCTTGGTACTCTTTGGTTCGCTCTGGCCTCATCGGTTTGGGAGTTAACGACGGCTCGGGCGTTAACAGGGCTGGGCTTCGGGGCTTTTGCGCCGGCAGCGCGAGCTATTGTGTCGAACATCGACTCTTCTCGCGCTGGTGAGCGTTTGGGAAGGTTGGCGGCTATAGAAACTTCTGGCTTTGTGACAGGGCCCGTTATCGGCGCAGCATTAAACGAGATTTGGGGTCTCGATGCACCCTTCATTTTCTTATCTGTTTTTCTCATCTGCATGTTGCCAGGACTGATAAAGATCAATATTTCTATCGAAAGAGAGATCCCTCAAGAATCTCGACGGTCTGCTGCAAAGTTGATAGTGAAGCGAAAGGAGGCGGCGGGAGCGATATTGCTTGGTGCCGCAATGTTTTTCCCGGCGGGCATGTATGAAGCTATTTGGGCACGATTTATGGAGGATTTAGGTGCTAGCACCCTTTTTGTGGGTATCAGCCTGACAATGTATGGAATTCCGTTTGCCTTCACGGCCAGTACAGCTGGTAAATTTATCGACCGTATAGGGCCTTGGCGGGCCGCTATTTTCGGAATCTCTGTCATTATCCCGATGACTTTTATTTACGGCTTTCTGACTTCACCTTGGCTGCTGATGGGACTGGCGATGGTTGAAGCGATAGGGCAGGGAGTCGGCGCTCCTGCATGTCAAGCAGCGATGGTTAAAGCAACTCGAGAGCATGAGCGTGCTACGGGGCAAGGCATGGTTGGAGCTGCTAGTACCTTAGGGGGTGGGATCGCAGCGCTTATTGCCGCCCCTCTCTATGCGGGGCCAGGCCCTGAAGAAACGTTTATGATTGTTGCTTGTGTCGTTGCGGTACTAGGTGCCGCAGCGATCCTCCTAGGAAAAGATCAGGCCCCGATTGTAAAAGTTGCCCAGTCATGACTCGTATTGTCGGGGTATACAACGCAGATGGTTCCATGCTCGGCGAATTGAAATTCACAATGGGGAAAATAACTGGCAAGAGTGACTGTGGACTATGTGATTTAACGCACGGTTGGAATCCATTCGGAAAGCCATCATGGAGGAATGCTTGTTCCGCAAGCAGTGTTGAACTTGAACTCATTCACCGTGACGAAATTACAAGCGGCCAGAATGAGGTTGCAGGTGATTTACCAGCCGTAATCATTCAACTCGGCGAGACATGGAGGAAACTTATGTCGGCGGAAGATATCTCTTCCTTCAAAGGCGATAGTTCTGGGTTTCTAGCTGAGATCAACCGCCTAGTTAGCGAGTTATAAAGCTTCTCCCTACTTCCACTATGACAAATCTTTAAATGGCGTTTCTGATGCTATTGGGCCACAATTGGTTGTGTAAAGGAGATTTGGGTGTTTATTGATTTCACTGATGAACAAAAGGCGCTCCGTGAGGAATTGCGCAAATATTATGCAAATCTCATCACCCCAGAGATCCACGAATTACAGAAACAAGAAGAGGGTACTGGGCCTGTCCGAAGGAAACTCGTAGAGCAGCTAGGGGAAGATGGCTGGATTGCTATGGGATGGCCTGAGGAGTACGGCGGGCAAGGGAAAAGCGCTATCGAACAATTCATTTTTTACGATGAGACAATGCGCGTCGGTTCACCAGCTCCGATGCTCACAATTAATACCGTTGGCCCTACGATTATGGAGTACGGAACCGACGAGCAAAAAGATTTCTTCCTCCCGCAGATTGCAGCAGGGAAATTACATTTCTGCATTGGCTACAGTGAGCCTGACGCTGGAACAGATCTAGCGTCCTTGACCACACGAGCAGTACGCGACGGTGATGAGTACATCATTAATGGGCAGAAAACTTGGACGAGTCTTGCTTTAGGCTGCGACTACATTTGGCTAGCAGCACGTACTGACCCTGATGTGCCCAAACATAAGGGAATCTCATTGTTTGCTATTCCTATCGACACACCTGGCATTACGATCGAACCTCTATCTCTGCTTTCAACGCATAACATCAATCACACATTCTTTGACGATGTCCGTGTCCCAGCGTCAAGCATTATTGGTGAGGAGAATCAGGGCTGGCGTCTTATCACCAGCCAGCTAAACAGGGAGCGCGTCACACTATGTTCCTCAGCGATGATTGAACGATGCATAGAAGAAGCACTCGATTGGGCTAAGAGCAATTATCGTCCAGATGGGACGAAGGTGATTGATATTCCCTGGGTTCGTCGAAACCTTGCCAAAGTAACCGCCGAACTTGAGTTCCTGCGATTATTGAACTGGAAAGTTGCATGGAGCGTCGCCACAAAGCATCTCGATGTTGCTGACTCCTCCTCAGTGAAAGTTTACGGGACCGAGTTTTACACTCGGGCGTTTCGGGAGTTGATGCAAATCTACAACGAAGTGGCCTATCTTGTCTCCGAAAATCCTGAAGAGGACGGCCGACTAGAGTCTCTCTACCGGTCGCTGGTGATCCTCACGTTCGGGGGCGGAACAAATGAGATGCAAAGAGATTTAATAACGATGTTTGGCATGGGCTTTCCCCGTGCAGATCGGTAAGGCGGGCGTATGGATTTTGATTTTTCAGAAGAACAGCAAGCTATCAGCGATCTCACTCGCCAGATCTTTGAAGATAAAGTAACCCATGAACGTCTTCGGGACATGGAGCAGAACAACCTATCGTTTGATAGCCCACTATGGGAAACGTTGGCCGAATCCGGAATTGTTGGAGCGGGAATTTCAGAGAATTTCGGTGGCGCAGGATTAAGCTTCTTAAGCATCACCGCTGCCCTTGAGTTAATTGGTGAATTCGCGGCACCTGTCCCTCTCCTTGAAACTATTGTGATGGGAGCTTTACCTATCCAAAAATTTGGAACAGATACTCAGCGGAGTGAGTTGCTTCCACGCGTATCATCTGGGGAGCTTGTACTAACAGCAGGACTTGTTTCAGGTGATTCGGTGACCGTTGACGAAGGGAAATTATCCGGCCGGATTGATTTCGTCCCGTATGGGTTAGAAGCGGAAATTATCCTGATACCTACAGAGGGCGGGATGTACCTTGTAAACACTTCTTCAGCTGGTGTTGAACGTACTCTTCGGGAAACAACAACGGGACAGTCGCAAGCAATAATCACCCTTGATCAGGCTGTAGGTGACCGTTTAGGTTCAGCTTCGACAACCGAGATACTCACTTGGACTCGGCTACGTGTTGACTCGGGAATCTGTTCGATACTTTCAGGCGCTTGCAAAGCTTCGTTGGACCTAGCAGCTGAATACACAAAAATTCGCCACCAGTTCGATAGGCCCATTGCTACTTTTCAGGCCGTCAGCCAAAGAGCTGGAGATGCTTATATCGATACAGAAGCCGTTCGTCTGACATCGAGACAAGCTGCTTGGCGGATCGATGCTGGAGAGCCAGCCGAAGAGAAAGTCGCGATCGCTCGGTGGTGGGCCGCTGAAGCAGGATTTCGTGTTGTGCACGCATCAACCCATCTTCATGGCGGGGTCGGAGTTGACAGAGATTATCCACTACACCGATTCTTTCTGATGGCTCGGCAATTAGAACTTACGCTGGGAAACAGCGAAGAACAGCTCTTTATTTTAGGGGAACTGATAGTTGAAAAGCAGTGAACTAACGCAAACTCCACGGGTTAGTATTGCAATTCAACAAGCGACTACATAACTCTTCAATCCTGACAGTGGTGGAGATATTCTGCGATTCACTCCACACAGCGGTATTAACACCGATTACATTTCCATTAGAATTTAAGAGCGGACCTCCTGAGTTTCCTGGATTAATAGCTGCGTCGGTAATAATTGCGTCAACATAACCTGCCCAAGGTAAAAAATCCTCTGTCAGGGTAGAGACTGTTCCAAGAGTCACAGAACGCAGAAGACCTTCGGGATTGCCGATTGCCATAACCCAGTGTCCAGTCTCAACATCACTCGATGGACTAAAAGGGTTCAATGAAAGAACGCTGCGGATAACAGCTAAATCTTTAGTTGAATCAAAAGCAATAACGGTCCCAGCATATACATCCCCTTTCTGCACTGCCTCCTCGATTGAATCTCCCACCAATAGACCAATGTCATCATTAGTCGGTAAATCACAGCCCTCTATCACATGATGATTAGTTATGAAAAGTACTTCATTACTAACTTGAAGAGGCCACCCGGTTCCATACCCGATCTCTCCATTTGGCAATTCGCATGCAACCAGCACGACGGATTCTTTAGAAGAGTCAATGAATTCCCCAAGGTTTAACGGAGGGGCATACAAATCCAAAGCGCCACTGCTTGACGATTCAGGTTTTGGTATAAATTGCTCAGATTCCGATTGTGGGGAGTTCTCCTGTTGAGTTTGCAAAGTTTGAACCCCGTTATCACCCTCAGCAGTCTTCGAATCATTCGAATCTCCCTTAGTTAAAGTGATGATCAGCACAAGAGAGAACGCAACCGCCATGACTGTTGCTGTTAGGATTTTCCCTGACTTTCCAAAAACTAGCTTTGGGACAACTGACCCTGATCGACCTGGTCGACCTTGGGATTTGGATGAAGGTGGCCCAACTGGTGGGGAGGGCGGACCTGTTGGGGTCTGGAGTTTCTCCTCTTTACCGCTACTAGATGGGGGTAATGACTGTCGGCGGAGGGGGCTGGGTTTATCTTCCCTTACCATAGTTACCCTATACCGGGCTTACCTTCGTTAGAGTCTGCATTCCAGCCATTTCCTTTCGGAGTGTTAGGTGAAGGTTGCTGTCTATCGACTGGGACTGCACCTGCTTTTTGGCCATCTAAGTCGCTTAACTTTATGACGTCAGAAATATCTACGCGAATCACTTGGCTAAAAATAGATTCTTCGGTAGTAGATGTTGTTGCTATAGCAATATTCCGCCACGTCTCTTCTTGCTCAATTGACGCTTGGATCATATCGCTCGGCCACCAGATATTGGAAGTCATATTCCGAGACTTTCCTTGAAAGTTTGCCGCTACTTCTGATCCAAAAATCGCTGGAGCCCATCTCTGCCCATCTGATGGGATTAAATCTCCAAATAACTTTCCTAAGCTTCCTCCTGATGAACTTCCATCAGCTTCGTATGAGTTAGGATGCTCTAAATATGTTTCCAAAAGTGCTTCTGTTAGTTTCTCTGTGACTGCGAGGCGAAGATCATCGTCAAAAGTTCCTTCGTATACCTCGTAGCAGAACGGCCAACGGCGTCCGTTAGCTTCACCACCTAGAGCTTCGCTGAGGTTAACAGGATATGGGCAAACCTCTGGGAGAACAGTTGATGCTTGTACCTGATCGCCTGCAAATCCAGTTTCCTTCCTTAAAAACGCACTCGACATTTTATAGTACTGATTTGTTAGCCAGCCTGGCTCACTAATCTTGTCGGTTGCAGTTTCTCGAAAGATTTCAACCCCAGACGCCGTAGGGCGAAGAGAAATTGTGCGAAGTTTCTGAGTAGCTGGAATAGGCCGAGGATTAGAAGTGAGAGACCGATCTAAGGACGAAGATTTACCATGAGGGTAATGGACTAGCCTCGCCAAAACTAAGGCAGTTCCCAACCACTGGACCCGATAATTATCGCATAACCGGCGTTCTTTAGAGTGAACCTTAGCTTCCTGAACCAACCAAATGAACCTCTTCCGCCAATCATCGAAGATATTTTCTTCTCTTTGCCGAGCGACAGAAAGAATAATACCGCTAGTCATAAAAAGAACAGCTAACAAAGGTAGGGAAACCCATAGCCATGTTCTATTCTCGTCAAAATAATCTCCTTCGAGATCATCTTTAAGGTCTGTCCATCGGTCATGAGGGGTATCTTCGATTCCAAAAGCTTCAAGACGCTCTGGTTTGGTGTTATTACCAAAAAGACGGCTACGTCCAGACTCGTCAATATGCTTATCCTTCTTCAAAAAATCGAAGGCAATTTTTTCATTCTCCGAGAGTGATAGCGGATCCTCACCATCATCATCAGTAGCAAGTCCATTCTGGTCTTTGATTAACTGACCGAGATCATCTATTTGGTCCTGCTCAAGTTCTTCGAAAGTAACATTGCTGATTGATCTCGCACTTGGTTCATATGATTTGGTGTTTAATGTAAAAACACTCGCTACAAGAACATAGATTGGCAGCATGACGATGCATGCCTTTGATGCTAAACGGTGCCACTTGTCGTCTTCCTCTTCTTCGGTATGTATCACCCATATTCTTAAAACTGCGCTAACAATGACAGCAGTTACAACGATCGGCATTACCACTTGTGAAAGAGATTGACTTAATTCAGTTGCAAACACGCTTCCTAGAATCACTAGCGCACAAATGAGGAGAGTCGAAAAAAGAACATAGTTCTGTCGCTGTTTCGAATCGATAGGAGAGAACAATAGTGCGATAGGGAACAATAAAAGTCCGGTAGGTATGAGAAGCGCAATCACTTTCTCTGTCATCCCCCAGTTCGTCTCGAAGATATTTTGGAGAGGCGAAAAAGCCGCTATCACAAAAAGAAATAGGAAAAAAGTAGAAATGAACAGCAGTCGAACTGTTTTTGAAGCTATTTCATTGTCTTCCGACTCAGGTCTAGACAAGGCTCGAAGACTTTCCATAGTGGTTTGCAACCTTCGATTTGCTTCCTCTGCTTGATCCTGGAATTTCTTAGAGACAAGCGAAAGAAGATTTTCACTCTCCTTAGAAGCTGGCTTGATCCCCTGCGTCGAACTTCCTACATGGATTCCCAGATTCTCCGCCATCACTGAAAGATCGTCAGAGAAATCAGGGGCGAGAGCCTCTACTTCCACTGTTACCCAACGGTCGTTCCCAGCTGACTGCCGTAGTTCAGCAACTTGCTCAGCGCCATCGACAATACCTAGCGAGTATTCAAGTGCCTGTTTCCATTCTGAACCATACATAGAGACATTGGTAAGTTTCTCAGATTGGCTTTCTAAAAGATCTATAGCTTCTTGGATCTTTTCATTTGATAAGTCTTCATTTGTTGCTTTACCATCCTCTAGCGCTACTTGGACCCAAGAGTCTTCACCGATAATTTGTTGCGCAGTTTCCGCTGTTGCTGAATCTAGTTGCGATTGAATGCCGTAGCGGATCGTGGAAGGCAGTGAAAGAAAATCTTTCCAGATTCGCTTTATGACTTGTTTTATAAGGTCAATTCCACCCACCGGTTTCCCAGTTTCCATTGATTCGGGGGGTTGGAGTCGAAAATTTTTGTGGTGGATAATTTCAGCAGCATGCCGAGCAACATAAAAGGGATTAGGAGCTGGAATTTTTGAGGGCGGAACAGTTAAATTCTCACTGAAGAAAGAATCTTTATCTGACCCGATTTCTTCGAGCGACGTCTGCGCAGTGCGAGCGAATGATCTAACCAGTTGAAACGGTTGAGAGGAGGCACCTGTTGGAGGTTGTTGAATTTCTTCAAGGGCTGAACCAACTTGAGATTTCCATAGGCCACAGATCGAAAGGGTTTCAGTTGCTACATGCCAATGGTACTTTGTTTCATCGTTTGTCTTTGGGTCCTGAAAGTAAAGAGGCGCAGCAATTGCTAGGTCACTAGCTTTATCAGTAGGTAAAACTACCAATCTGGCACTTGCGTTTTCTGTAAGAAACTTTTCCGGGGTTCCAAGCTCTTGATATTGCGGGAAATAGATTCTAGTGTCCTTAATTTCTGCTTTGGTCCCAGCAGCAAGAACATCAAGTTCTAATTTGCTATCAGATACGGAATTGATTACTTGAACTTGACTTTCATCAGAGAGACGTGATGAGCAAATTGCAACAAGGTCAAATCTAGAAAAATTCTCATAACGAGCTAGTTCATCGAATAGTTGAACATTCCTTCTTTTGCCACTCTCGAGCATAGAAGTACTTGTGGTAGACGACCCAACGGTTTGAACTATAAAGTTTGCTACCTCACCGTGCTCCGAGAGTTCCTGAATAACTCCTAAGCCGTTTTCGATAACGGGATCATCTTCAGAAAAAAAGACGATCGTTATTCTAGGCAAACCTTCTTTTGTTACTTGATTATTTTTCATCCAATTGAATCCCCAGCGGCCTTCCCATGAGCTTCAGCAGCTCCAATCATCTGCTCCAAAGCATAGATAATCGAACTTGCGAGCCCGGGCCATATGGGGCTCGGGGTCAGTGCGGCAGGATTTCCAGACACTGAAGCATGGTACTGTTGATACCGACTGGTGTATGCGTCTTTCCATTGCGTCAAGGCTAGAATCAGGTCAACTTTTCGATCCTGCTCTCCACTCTCTTGTAACCAAGGTTCGGCAACTAACTTCTCAGCTGGCGGGTATGTGCCTTCATCAACCCACTGAGCGAGTAGAGGCGACAATTTATTGTAGCTATATAAATCAAGTTGGCCATATGCTGTTCCGAGGTCCCGCAGTCTTATATAGGCAGCAAGGTGATCTAAGTTTGTATCAGTATTTACTCTCATATACGCAAGACCTAAAGACTCAAGAACTGATGGAAGTTCGTCAAAAGCTTCATAAACATCGTAAAGAAGAGGGAAGGGGAAGCTAGCATTTAGAAGTTCGCCTTCTCGTGAAATACTCAATTGCCCTCTATCGGGCATAATCTTCGATCTGCTTACAAGCCCCAAATATCTGGCAGTAATCCATCCACGTATCATCGCTTGGATTGTTGACTGAGGGGCAGGAACGAATCGTTGCATAGTTCTGCTTCGACGACGCTGCCAAAAATCTTGCAAGGATCCTGTTTGAACTTCTTCGGTATACCTATCGTCAATAGGCCCCCAAAGAGACGAGACGACGATAGGTGAAAGAGGGGCCGAAGTGAAGGTCGTAATGTCAATATGGTCGGCGTTAGCGTCCATGTTGAACATTTCCCCCAAATCAGCTGAGCCAATACCCAAAGCCGAGAGTTGACCCTTGACATCTTCTCCGACAGCATGTTGATCTAAAGGAATTTCACTGAAAACTCTGACCTGGAGATTTCCCGCGACCGAATCGGGGTGAACCATATTTAAAACTCCAGTGTCTACATTGATCAACGGTGCAGCTGAATCAACAGCAGCAGTGAATTTCGCTAAGAACCGGGCTTTTCGTTCTTCTTTTTCAACTGGGCTCATCTCATCATCATCATCGCCAAGATATGACCGGATACTTGTATCCAACATGCTTCCCATAGGCGAACCAGGAGTATTCAGCCAGTGGTGAGCTCTACGTAGCAAGGAGTTCTTATCAGTTTGGATGTCAACCATAAGCTTTTTAGGGGGAGAGTCACCGCCTGAATTGCTTGGGTTCCAGCCACCGGTGGTTTTGATCACCAACAATTCTCGAGTTTCAGCAAGAGATACATCTTCCTGATCACGAATGTATTTACCGGAAAGAATAGCGTTCTGGACGCCATCTTTGATTTCAGATTCCATAATCTTGTTGGTCTGTTCCCCAATAAGCTCCATAAATAATCTCGGGTACTCTTGAGGATCGATCAAGGTAAATTCACCAGCTGGCGGGAGCACAGACTCTGGAGGAGCTTCATCATTCCAAACAACGAAAGATGCAATTGGCGGTGCTGTGTCGCGCGAGCCACCTATTGAATCCGCCCAATCCAATTCAGCCTGCTTATGGGCCGCAGCTAGGGCATTGTGTAACGGGAGAAAAACTTTCTCTGCGAGTTGTTCACAAAGCTCAATCGCCTTTTCAGCTCCAAAAGCAGAACCAACATACTTAACATTGTTACAACTATCGGTAACCGCACTATGAAGCTGCTCGTTATCATTGCTGATCTTCCCTGGAAGGTCGGCAAGGTTCCTCACCCCATAATTGGATGCATTGTTACCGTCTGGCCCTTCAGCCCAATCCCACCAACGTTCATAATCAGACGTAAGATCATCTTTGTAGGCTTGCTGAAGCTCATGAGCCAATAATGAACATATTTTTGCCGCTACAAGAAGACCATAGAGGGAAAGATATTTCTCTGCTGAAACAATGATTGAATTTTCAATATCTCTAACCCATTCAGCGGATTTCGCCGCTAGAGCCGTGCGATAGTTTTCTTTGTACTCCTTCTTTGCAATATCGATCGCTTGACGTATTTCGATAATCCATTCACCTGCCAACTGGGGATCTTTATTATCTAAATCCAGTAGCCTCCTTACGGTTGTATCAAGATCTTGATTAAGCTCTGTGACATTGCTTGGGATGAGAGCATCTTGAATGTCGTTGTCCTTCGGCCCCAACTCGGCGAGGTTTGCCGAAACGATGAAACTATTCAGGTGTTCTCGGGCTATCAATTCAGCTACTTCATAGGGGTCTGTTACTCCATAGGCGTCTTTTACAGCTTTAGCGTCAATCGACGTATCATGGTAGTCCTTAAGGATGGAATGAGCATCACGAACGACACGTTGTGTCGCATACTCTTCAAAGTACTCTGTTCCGACCGACAGCCTGCCAAATCCAAGCCCTGCTATCGCTGGAGTTCCCTTTTCATTATCGCCTCCACGGTTTACAAGAAGGTCAATTGCGCTACTCTTTCCTGTAGCAGCCATGTGCCAGTTCGTGATCGTATATGCAAGAAATTTGTCTTCAACTGTGGGGCTGGTAAGCCATGAAAGCATAGACCTTCCGATCATTTCGAATAGTTTCGTCGGGGTTTCATAATCGATGCCCCCCGCCCCTTTTCTCCCAACCAGAAAAGGATAATTAGGTCCACTTCTGGTGATTTTTGAAGAAAGTCCTGCATTCTTTAAAACGGCGTCATCAATGGGAGGCACCACTACATTCGCATCGCTTGCCTTGGGGTCCCCGTTCCACCAATACCCATTTAGGATCTCAGATAGAGCTGCAAGAGTGTTGGGTTGGACGCCCTTTGTCCCTTCCCCTCCTAAGGAGTGGAAAACCTCTGGCGTGTATAGAACACCAAAGATTTGATTACTGACTTGATTGTCGAGGCCTCGAATAATGTCGCAAACATCTTGCAGTAACCCTGCGCCGGTTCCTCCAGCCAGAGACGATACGATAATCACGTGCGTTTTAGCTGATCCTTCTGCAATTTCGCCAGTAACTTGCTGATAAATCTCTTTAAGCTCTGACTCTACATTGGCCATTTCAAGGCTATTAAAAGCATCCCTTAGCTGATTCTTGATAACCGATGCAGACCACATAGCCACCGTCCGGCCAATAGCGCGAAACTGTCCCGCCCCCTCTGAAAGGGAAAGAGGCATAGCCGCTGGAGCTATCCTCCAGCCTTCAAGTTCCGGATGAAGAGTTGTATTGCCATCAAGGTTAGTTTGGACATCGTTGAGCGTCAGCCCATGATCAATGAGGCCGAGATACTCGTCTTTAGAGAGTTGCGGAACTAAATAGTTGAGTTCGTTGCCATCTGGATTGGTGGGAGTATCAATGTGAAGGAACTGCCATCCCTGAGGCACTTTCTCTCCTTGCCCATTCCGTTTCATCCAACGTTTGATATCCCGCTTAAGGAAACGAAGGGTTTTCCCACCTGACCCGCCAAGACCCACAAACAAATATTTGTGATACATATCGACCTCTATCTCTCAAGTATTTTTAGATGATTTCCTTACCCTTACTGGGTTTTAGAGCCAAACTACGTCCTCAGCCCTAGAGCTAAAAATAAATTTTAGGCCTAAGGACAAAGTCTTTCAAATTCGTCTTCCGTCGATTTCTATCGTCACCTTGTGGATGGCGGACCTCCTGTCGATGGCGGACCTCCTGTCGATGGCGGACCCCCTGTCGATGGCGGACCCCCTGTGGACGGCGGACCCCCTGTGGACGGCGTACCCCCAGCAGACGGCGGACCCCCAGCAGACGGCGGACCCCCAGCAGACGGCGGACTCGTGTCAGGAGTTTGGTCTGGTGCCACAACAGTGGCGTCATACTTTTCAGTCAGCTTAGAGACTAGCGATTGTGCCTCATCAAACATAGACCTGATCTGCTCAGCTTCCGTTTGAGTTCCTCCTCCGGGGAGCACAAAGGTTACGGTAACTGGGGCATTCTCCTGAACGGCCTGTAGACCAACGATGATCATCGTCTTAAATATGATATTTGCACTCCCTGGATGTTTGCCCGTGGGTGAGGCGGTGAAAATCCACCCATCTCGCACGATTTGGGCCCAACCTCCCGCAGCTAATTTCCGCGGCTGCCACCAAGACGCTGTTGTGGCATTTAGTGAAAGGGTTCCAAGCTGTAGCGTCTTTCCATTATTTGTAAGCTGAGGCCTGTGTAGGTCATCTTTCGCGCTCGGGTTCCACAGTTCCAGTGCTGGGGCTGAAAGGTTGCCTCGTAGATCACGATGGTCAAGACCCGTGGCGATAGAGAAACTATGTTCAGCGTAGAAGAGGTTTGAAGTTGACCCGAATCTCGAAGCCCTCTTGAGGGCATATACCCAGATGAGGTATGCGAGTAGCGCACTCAAGAGACAGACAATGGGGCCAAGAATCCAAGCAAGAAGCTTATTGCTTCTTCCCACGTAATCTAAGTTTAATATGACCGTTTCCTCAGCTGGTATATCCAAACCCTCGATACTGGCTTGAAGAACGAAACTGAAACTATCGTTTATTTTCGCATCCTTAAATGACGTACTTCTCTTAATAAAGATTGTTTTGGATGATGTTTGATCGCCTATAGCGTCTTCTAGGACACAATCTACATTGCCTTCTAGCGAACATTGAAAAGAAATGTCCTCTCCTGAAATATTCTGGACTTCGGGAGTAATTTCCAAGATGACCTTCGCTCCAGGGAAACCAGTTAAGGTACACGACGTTTCATATGTTTCGGTGTCGCCTTTTGGAACTTCTGTTTCATTCCCGCCCATATCAATATTAGTTCCGCTACATTCAATCAGTTCATTTAAAGTGGTTGTAGCCACCTGTTCAAAATCGACTGTGCCACAGTACGCACGTGCCTCGCGCCTCTCCAACTGATCTTCTCGTTTTTCAGATGGGATTACACACAATTCTCCATCGAGCTCGCTGTCATACGGAGCGACAATAAGAACATCCTTAGATGGGCCTTCATCCTTTCCAAGCTCAAGACGTGGCTCATTAGAATCTTCGAACGTCCATATCCCCGTCTCTTCGCCATTCCATTCCAATTCGAAAACAGTGGAGTCTGCCTCATCGGAAGGCCCTAATTTGCAAGCAACTTCGATACGAAAACCATCATCGAATGGCTTTATTGGGGTTTCCTCTTCACAGTCGATATTTATTTCCCCTTCCTGAAAAAGGGAGGTCGTTATCTGCACCAATGCTTCGGGCGACCCTGTATTCGGATCACCAGATTCACACGCCCCAAAAATATTCTCCCCATGCTCTGGTTCGAAACAAACTTTCAATGGGCGAAACTGATCTCCTTCAACAAGGTCTTCGACATTAAGATCAGAAAACTCCCATCTGTCGACATTACAGCTCGCCCGCTCACCGGTATTGAGGACCATAGAAGTTCCGGAACAATTAAAGTCACTTTGGACTTGGAGGTCTACCTTCTCCGGCTTGAAAGAGTCGCCTCCCCGGGAAACACTGATTAGCAAGTCTCCTTCACTATCAAGCAAGTCCCCGTCTAACTCACCGAAGTTAGTAGCCAAATGAAAGCAATCTACGCTCGGTTCATCCCCCGCAAGAACGCTCACATCCAGCTCTAGTTTCCATCCTGACTCTAAGTCTTTAAGTCGATTTTGGTCCAAAGTTACCGACCCTTGACCACCTTCTTCAACAGGTTCAGAAACACTGTCAATAGTGAATCCTGTAATCGAGGCAGAACCTCCGACAAAGATACTTAAGGTCTCAATATAGCGACCTGCAGGAAGCTTTTCAGTCTTGTATCTGGTGCCATTTGGATTCGCGCAATCAGGCCATCGAACTTGCGTCAATTCAAAAACTGGAATTAGTAGGGCATTCACAACCCCAGAAACGTCTTCAACAACAACGATCTCACCGTTGTAATCATCACTTGTGTCACAACTTGCGGTCTCTAAGACAAACGAATCATCACTAGGCAATAAATCTAGATCTGATTTTTCAGGGTTTTCACCGGTAATAGCAAGGAGCATCTCGATACTTGCCTGAAGTTTTTTTTGGGTAGCTTCATCGTCCCTACCCTCTGTTTTTAACATGACCGCGACAGTAGTTATGCTCTCATCAATATTTAAAGACCTAGCAAGCCCTTCTGTACACGCTTCATCTCGGCCAGCTATTGCAAGGTCAGAAGTGCTATCGCCGTAATTTTCAATTACTCCATCCGTAAAGAACAGAAGAACCCGGCAATGCTCCTTATCGGGATCATCAGTTTCCTCTTGAAAAATAGTCTTTGCCTTTTCAAAAGCAAGACGATAGTTCGTCCCGTACTTCAATTCAGAATCGAGGTTAGTGGCTTGCTCGAAATCATTATTGGAAAGACTTTCAGTGGAAAATCCGCGGATTAGTTCTCCCGCTATTTCCCCGAAGGATGCCAATGCGACGCGAATAGTGGAGCCCTCCGGTACCTTTTCCAATTCAGAGCGAATCTTTGTGAGCGCTTCACGCACTTTGAATTGCTTGTCGTCATATTGCATTGAAAGTGATTCATCAACCATGATAAGCAGATCAATGTCCTGACCGACTTCGCATAGTAAGTCATCATTCGAATCGCTCTCTTGGAGGGCGCTTGCCTCAGAAACAGCAAAAGGAAGAAAGCCCAAGAGCAGAGAAAAGACTACCCCGATTAAAAAGAGTAACTGCCATTCGATAATTTTGGAGCTGGGTTTTGTAAATACCTTCACCGCGTCAACTCCATCACCCATTTCACTGCATGCCAAACACCCATAAGCCAGCCCGCAATAGCTACCATCCGTGCCAAAACGCGACCTGAGATAAGAGACCACTCATACGATTGCCGACTTGCCCGCCGGCGAAAATCTACATACTCGTATCTTGCTAGAACTACGACCCCGAGAAATCCTCCTGAAATGAACCCACAAAAGTTTTGATCAAATTTTATGGAACCAGATGGCCCAAAACTTACGAAAAGAAAAATACACGTTAGAAGAGAGAGCGAAAAGACGAGAAGCAGCCACGAAATAGGCGGCCCCTTCAATTTCGATGCCATGCTAACCCCCGTCATCTAATGCAGCAATACCAAGAATAATACTTCGAAAGCGAAAACTTTCGAAATCCTCCCTCATGGGAAGTTAATAGAAGTCCTCCAACCGCCGTCAACTAAGACATCGAATTCATCTATTCAACCTTGCATTAGGTGGTATGCTCTATTTATGGCAGAAACCGAATGCACTTGTGGGTCTTCATGCGACTGCACCGCTGAATCAAATTGCGGATGCAGGTGCTGGGCCAACGAATAGACAAAGAATCTCTAGAACTAGAGTTGCGTTGTCACGCTAATTGGGGTGCGAGCGTTCCCGCCAAATACACGAGATATGCAAACTGCTCTTCTGTGAGTTCTCCGCTGCTTCTATGAACGACAGTCCCTTCGCCATCGACGAGAACCCAGAAAGGAAAGCCAGTCAAGCCATACGCTGCAGCTATCGCTTTATCGGAGCTGTCTACAAGTACTTGTGTTGGCCATTTTTCTGCTTCAAACCATTCAGATGGCGGGTAGTTCGGTGTTCCTTCACGAACTGAGGTTGAGATAGCTACTACCTCAACACCATTGGGAAGACTATTCTCATTCAGCCATTGGGCTACTCTCGGAACTTCGCGTTGGCAATGTGGACACCAGTGGGCAAAAAACCCGATAAGGCGTACCGTCCCATCGGCTGGCATGATTTCGATCATTTCCGAGCTGGTATTGGGTTGGGCTCTAAATCCTGGCGCTGCATGTCCGACACTCTCGTCAGGGGGGAGCGCTTCTCCAATAATTTCGACAGTTCCAGTTTCAAAACGCTCTTGAATCGTATTACTTGGCGTACTTATGGGTTCTTCCGTCTGGCTGTTATCTTCGCTTGGAATGGCTGTGGGTTCGGCTTCGGTCTCATTAGGTACGGAAGGAAAAGGAATAGCTGTATCGTTGCTACTATTCCCGCCGGCTAAAAGTATTCCTAGAAGGACAGCACCACCTATTAGAACGAAAAGGAAACCGTATAGTATCTTTTTCTGCTTCGCTGGCTCCTGTTGTTCCATGGGCTCAGGTATTGGAGGTCCTAGATCTACCATATTGCTACTCTTTCCATGGTCGTGGAGCTGCTAGCAATAGGATACCGATGAGTACGAAGCTTCCCAGCGCTAGCATCGGAATACTCGCAAAACCGAAAACCTCTATCCACCTGTAGGTACAAGAAGCATCAAGCGAGCATGAGGAACCTTGGCTAGGAAAGGCTTGAAGTTGATAATGATAAATCGATATGCCAACTCCTACAGCCGACAACACTAGGCCATACGGAATGATTCTTCTATCCTGCCGGAATGTTGCCATCGGGAGGATAACTGCCAAGGGGTACATGGCAATGCGCTGATACCAGCACCAATCGCAAGGGAGGAAACCGCGCATTTCTGAGAAATAGAGGCTTCCTAGGGTTGCTCCGACAGCAACGATGGAAGCTAGAAACATGGTTATTTTTCTGAATTCTTGGCGGAATTGCGCTCCGGAGAACTTTAGGACACAAAGCGTTGAGATTAGGCCAGCCCCGATGAGAAGCGTGAAGATTATTTCGGGTGCTTTCTGCTCCATACGTTCAGGGTAAATGACCGAAGGATAAATGAGACGTAGGTTACGAGGTTCTCTTGTATTTATCCGACTGCTTCTACGACCCGTTCCAACGTCCAGTCGGGGTATTCATCGATCGTTCTCGCAAGTCTTCCAGTTGAATCGAAGAGGGCAAATAGTGTTCCATCAAGCGATCCTAGGACTCGTGTACCTCGTAGATCACGTATTTTTTCTGCTGTGTCGGCATCTGTTTTTCTCGCGACGGCCCATGCTGTCGGTGTCATTTCCACAACTGCGCCGAATTCATGCTCAAGCCGGTGTGCGAACACTTCAAACTGCATTTGTCCAACAGCGCCAAGAACTGGAGTGGCGGTAGGGGCATCTAGGTCACGTAGAACTTGGACAACGCCCTCTTCGTCCAACTGGCTGAGGCCCTTGCGGAATTGTTTCGTTTTTGAGATATCGGCTGGGCGGGCGTTCCAGAAAAGTTCAGGTTCAAATCTCGGGATAGGAGGAAACGCTACTTTTTCACCTACGTAGAGTGTGTCTCCGATACGTAGGTCGCTGGCATTTACAAGGCCGAGGACGTCACCGGGGTATCCATCCTCGGCGGTTCCTCGGTCAGCTCCGAACATCGACGTGGCGAATTTTGTGCTGAACGTCTTGTTGAGGCGCTCGTGCGTGACTTGCATCCCTCGCTCAAAATACCCAGAATTGATCCGCATGAAGGCTACACGGTCGCGGTGAGATGGGTCCATGTTTGCTTGCACTTTGAAAATAAATGCAGAGAATGGTTCATGGACGTCTCGGGTTCCCCCATCTTGGGTTTCACGGGGACCGGGGTTTGGGGCAAGATCTATTACCGCGTCAAGCAGGTGTCGCACGCCGAAGTTCGTTAATGCCGAACCAACGAATAATGGGCTCGTCCGTCCTGAGAGAAAGCCTTCATCGGTGTGGGTTGCGTCAATCCCATCGAAGAGGGCTACTTCTTCTTGGGCCTGTGTCCACATTTCGCCTTCTTGAGCCTTTGCGTCTTCGGAGGAGACAATCTCCTCAGGTGCTATGGTCGCTCCGTGGCTTGTTCGGGAGAACCGGACAAATTCATGTGTTCTTCGGTCGATAACGCCTCGAAAGTCTCCGCCGGGTCCAACTGGCCACGTGATGGGGGTAGTTTGCACCCCGATTGACTGTTCTATTTGGTCCATTAAGGCCAGAGGGTCAAGGCTTGGCCGGTCCCACTTGTTGATAAAGGTGAGAATAGGCATATTTCTTGCTTTACAGACTTCAAATAGCTTCAGCGTCTGCGCTTCGATACCTTTTGCAGCATCCAAAACCATAACGGCTGCATCGACTGCGGCGAGGACGCGATAAGTGTCTTCCGAGAAATCCCTGTGGCCGGGCGTATCGAGAAGATTGATGACATGGTCTCGATAGGAGAATTGCAGAACTGTAGAAGCTATGGAAATGCCCCTATCCTGTTCCATAGCCATCCAGTCGGAGCGGGCAGCACGTGTGCTTTTTCTTGATTTCACTGTTCCTGCTTCGGCTACTTGACCTGAGTACAAGAGGAACTTCTCGGTCAATGTTGTCTTCCCCGCATCGGGGTGGCTGATGATCGCAAACGTGCGTCGTTTTTTCGTTTGTTCTTGAATGTGTTCTTCAGCCATTGGTCTGCTTTCTAGGCGACTTTCAGCGTAGACGGCTATCGTCGGGATCGGGCGGAACAAAGCTAATGGAGCCTATTATTTTGGATTACCGTTTCAACTGATTTGCGTGTTAGCGTCACCTATAGATTTGGCGGAACCTGGATAAAGAGGTATTTAAATGAGCGAAGCACCACCCACAGATCAGGAGCTATCTGATTTTCGAGCAACCTGCCGAGCGTTTCTCGACGAGCACGCAACAGGAATCAGTCTCTCCGAACCCGACCCTCGGGATCATGCAACAATCGCCCAAAATAAAGCGTTTCAAGGCCTGTTGGCTGATGCTGGTTTAGCTGGGCTGACCTACCCGAAAGAATACGGTGGGGCTGGCCTCACCAAAGCCCATGAGGCTATATGGCGCGAAGAATACAGCAAATACCCTGATATGACGACACAACTTACGATCAGCCACGGAATGTGCCTTCCGATGCTCAGTGAATACGGAACGGAAGAGCAAAAAGAAACGTACGTTGCGGACAATATTGCTGCTCGAACCGTGTGGTGTCAGATGTTCTCTGAACCTGGTGCTGGATCTGACGTTGCAAGCCTACAGACACGCGCTGACCTAGACGGGGATGAATGGATCATCAACGGACAAAAAGTATGGACGACACTCGCTCATGTTTGCGATTATGGGATTGTTATCGCCAGAACGGACCATGAAGTCCCTAAACACGCTGGTATCTCAATGTTTATTGTTGATATGCACGATCCGGCGATCGAGATCCGTCCGATTCACCAGATCGACGGGGGTATGCATTTCAATGAAGTCTTTTTCACTGATCTGCGCATCCCAAAGGATAATCTGCTGGGTCCGCTTCATGAAGGGTGGAGACTAGCTACCGCGATGCTGATGTATGAACGTGTCGCTATCGGAACAGGATCTACGGGAGGAATAAACACACCTCATTCTAAGAGACTGATAGAACACGCTCGTAAGAACGGAAGATTGGATGAGCCGGTTCTGCGTCAGAAACTGATGAAACTCCATTGTGAGGAAACTGCGAAAAGCCTTATTTCCATGCGGACGCGAGCTGAACTAAAAGCGGGGAAAACTCCCGGCCCTGGCGGGTCTTTAGGCAAACTTCATGGGTCCAAGATTCTTCGTGACGTTAGGTCCCTGGCAAATGAGCTGGTTGGAATGGAAACAGACGCGTGGATGGAAGGTGACCGTGGCCAATGGTGGGGGCGACTTATCCTTGGAAGTTTTCAGGCAGGTATAGCAGGCGGGACTGATGAAATTCAGAAAAATATTATCGGAGACCGCGTTCTTGGCCTTCCCAGAGAACCAAGTGTTGACAAAGGGGTGCCGTTTAAGGAACTAAGGGTTGGCACTCAGAAGGAGATCTAGTGATGGATTTTTCAAGTGGTAATGCTGTTATCACAGGTGGTGCAAGCGGCATAGGACTGAGCCTTGCCGACAGGCTCGGTGAAGAGGGTATGACTGTTGTCCTTGTTGACATAGAAGAAGGTGCTCTGCTGGCAGCCGTTGATGGGCTCGTCGCAAAAGGGTATTCGGCGTATGGCCGTATCTGCGATGTCTCAGATCGAAACCAGGTTGAGGAACTGGCTTCGGGAGTTTTTGATGAGTTTGGAGCTGTGCACTTTTTGGCTAACAATGCCGGCGTTGTGACCCGTCACAAATCATGGGAAAGTTTGGATGATTGGGACTGGGTTTTAGGAGTTGATCTGATGGGCGTAATCTATGGAGTGCATTCTTTTGTTCCACGTATGCTTGAAAGTGGTGAGATTGGACATGTAATGAATACTGCATCCACTGCCGGTCTGCTAGCTTTCCCTTCAATTGGCTCTTATAACGTCGCTAAACGCGGTGTAGTTGCTCTAACGGAAACATTGCATCATGAATTGAAGGGTACGCCAATAACTGCGTCTGTTTTGTGCCCTGGGATGGTTGACACGAATATCCATTGGTCTGAACGTAATAGACAAGGTGTTGCCTCGCCCTCAGAGATGGGGTCGGCTGGAGTGGGAAATAAAGAGGAGCTATCACCCAGTGAGGTTGCGAACGTTGTTGTCGAATCTATCCGGAACGGGATTTTTTGGATACTGCCCCATACCCACTATGGAGAGCAGGCACTGGAGCAGGCGAAACGGCGTGTCGAAGGCGGACCTCCAGTGCTACCTTTCGTTGACCGCTAGTTAATTAGTGCTGCATCAGGAGAATGCTTTCTTTGAATACCCATGGGTGAACCTTTCATGCCAGACTAGAAGTGAGACAGACATAGGAGGATCATGACGATACAAGAAGCTGGTTGGTACTGGGCCGATGGCGACCCTGAAGGTACAAAGCGTTATTGGACTGGTGAAGCGTGGGCTCCTGGGATCGTAGGTCTAGAACCTTGGCAAAGAGTCGGAGCAAAGGTCATCGATTATGCCGTTCTGTATGCTTGTGGATCTTTGTTGGGATTAATTTTCCGTGGGGGTTTTGTAAACTTCTACCTTCAAATTCTTCTCATGCTTATCGTGGGTGTGTGCTACGAAGTTGGTTTCGTAACAACGAAAGGTGGGACACCAGGAAAACTTATCCTAGGACTCCGAATCGTCGAAGTGGAAAATGGGGTGACACCTCCGGACGGGTCAGTAGCCGCTCTACGTTGGTCCCCTGCCCTCATAGGGGTTATCCCATTTGCTGGACCTATAGCTTTGATCGGCATCTTTCTCATGTGTGCCTACTGGCTATTTAGCGACCCAAACCGGCAAACAGTCTACGACAGGATTGCAAAAACTTACGTAGTGAAGATTCCCAAAAGTCAAACCATCTTATAGAAAGAGCACTATGGGGAAAAAGGTTGATTATACGGACGTTAGCGATGTTTCAGTCAGCGATGAGAAACGCGAACGCCTATACACTGCTCAGACTGAGTGCTGCGTAAACTGGACGAACCGCCATGGATGGCCTGTAGGAGTTCTGCACCGTTACGTCTGGCACCAAGAGAAGTTTTGGGTGACGTGCATGGGGCAGCGGAAACGTGTCCCTGCTCTCAAAGCTAGGCCAGAGAGTTCGATTGTGATTTCAAGTGAAGGAACGTGGCTTGGTGGTGATATAACAACAACTGCGAAGACGCTTGCTACGGTCCATGAAAACAACGCAGAAATTAAAGAGTGGTTCTACCCGATGCTTGCCGCTCGGCTTCGAGCTGGAGATGCTGCTGCTAATGCGGAATTTAGCCGACGATTAGATACTGCGGGACGGGTCATCATCGAACTGGATCCGCAAGAGTGGATTACATATGATGGCACTCTACTGGAAGCGCAGCTGCGAGGGCGAGAACACCACCCCCGCCTCGTGAAACCAACTCGTAACATTACCGAGCCACCGGAGGGTTGGGAAATGGAGACGCTCTAATGAGTGACGATTTAGAAAACCGGGTAGAGGCCTTAGAGGCAGAAGTGCGAAGTCTTCGTGCCCGTGAAGGCATTATCCACACTTTTAATCAGTACCTGTATGGGGCTGATACGGGATATGAAGAAGATATTCTTGACACATTCGCAGAGGATGCGGTTCTTGATGTCCTGAATTTCCCACCTGATGGGAAGGACATGCATTTTGAAGGCCGTGAGGCTATCGCCCCACTGTATGAACGCTACCGATCTAAGCGCTCAATCATTGCCGGAGGTCATACGACGTCAAATATTTCAATCGTGGTTGATGAGACTGCGTCGACGGCTATGTTGAGTGCGTATTTTACTACCACTCGGCCGGTCGGAGTTCAAGGCGGGAGATATGAGGGACAGCTACAGCTCGAGGATGATGGGCGTTGGAGATTCAAGGAACTTTCAATCATTAGTGCTTGGGGTTGGAAAGCTGAAGTGGAGAAGATCAGTGATCCGGTTAACGCTGATCGCTCACGATTTGGCGGTAGGCCAGCTGCCGGAGACCGTTAATTTATCTGAACCTGATGGGATCCGATCCGTCCCAGTCCATAGACGCATCTCGTACCTTTTGATAGAAGGATTGCAACGCTGAACTAGGTTCGTAAAGTTCGAGGAAATGGCCCATCTGTGAGACAGCGTCAATGAAATGGAAACGAGTTGTTCCTCGGGCTTCCGCCGACATAGCTAGCGGAAATCCACGTTCTGCTAATTCCGTAGTGGCCGTATCAAGGTCATCAACGAAATATGCAACATGGTGCAATCCTGTTTCTCCAGGAGCGTAAAGGTCGCGTATAGCGGATGGGCCATCGCCATGGTCTTGAACGAGTTCTACCATTATGTTGCCCCACTGCCCGTAGGCTGACGTGTGGTCAAAGACTCCTGGGTTTCCTCGGTGGATAACGTTTGTTACAGGGATGTGTTCAGCTATAAAAAATGGGCCAGCGCCGAAATTTTTTGCCCATTGGTTTGCCTCTTCTCGGGCGTCGTTGACAGCGTAAGCGATTTGTACTGGGGGGCCGAGTTTAAACATTGTTGTCTTTGGGGTGGAGGATGAGATGTAACGATTCTGTGTCCTGTAGATCTCTGGATACATCGCTCCATCGGCTGACTACCCACCCATCGATTAGGTCACTATAGAAAACTGGATTGTCGCGTATTTTTTTCAAGGTTGCGTATGGGTCGTCACTAGTTCCCGGTATCAGTGAGTGGAATTCATCGACTAGTTCGCTTGCCATTACAGCGATCTAGTATGGCATAGTCCCGCCGTCGCATGGGAAGAGGCAAGCTGTGAAGTTTCTTGCTTCATCTCGCGCGAGCATAACGGCAACTGCGGCCACTTGTTCTACTGTATTGGGCTGCTTTATGGCAGATCCAGCGGCGTAATATTCGGCAAGCTCTTCAATGTCATTCATGCCCATGGCTTCTACCGTCTGCGGAGCGGATTCATAAAACAGGTCAGTGCGGACGAAACCCGGGAGTATGGCATTGACGGTAACTCCGGCAGCGCCGACCTCATGGGCGGCTGTCTTTACTAAGCCGTTGATGGCATGTTTTGTCGCCGTGTAATGACTACAGGTTTCAACTTTCATTTTCCCTTCCACTGAGGAAATAGCAATAATCCTGCCATCTTCCTGTGGGATCATGTGTTGAAGTGCTTTTCTCATGCCCCAAAATGTGTGGTTCAGATTTAAGTTGAGGGTGTAGTTCCAACTCTCGTCTGTCATTTCCGCTACAGGAGCAGCATCGAGGATTCCTCCGGCATTTAGCACTGCGATGTCTATTTTTCCGAAATGGTCAACAGTTCCATCGATGAGCCCTTCAACGTCAGCTTGCTTTGTTGCGTCACAGGCAATGAATGTCGCGTTATCACCGGCGTTCATCTCTTCGAGTGCAGCGGCACCTTTTTCCTCTGATCGTCCACTGACAACCACTTGGGCTCCTTCAGCTAAATATGCTTCCGCTATCGCCCGTCCGATGCTGCGTGTACTTGCCGTGATGGCTGCTACTTTTCCTTCAAGTTTTCCCATTTTAATCTCCTCGTCTAGTAAGGCGCTTGTCCGCCGTCGATACTGATCAGTGATCCTGTAATGCCGGCACCTGCCTCTGAAGCAAGAAGTACCGCTACCAATGCACAATCCTCAACGGTGTTCATTCGTTTAATTGCGGATGGTTGTTGCATCCATACTAGGAATTCTTCGAATTCCATTCCGAGTTGTTCAGCCGCCATTGGCCCTGACTCTTTCATAACGTCGGTCAGAATACCACCTGGGCATAGCGCGTTTACAGTGATTCCAAGTGTCCCTACTTCCTGTGCCACTACTTTCGTTAGACCGTTGAGTGCATGTTTTGTCGTGCAATATGGTGCTTGGGCAGGAATGACAACTTTCCCATACATGGAGGAGACAGACATAATCCGTCCCGAACCCTGAGGAATCATGTACTTGAGTGCTCTACGCATTAACCACATGGGATGATTGAGGTTCCAATTTAGAACAAACTCCCAGTTGGCGTCTGTTAGATCTACGAGAGGTGAAGGCTCTTCACCTTCTGCCGTTCCGCCTCCAGCGTTTGGGACGACTATGTCGATCTTTCCGTAATGCTCAACCGTCTGATCAACTAGTCCTTCGCATGTTTCCCGGTCTGTTACATCCCCTGCAATAAAGTGGACCTGATCACCTGCGTCCATTTCTTCTATAGCTTGGGCTCCTTTGTCTGCGCTTCGTCCATTAATGACGACGTTTGCTCCTTCAGCAACAAAAGCTTCAGCTATACCTCGGCCGATCCCTCTGGTACCACCAGTTATCAGCGCAACCTGTCCTTCAAGTTCCATATTTCCCCCTTCTCACTCTCTTTGAGAAATGTACTTCATTCTCCCCCAGATCCGGTGCAGAACGCAAAGTGCCAAACCAAATTATTTCTCTGAGCCGAAAGGTGCTTAAATGAAACCCATGGGTAATCACCGTCTAATTTCGATAGCTGCTGGAGTTTCTCCGGAACTTGAAGACGACCCATCTACTTTTGTGGAAATTGCCGCCCAAGCAGGGTGGGAAGGAACCGGAGTCTGGTTTGACCCTTCGACATGGACAGACAAGACAACGAGTGAAGTCGGAAGGCGTATCGATGATAGTGGATTGACGGTGGTTGACATGGAAGTTATCAGGATGGGACCAAAAGGTGATTGTGGAGAGCGACTTATTGAAGCTGCTTCGGTAATAGGCGCACGGAATATACTAACTATCTCTAATTTCGATTCGATTGCAGCGACAGCTGAACGTCTTAGCGAACTCTGTATCCTGGCGCGTCCGTCGAATATTCGGGTATGTATCGAGTTTATGAGATTCACGTCAGTGCGATCACTGGTAGATGCTTTGAGGGTGATCGAACTTGTAGAGCAAGATAATGCTGGAATTCTCGTCGACCTTATTCATGTTTTCAGATCCGGTACGACGTACGAACAGATTCGCGCCGTTGACCCGATTCTCCTTCCTTATGCTCAATGGTGTGATGCTCAAGCAGAGCCTGATGGCTGGTCAACGAAGGAACTGATACGCGACGCTGTTGACGGCCGTGAAATTCCCGGGGAAGGCCAGCTTCCGGTTAATGGATTTGAAACGCTCTTCGATGCTTCAGTACCGTTCTCCGTTGAAGTACGATCGAAAAAACTGCGGGATGCTTTCCCAGATTTTACTGAGAGGGCAATTCATCTTTTATCCGCAACAAAAGCTGCGGTTACTGTTACAGGATAGGTTTAGAATTATGACTGATTTACATGAAGGGCGTGTTGTGTGGGTGACCGGTGCGGCATCCGGTATCGGAAGAGCAACGGTTGACGAGATCCTCGAGGAAGGTGGGTTCGCTGTTGGGTCGGATCTTCCAGGGTCCGACCTGAGCTGGGCGGAAGGAGATGAACGGATTGTGGCTGTTACAGGGGATGTAGCTGACCCTGACCATAACGACGCCGCGGTAAACACGGCCCTTGAGAGGTTTGGTCGTCTTGATGGCGCTGTCCTGAATGCTGGGATTGCAGGTCGAGATGATCTCTTCGGTGAATCGATGGAGCTTTTTGATCGCGTTCAGGAAGTCAATGTTCGTGCGGTTGTTCTAGGGATCCGGAGCGTCGCAAAGGTGATGCGGCCGGGTTCCGCTATTACTGTGACTGCATCTACTTCCGGTATGCGAGGAGACCCGGGAATGTGGGTTTATAACACTTCGAAAGCTGCGGTAATTAATCTTGTGAGGTCGGCTTCAATGGATCTCGCTAGTCGAGGGATTCGA
>CACFFD010000008.1 GCA_902565595.1 Actinomycetota bacterium
TCGGCCATTGACATCTAGTATTCTTCCCCTAGGCGCCCTCTCAATAATTTCTTCTGTCGTGTTGTCTTGGACTCTTTCGATGAATTCAGTTTCTTTCAGAATTTGCAAATACCACAAACGCGCAACAAGCGGTATAAACAAAGAAATAGCTACCGCCCCCAAAATCCCTAATCGCAGTCTCCTTGAGCGATCGGATCCCCTCAACCTATTCATTTCCTTGAAACCTACAAATCATTTCTAGCCTAGTCATCGATCGAAACCTGCGGGATTAACTCGGCTAGCCCCAAATGCCCAAGCCATCATAAAGTGAATTGGGACCATTAAGAAACCAGTGTACAGACTCGCAATAACAAGTATTTTTCCAAAATTTCGATTGTACAAATTCGGCTCTGCTATGAGTTCTCCAAATGTTACAAATAGAACAAGACCTATAGTGACCGCAGCGACAGATATTGTTATCCTAACTATCCATTCAGCTTCGTCTGACAGAAATGCTGATATCTGCCCTAGCAGGTATCCGATTATGGCATATGTTAATGCAGTTAGCCCCAATGGTGTTGCTAGGTAAAAGTCATAGAATAAACCACATGAGAATCCAACTATTGCACCTCCTGAAGGGCCGCCATACCAACCAGCAGCTATTGCGGCAGCTAGCATCACCTCAGGCATAACTCCAAAAAACCGTAAAGAGGAGAAAAGTTCCAGCTGGAGCAACAGGAGCAACAGAAGAACGACACAGTTCCTTATGGCTGCTACGACCATATTCCTACTCCAGACTCGGAGGTAGATAAAGAACGACCGTAACAAAATCGAGATTATCCATTTCGCCAGTTGGCTCAACAAGAAGCTCTTTTTCAAGATTCACTTCATCTGGAACGACTTCGACGACTGAACCTACAGCAAAACCTTCTGGATATGGACTCCGGTCTAGTCCACTGGTGACCAAAATACTACCCACTTCTACTGGAGCAGATATTGGAATCCCGTCTATCACCCGCATTGGCTGGTCAACACCATTACCGGTGAGGATACCGATTTCCTTTGTGCCGATAGCGAGAACCCCGATATTGACGGTGGGGTCAGTAATTAACCGAACACGCGAATCTCTAAGCCCAGGGTTTTCTATTCGGCCAATCAGTCCACCAGTGGAGATAACAGGCATACCTTCTCTTATGCCGCTTTGTGTGCCTTTGTTAATTTCAAGAACATAAGGATCAAAGTTTGACACTGAACCCGCTGTTACTTCTGCTACTACCGTCTCTTGCCCCCCAAGGCCCTGAAGCCCTAATTGCGTTCTGAGAGCCTCTAGATCATTGACTGCTTCTTCATTCGCTATTCGGTAACTCAGCAATTCATCCAGCTGTTTTCTTAAGACTGCGTTTTCACGCTCCAATTCATCTCCGTTGGATAGTGATTCCCATGCATTTCCGATTGGGGAAAATACAGTTCGAGCTAGAGATCTGAATGGTTGAACGATTACGATTCCGGCTTTTTTTAAGTTCCCTACTGGAGCATAACCTCTAGCATCCAATGAAATTAGTGTCACTGAGGTGAGAACAAGGAGGGCCAGTGTAAATCGAGAGCCACTATATCTTCGTGGCGCAGCCATCTAACAACAACCTTAGGCCTAGACCTGAGACGAGGAGAAGAGAACCCCTTTGAGGGAGTCGAAAGACTCTAAGGATTTTCCAGAACCTAATGCAACTGCGTGGAGAGGTTGAGGTGAGATGCAAACGGGCATCCCGGTCTCATGTGCTAAGCATTCCGGCATCCCATGCAACAGCGCTCCTCCACCAGCAAGCATAATTCCCTTCTCCATAATGTCAGCAGCAAGTTCTGGAGGAGTGACGTCTAAGGTCATTTTAACCGCATCTATAATCGCAGATAAAGGCTCAGCAATTGCTTCGCGAATTTCAGAACTTGAAGTAACAATTGTCTTGGGCAATCCGGTTATTAGGTCACGGCCTCTCACTTCGGCATAGAGTTCTTCAGTCACCCATGCACTTGCAAGTTTGATCTTCAGCTCTTCCGAAGTCCTGATACCGAGAGCCACACTGTATTCTTTCTTAATGAATTGCACAATAGAATTGTCTAGCTCATCACCACCAACGCGAACAGACTTATTCGCTACTACACCACCTAAGGAGATAACTGCTACTTCAGTTGTGCCTCCCCCAATATCAACTATCATGTTCCCGCTAGGCTCTTGAACTTTCATCCCTGATCCAATTGCCGCTGCCATCGGCTCCTCAATGATGTAGGCCGGTTTGCGTGCGCCAGCAAATTCGGCTGCTTCTTGAACGGCTCTCTGCTCAACGCCGGTTATCCCAGATGGCACACATATAACCATTCGGGGTTTCGCTAGCCTGCTTTGATGGACTTTTTCAATAAAATGTCGGAGCATCTGTTCGCACATATCAAAGTCCGCAATTACTCCGTCTCGCAAGGGGCGTGATGCTCTAATATGATCTGGTGTTCGGCCGATCATTCGCTTTGCGTCTGTTCCAACTGCGAGAGCGGATCCGTCTCTAATATCAATTGCCACCACAGATGGTTCGTTTAGGACAATTCCTTCTCCACGGACATAGACAAGCGTATTAGCGGTTCCCAAGTCAACTGCCATATCTCGACCCATAACTCCGAGTATTGAAGCCATATCATTTACCGTTCGTCTCTAGAATTCCTAATAATCAACTTAGATTTTAAGCACACAGTCTCGTACTGTTAAATCTCCGCTTCTTCTAGTGTAGAAGGAGATAGTAAAAGTGCAATCCACCTATGTGAATTGACCACTATTTAAAGAAGATTCCTATCTCCCTTTGAGCTGATTCCGCTGAATCTGAACCATGGACTAGATTTTCAGTAAACAATGCGCTGTAGTCTCCGCGTATCGTTCCGGGCTCAGCCTCGGCAGCATTTGTCGAGCCCATCATCTTTCTGACGATCTCCCAAGTATTATCAGGCCCCTCAATGACCATTGCCACAGATCTAGATCTACCAATGAACGCTACGAGGTCATCATAAAAAGGTTTTCCAATGTGCTCTGCATAATGCAAGGCAGCTATGTCTGGGGTAATCACTAACATTTTCAATGAGGACACAGTTAGACCTTTATCTTCGAATCTGGAAATGATTTTCCCTACAAGGCCTCTTTCAACTGCGTCAGGTTTGCATAGTACTAAAGTTTGATTCATAAGAAAGATTTTATCGTTTTATCAAGGCAACGAGTACCCTCACACATGCTTTGAGAAATAAGCATCCCTTAACGCTCCCACAACGTATAAAGATCCTGTGCCCATTACTACGTCGTTTGGCTCAGATTGTGATATCGCTAGTTCAAGCGCTGCTTCTGGGTTACTTCGAACTACTACGTTGCTGGAAAATTTCTCTGCTGTAGCAGCTAAATCTCTTGCTGACATAGCTCTCGGTGTTGCTGCTTCTGTACATATGATGAATTGAGCATGATCTGCTTCCAGGCACTCAAGCATCCATTCAGCGTTCTTTTCTTCTGTCATCCCGACTATTAGGATCAAATTTCCTTCAAGAGGGAAACTTCTTTTAAGGGTTCGTGCTGCCGCTTCGGCCCCTGGAGGATTGTGGGCCCCATCTACAACCACAAGCGGATTGGAACCTAGAATTTCGAATCTGCCAATCATTCTGACATTCTCGAACCCGTTTTTTACAACATTATACGGTAATGGCGTTTCAAGAAATTGTTCAGCCGCCGACAATGCTATTGCGGCATTGATCCCCTGGTGCTCTCCGTGTAGAGGAAGGTAGATGTCTTCGTATTTTTGTGACTGAGAAACAAGTGTCAAAAGTCTTCCACCCACAGCTAGTTCATTCGAAAGCACTGAAAAATCTTGGCCTTGGCGGAAGATCTTTCTTGGTTCCTCCTCTACAAATATTTCATCCAGATCATCGTCTACTTCGCCTAAGCAAAGAACTCCATCTTTACGGATAATTCCGGCTTTTTCTCGCGCTATTTTTTCTCTCCACCCTTCCGCCCCATCTGTATGGTCATAATCGATATTAGTTATGACGGATACGCGTGGATTACCTATATTCGTAGCATCAAACCGACCCAGCATACCTACTTCAATCACCGCAACGTCAACTGCTGCATCTGCGAAAGACCTAAAGGCAACTGCTGTTACTAATTCGAACCAGCTTGGGCTGAAATCAAGATGTCGCTCTGCGAGTGATAATACTGCAACATTTTCTGCAAAGTCTTCTTCGCGTATAGGCTCTCCGTTGATGTGGATCCGTTCGGTAATTGACGTCACATGGGGAGAACTGTATAGGCCAACTGATAGCCCCAAAGCACTTAGGAGCTCAGCAACCATGGTCGCAGTCGAACCCTTTCCGTTTGTTCCGGTTATATGAATAGTTGGAAAATCTTCGTGTGGATTTCCGATTGCTTCGAGGAGAGCTCTCATCTGACTCAAAGAGAGTCCATCAATTTTTTCTAGAGTTAACCTTCTGTTGATATGCAAATCGAGGTATTCGAGTGCTTCATTTATAAGCATTTTGGTAATGTATCGCTCTATGAGGCGGCTAAGCCACTCTCCCCTCGAAGGATTAGCTCTGGTTGCATCTTCTTTCGAACGACGTCCTCATTAATTACACAAGTCAGAACGTCGTCACGACTTGGAAGTTCATACATTACCTCTAGAAGGACATCCTCTAAAATCGATCGAAGACCTCGAGCTCCAGTCTGGCGTTCCAAAGCTAATTCAGCGACTGCATCTAAAGCTGCTTCTGTAAATTCTAAGTCAACATTTTCAAAGCCGAAATACTTTTTGTACTGTTTGAGAAGGGCATTTTTAGGTTCCGTCAATATTTGTACGAGAGCATCTGTTTCAAGATTTCCTACCGCTCCTACAACAGGCAGTCGTCCGATAAATTCAGGTATTAAGCCATATTTTACAAGGTCCTCGGGTTGGACCTCCGAATACAGAGCTGTAAGGTCTTTCTCGGATGTCTGTCGAAGGTCAGCAGCGAATCCGACGCCGGTATTTCCAATTCTTTCTTCAATGACATCATCAAGGCCGGCAAATGCTCCTCCGCAGATAAACAAAATATTTCGTGTGTCGATCTGAAGAAACTCTTGGTGGGGATGTTTGCGCCCACCTTGTGGCGGCACTGACGCCAAGGTACCCTCCAGTATCTTTAGCAAGGCTTGCTGCACGCCTTCACCCGAAACGTCACGGGTTATTGACGGATTCTCACTTTTGCGGGCAACTTTATCTATTTCATCAATATAGATAATGCCCATTTCTGCTTTCTTAATGTCTAAATCAGCTGCCTGAATAAGTTTCAAGAGAATGTTCTCTACGTCCTCACCTACATATCCAGCTTCCGTTAGAGCTGTAGCATCTGCTATCGCAAAGGGAACATTTAACATGCGTGCTAGCGTTTCAGCCATAAGAGTTTTCCCGCAGCCGGTAGGCCCTATGAGCAGAATATTGCTTTTGGAGAGTTCCACATCATCTTCTTTGCTCTCTCCCACTTGGACTCTTTTGTAATGATTGTAAACAGCAACTGAAAGTATTCTTTTTGCTTGTTCTTGCCCAACAATGTAGTCATCGAGAAACTTGTTTATTTCATTTGGTTTCGGTAGTTCTTCGAATCCCAATTCGACGGGTGATGCAAGCTCTTCGTCGATAATTTCATTACAGAGGTCGATACATTCATCACAAATATAAACGCCTGGACCTGCTATTAATTTTTTAACTTGCTTCTGAGATTTACCGCAGAAGGAGCATTTGAGGAGCTCTCCGCCTTCGCCGAATTTCGCCATTATTTCCCCCTTAACTAGTTTCTACAGCAGTTATTGGACCACTGTTATCTACTTCACCTCGGGATTCGATTACTTCGTCAATGATTCCATATTCTTTTGCTTCGTACGCGTCCATTATATTGTCACGGTCTGTGTCAGCTTGTATTTTTTCTATCGTTTGACCTGTGTGGGCTGCTAAGACTTCTTCAAGTTGGTTTTTGAGTCGCTGTACTTCTCTTGATGCGATTTCCAAGTCCGAGACTTGGCCTTGTGCACCTGCATAGGGTTGATGGATTAGAATTCGTGAATGAGGTAACGCTAGCCGTTTTCCAGGCGTGCCAGCAGCAAGCAGAACTGCTGCAGCGGCGACTGCTTGCCCGTAACAAATTGTTGCAATCTCTGGCTTGATGTATGACATTGTGTCATATATGGCGAAGACCGAGTTTATGTTTCCACCTGGAGAGTTAATATACAAGCTGACATCTTTGTCAGGGTTCTCTGACTCCAAATGGAGTAGCTGGGCGCATACGAGATTTGCAATTCCGTCATCAATGGGGGTTCCGATAAAGATAATGTTCTCTTTTAATAGTTTCGAGTAGAGGTCATAGCCTCGCTCTCCACGATTTGTTTGCTCCACGACGGTGGGGACAAGATAGCTGTTGGGGGCGTTACTCACTTGGTGCTTCTTCCTCGGTGTCATTACTGGTTGACTCCTGTTCTATATTTTCGCTCATATTCTCTTCTTTGTCTTGGTTCTCTGGAAAAAGAAATGTTTCTCGTTCGACTGGAGTTCCCTCCGGGTCAACAATTTCAACGTTTTGTTGAAGATATTTCATAGCTTTTTGCTTTAATAAGTCAGCTTTAAGGGTTAGTAGTTGCCCATTTTCTTGGAAGATTTCCAAAAGTTGTTCTTCTCCCTGATTGAAGTGCTCTGCAAGGTCACTTATCTCTTTATCTATATCCACCTGTTCAATCGAGATACCTTCAGCTTCAGCAACAGCTCGAAGGGCGAGATCAATTTTTACGACTTTTGCGGCAGGGTCTTTCATGTTTTCTGCCAAAGTTTCTATGTCTTGCCCCGTTGCTTCTAGAAATTGTTCGAATTGCATGCCCTGCTGCGCCATTCTCATTGCCATATCTTGAAGTTGTTGTTGAATTTGTTCTTGTATGAGAATTTCTGGGGGGTCTTCATCAACAAGATCAGCGAGTTCCGACCCGATCTGTTCAATGAGTAGATTTGAGGCTTGATTTTTTTTCGTGTCCTCGATTCTGTTCTTTGTGTCAGCGGTTAGAAGGTCTACCGTTTCAAATTCTGTCATTTCAGCAACAAACTCGTCAGTGAGTTCAGGAAGTTTCTTCTCTTCTACTTTCTTGATCAGGGCACGAAAAGATAGAACCGAGCCTTCCTCATTAGGGTGGTCGCCTTCGAATTCTACGATTTCTCCGACTTTTGCACCTTGCAAATTCTCATCAATGGACTCGATGATAAATCCTGACCCTATCTCGTATGTGAAATCATCTGCGGTCAAACTTTCTTCTGGTGTCCCATCTTGGGATCCAGAAAGGTCCATAGTAATAAAATCACCAGAAATAGCGGAACGGCCAACTTCTTCTCGTTCGGATGCCTGCTCTCGTAGGCTATCGATTTGAATAGCTACTTCTTCGTCAGTGGCTTCCAGCGGTTGAATTGTGACTGTCAGGTCTTTGTAGCCCTTGACTTCGACAGATGGCCTAATCTCTACGGTAGCTTCGAAAGTAAGAGGGCCGGATTCCTCACCTTGGGTAATGGTAACTTCTGGTTGAGCTATAGCATCTACTTCGTGACTAATGACAGCGCTTCGATAGTTTGCCCCGATTAGTTCATTCAAAGCTTCACTTCGTGCATAATCTTGTCCGAACTTTGCCTCGAGTACTTTCCGAGGAACGCGACCTGGTCGAAAACCTGGGAGGCTTACATCTTTCGATATTTTTTTGAACGCTAAGTCAATGGCCTTATCGACCTCAGATTCGTCGACCTCAACCACTATCTTTACTTTGTTGTCTTCGAGTTGATCTACAGAACTTGCCACAGGCCGAAAGTCTACCGGTGAAGAACGCTCTCCCCTACTCATTATCAATTCTAGTTTTCTGGAAGCTGTATTTTTAGCAATGTTCGTGTACTATTTGGAGTCTGCGGGTGTAGTTCAACGGCTAGAACCTCAGCCTTCCAAGCTGATGATGGGAGTTCGATTCTCCTCACCCGCTCGTCTTGTCGCCGTTATATAGACTGAAGCTAGGTCTTTGTTTTTCATGCAAGTAAACTTTTATCGTGTTATCTAAATTTGTGGGGATCGCTGGAGGGAGTTGCTCGGGGAAAACGACTATTGTCGATACCCTTGTAGAAACTTTCGAAGGGACTGTTTCGACAGTGGCGTTTGATAGCTACTACCGTGATCAAAGTCACATGGCTTTAGGTGAACGTGCTCAAGTGAACTACGATCATCCTGATTCCCTTGACGTTGAGTTGTTCGTAAGTGATTTACGTTCTCTTCGGAATGGGGAAACTATCGATACACCTGTCTATGACATGTCTACTCACACTAGAAGTTCAAAGTCCCGAATTGTTGCCCCTTCTGATTTGGTTGTTTTGGACGGGATTCTTCTGCTAGCTTTTTCTGAGATTACGGACCTATTGGATTTAGCTGTTTTCATTGAAGCTTCAGAGGATGTTCGATTTTCTAGACGCATTCCACGTGACGTGCAAGAGCGAGGGAGGACAGCAGAACAATCGAGCGCTCAGTTCAAAAATACAGTGCAGCCTATGCATGATGAATATGTCGCCCCTTCAATTAGGCATGCTGACCTTGTGATTGATGGAGAGCAAAGCCCGCAGCGTTCCCTATCTGAGATTATGTCTGCTCTTTATTCATCGGATTGATTTAAGCTTTCCTCTTCTAAAGCTTCTTCTTCGAGTTCTCCGCCGAGAGCTATAATTATTTGATCGAGATATACCTGAGATCCCAATTTTGTAAGATGTACGCCATCGCGAGCAAAGTATTCCGGATAGTCGTTTGATACGCTTCGCCAGTCTACGAGAACTGCATTCTCATAGAGTGGGATTTCCTTCTCGAGGATGCTATTGACTCTACCCTCCCATGGCTTCGGTACTCTAGCGTTTAGCACAACAACTAGCTCAGTATCTCCAAGAGCTTCGAAGGTCTTCGCTATAAGTTCTTCATCCACTACACCGTTACTCCCTAGATGTATCACTACTACTTCACCAAGGAGATCTTGGCTCTTCAATTCTCTTATTATTCCAGGAGCTTCATTCCATTGGCGCGCTACTTCTGCTTCGACATTCGCGTTATCTGTAAGAACAGAAATCCTTTCGTAAAAAATTGTGTCAAGATCTTTGATAGAAGCGTTGGTAACAGCGCCCTTCATTATTGAATCTCCGATGAATGTCACTCGATCGTAATATATTTCGAATTCGGGATTTGTCACTAAGGGAAGCAAATTTGCCCATATTGGGTTTTCAGCGGTGACTGTTTCGACGAAAGTAACAATATCGAAACTCTCCATGGGGTCTGGCTCAGGCTCAACAGGTTCAACCTCTTTTTCCTCGATTGGGGCAGGAGTAGGGGTTGGGGACGGCATTGGAGTGGGTATTGGGGTTGGAATCGGAGTAGGGGAAAGTTCACTTTGCTCATCTTCGACTTCTTGCACTTGTTCATCAATCGTCTCTGGATCGCTCCATTCCGCCTGGACTTGTTCAAGTGTCACAAAGCATCCGATGAGAGCGACTGCAGTCAAAGCAAACTTCCCAAAAGTCGTTTTCAACTTTGGCAACGTCAGAGCAGAAGCTAATGATTTGCGAAATCGTCTTTCTCTGATAGGCCGCTCAATAAATTGATAGCTGATTTCAACGACAATTAGAGTGACTATGATTCGAATCAGAAACAATTCCCAGCCATCTATGTCTACATCAACTCGAGGGCGGGTTAGCTGGAATACCGGCCAGTGCCAAAGATACAGCCCGTATGACCGTTTACCGATCCACCGCATTGCCCTAATCCCCATAATCTTTCCCAACAGGGAGTGAGGGGTTACAGAAACTGCAATAACTAACGCAGTAAGAACTGACGTTATTAGCATTCCCCCGCGGAATAGGCTATCTATATTCGGGTAGAACAGGGTGTAGTGCATATTCGCCCATATAAGGCCAACTAAAGAAGCCGTTCCGATGATGAAGACAGAGGATTTTGTGAAAGTATTTGGTGTCGCTATAAGAGCTTTTTCCGATTTCCATGGCCTCCAAAGGAAAGCAACTGCTGCTCCTATTAAAAGGGCAGATGCGCGCGTATCAGTTCCGTAGTAGACGCGCAGTGGGTCACTAAAAGGTTCGTATAGGGCCCAGCGGAGGACGGATGATCCGATAATTCCTGCAATGACGAGTGCAAAAGTGAGTCGCTTTCCGATGAATGACAACAACCCCCAAAGAATCAGCGGCCAAAATAAATAAAACTGTTCTTCGACGGCTAAAGACCAAAGATGGTGAAAAAAGTTCTTCCTTTCGAAGCCATCAGTATACGAAACGCCTTGAAAGATACTAAACCAGTTATATACGTATCCTAACGCTGTCAGAACCTCTCCCTTGGTTGGGATGACGTCTCGAGCCGTCATGTATGCAAGTGCTGTAGAGCCCCCTATGTAAGCTATAAGAGCTGGGAATAACCTCCGGGCTCTTCGATCCCAAAATCGTTTGATATCTATGCGTTGATTTACCTCATATTCTCCAAGCAAAAGAGCAGTGATTAGGTAGCCACTTATGACAAAGAAGATTTCTACTCCTAGAAATCCACCTGAGAATCTAGTTACTCCAGAGTGATATGCTATTACTGCAAGGACTGCAATTGCACGTAAACCATCTATTCCTGGGTTGTATGGCACGTGAGAAGCCTGATTTGGCGTAGGGGGTACCGAATCGTCTCTTTTTCTCTGCGAAAATAATCGGCGACTGGTCATATAACGAGAGTACCCCCTATGTGCTGACTTTTACGTGCTACCAATGCTCTAGGAGGATTCTTGCCTTTCAAGAAATTCATAGACTTCAAGCATGTCCACCCCTGGAAACCGGGAGAAGCTCTTTGCAGGTAGAGGGAGCCCTGAAGTGATGTTGCTTCGGTCCCGCGCAGAAGGCCATGCCACGCCCTGCCAATGCTGCCTCACACTTGCCCTTGGAGTGTTGCAACAATCTTTATCCGGACACTGTGACGTTGAGAACCTTTTCGTGTCACTGCCTCTGAACCATTTAGCTTGGTCAGCAGTCGTTCCAACTGTGACAGCGTGATGAGGATCTCTGTCTGCTTCGACATGCGTTACACACCAATATTGCCCGTTTGGTGTATCTGTATACTGGTAATGAAGTGATAGTGCGTCTTGAGTGTGAAATGCTTGGCGCGTTCCCCAATTCCGACATAAATGTTCGCCTTCTATAGTCCCATCTATCCCATGAGGAAGAGGGACTCCATCGTTCTCGTAGGCTTTCCATACGATGCCTTCGTCATCAGACCTCAAAAAATGCAACGTAATATCAAGGTGTCGAGTAGCGAGATTAGTTAAACGGTGTCCGGCCATCTCATAGGAGATATAGAAAATTTCTTGCAAATCTTCCACTGATATATCCATTGATTGATAAGCGTTTTGCAAAAATGTTACGGCTGGTTCCTCAGGAGCAAGAACTGCAGCTGCAAAGTAATTTGATTCGACTCTTTGCCTGAGATACTTTCCGATGTCATCGGCGACTTCGTGGTTTAGCGCGTAATGGCCTAATGTTTGAAGCACTACCGATCTAGACGCTCTAGTAGACAAATCATTTCGCTGGGGAATGTAAATTACCTTCTCTCTCTGGTCCGTTATCGACCTTGTCGAATGTGGGATATTTTCGGCCCTTCTTACTGCAAAACCAAAGTGCTCGCAGACGTCCATAAGAATTCTTTCAGACACAGGCCCTGATCCTGGATATTTCACAGCCTTTAGAACACCGCTCGCTAGTTCCTCAATTTCTTGGTAATAGTTATTTCTTCCTCTCATCTCATGTCGTAAATCTCGATTTGAGTGCCTGGCAATATTTTTGGGGGTATTTGGATTAGAGACTGTTAGGGCGTTGTCTTCTTCTAAAGCTGTATACAGTCCGATAATGTGTTCGAGAATCTCATCTGGCATCCGCGTTGATGGACGAATATAGGGAAGCTTTCTTTCCTGGTTACGGGGTTCCTCTTGTAATCGCCGCAGTTCAATTTCAAGTTCAGCTCTTCGGCTTGGAGGTTCAGGGTCAAGAAGGTCCGCAGGCGTACAATCAAGAGCTGATGCTAGTTCTCTTACTAAATTTATTCGAGGTTCTGTTAGTCCATTTTCAAGTTGCGATAGATATGGTGCAGGCTTGTGAACTAAATCACCTAGTTGTGCAAGAGTATAACTGTTACGCTTTCTGAAATGCTTCAACCGTTGACCAAAGACCAATGAGTCCATATCGCTTCCCTTTCAACCTATATCTAGATAAAAGGATAACTTTTTTTGTAATAATTTTTGCACTTATTATTTAATTCATAATTTAGTTAATAATTAGAGCACAATTAGGTTGATTTTCAATATCCCATCCTGCATTGTAGATAACGCACATTTAACCCCACTGTGTTAGATACAGGAGTAACCGATCATGTCCAAATCCTTTGATGCTCAAGTAGAAGAACTATCCCGTGATTGGGAAGAAAACGAACGTTGGAAGGGCGTCCAGCGCGATTACAGTGCTGAGGAAGTAATTAACCTCCGCGGGTCGATGCAAGTCGAGTACTCCCTCGCACGTCATGGCGCAGAAAAGCTCTGGGATAAGCTCAATTCAAATGCTTACACCCATGCTATGGGAGCACTCACCGGTGGTCAGGCTATCCAAATGGTCAAGGGAGGGCTCGAAGCCATATACCTATCCGGATGGCAAGTAGCTGGAGATGCAAATCTAGCGGAACAGGTTTATCCTGACCAGAGTCTTTACCCTGCGAATTCCGTACCGACGGTCGTTCGGAGAATAAATAATGCCCTTCGACGAGCGGACCAAATTGAATGGAGTGAGGGAAATAGAGATCGCGACTGGATGGTCCCGATTGTTGCCGATGCAGAAGCAGGCTTCGGAGGCCCGCTCAATGCATTCGAGCTCATGAAATCGATGATTGAAGCTGGAGCTGCGGGTGTCCACTGGGAAGACCAGCTAGCAAGCGAGAAAAAGTGCGGCCATATGGGCGGTAAAGTTCTCGTACCAACTCAACAACACGTACGTACTCTCACTGCCGCCAGATTAGCCGCAGACGTCATGAATGTTCCTTCTCTAGTCGTAGCGCGAACAGACTCACTAGCGGCAACACTTCTTACGAGCGATATCGATGAACGGGATCAACAGTTCTGCACTGGAGAGCGATCCAGCGAAGGGTTTTTCCACGTGGAAAACGGTATGGATGCCGCTATCGCACGTGGTCTTGCTTACGCTCCATACGCTGACCTTGTTTGGTGTGAAACAAGCACACCGGATCTAGATGAAGCGAAGCGTTTCGCTGACGCGATGCATGCAGAATACCCTGACACAATGCTTGCCTATAATTGCTCTCCTTCTTTTAATTGGAAAGCAGCGCTTGATGATGCAACTATCGCTTCTTTCCAAAAAGAACTCGGAGATATGGGGTACCGCTTCCAATTCATAACCCTTGCTGGATGGCATGCGCTAAACGCATCGATGTTTGAACTCTCTCAGGCGTACACAGAAAAAGATATGACTGCATATGTCGAACTTCAGCAGCGTGAGTTTGAGATGGAGGACAGCGGATATAGCGCTACTAGGCACCAAAGAGAAGTAGGAGCAGGCTACTTCGACCAAGTCGCCACTGTTATTTCTGGAGGAACTGCGAGCACGCTGGCTCTCAAGGGGAGCACTGAAGAAGAACAATTCTGAATCTGAATTGAATTCCTACTAGGTTAAGGAAAGCTATACCGATATATCTAGGAGAGGGAATGAGCGAAAAGAAGATAATCATAGGTGCTCTAGAGGTTGATGCTACCCTTTTCGATTTCGTTACAACCTCGCTTCTACCTGGGTCCAACCGGGATGAGGGTGATTTCTGGGTTAATTTAGAAAGCCTTCTCAAGGAGTTTAGCCCTCGTATGGAGCAGCTCCTTCGGGTTCGTGACGACTACCAAACCCAGATAGATGATTGGCACATAAGCCGCCGTGGAGATCCTCACGACCATGAGGCGTACCTCAGCTTCCTAACGGAGATTGGCTATGTGCAGGACCGGCCATCATCCGTTCAGGTAGATACCAACAATGTGGATCCGGAAATTGCTAGTGTTCCAGGACCGCAGTTGGTTGTTCCAGTTGACAATGCTCGCTATGCGTTAAACGCTGCGAATGCGAGATGGGGAAGCCTATACGATGCCCTCTACGGAACTGATGTTATTAGTGAAGATGGAGGGGCTGAAAAAAGCGGGCCGTACAATCCTGTTCGTGGTGCCAAGGTAATTGCATACGCCCGTTCGCTTCTTGACCAACACTTCCCGCTCGATGGCCTTTCACATACTGCGTCCACCGGATACAAAGTTATAGATTCAGAGCTTCGTATCGCTACTGACGATGGAGATGTAAACCTCGTTGACCCCCAACAGTTCGTAGGGTTTATCGGTGACTCGGCGAAGCCTGATTCAATATTTCTCAAGAAACATGGGTTGCATGTAGAGATTGTTTTTAATCCATCAGATCCTATAGGGGCCGACGATACCGCCGACATTGCCGATGTGATGGTTGAATCGGCGCTTAGCACAATTATGGATTGTGAGGATTCCGTTGCCACTGTTGACGCTAACGATAAGGTTCAAGCGTATGGTAATTGGCTTGGCCTTATGCAAGGAAATTTAGAAGTCGAATTCGCCAAGGGCGGCAAATCAGTCGTTAGAAAGCTTGAACGTGACACTGTTATCTCTGGGCCGGACGGATCTGAGAGAACAATCCGCCGTCGCTCTCTCATGCTTGTCCGCAACGTCGGGATGCACCTTATGACGGACATGGTCACCGTAGAAGGAAGAAAAATTCCGGAAACCTTGCTCGATGCGGTGATAACTACACTGTGTGGAATCCACGACCTTGAGAAAGATGGCGGAAATCAAAATAGTCCGCATGGATCTATCTACATTGTGAAACCCAAGATGCACGGCCCTGATGAGGTTGCGCTATCAGTTGAAATGTTCGACCGGATCGAGGACTACTTAGGACTAGATCGAAACACCATCAAAATCGGAATCATGGATGAAGAACGACGAACCTCCATGAACCTCCTGTCATGCATCGAAAAAGCTAGAGAACGAGTCGTGTTTATCAACACTGGCTTCTTGGACCGCACCGGAGATGAAATACATACAAGCATGGAGGCCGGTCCTTTCGTCCCAAAGACAGAGATGAAGGCACAACAATGGCTGACAGCATATGAAGATATCAACGTTGATGAAGGCCTAGCAGCTGGGCTCCTCGGCCATGGGCAAATAGGGAAAGGAATGTGGGCCCGACCTGATGATATGACAGACATGCTGAGAGAAAAAATAGGTCATCCGAAATCAGGAGCTTCTTGTGCATGGGTTCCGAGCCCTACTGCAGCGACGCTGCACGCACTCCATTATTTCGAAATCGATGTCGCTGGTGTGCAGGCTGACTTGGAAGGGCGTGATGCCACGGATAGAACGGTCATGCTCACAATTCCCCTCCTTGAATCAGGACGTGAATTGAGCCCAGATGAAGTTTCCGCTGAACTTCGTAACAACGTGCAAGGCATTCTGGGTTACGTCTCTCGATGGGTGGGGCAAGGCGTTGGATGCTCAAAGGTTCCAGATATCAACGACATTCAATTGATGGAAGACCGAGCTACATTACGGATCTCCAGCCAGCACATTGCTAACTGGCTGCATCATGGAGTGATTACCGATACGGAAATTATTTCGACGATGGAAGAAATGGCTGCTTTCGTCGATGAACAAAACGAAGATGATCCCGAATACCAGCCGATGTGTGGTGATCTTGATTCAAGCATCCCTTATCAAGCTGCACTAGCTCTGGTTTTCGAAGGCAGGGATCAAGCGAACGGCTATACGGAGTTTCTATTAACTGAGCGGCGGCGGCGAATGAAAAGCTCCGCCTCCTCAAGCTGACATTTTCTAGCGCCCCCGGCAGGAGTCGAACCTGCGACCTACGGATTAGAAGTCCGTTGCTCTATCCAGCTGAGCTACGGGGGCGTGTAACACGGCTTTCATTCTAGGGGAAAAGAATTATTAAAACGGCCGATCGCCAATGATTGTAACTCGCTCAACAATTCGTTCGTCAGGATAGAAATCCGCAGCTACCGCATGTTGTGATGACCGGTTGTCCCACATCACAAATGTGTCAACTTCCCATTTGAGACGGAATTGGACGGTAGGGCTCATGATTGCTTTTTCGAGAAGAGCGAGCAGTTTTTCGCTTTCCTCCGGAGAAACCCCTTCTATATAATCGGTGTGGTATCCATTGGTATAGATGCTCCGCTCCCCCGTCTCAGGATGCGTTCGTACGACAGGATGTCGGGCTGGAGGGTACTTCTCCTGCAATTCACGGCGTTCCTCGTCATCAAATTTCTCTCCGATGCTTTTCGTAAAATCATGTATTGCATATAGGTCATCAATTTGGGACTTAACGTCATCGGGTAAGAGTTCGTAGGCGGCGGCGGCGCTAGCAAAACATGTATCCCCGCCAGTTTCGGGAATCACAACTCCCCGCAGAATAGAACCTAGTGACGGCTCTTCTCGCCATGTCACGTCAGAGTGCCAGATCACGGCAGCGAATTCTTTCTCGGGATTTGATGCGATTCGTAGGATTTCAGGATATTCACCAAGGCCTACATGCCCCCCTCGAGCAAAGGGGTGGATTTCCAGCTCGCCAAACTTTCTTCCAAATGCTATGTGCTCCTCGACAGTAATGTGCTGGTCGCGGAAAACCAGTACTTTGTGATCGAGCCATGCTTTTTTGATTTTCTCGACTTCATCGTCGGTCACATTGGCTAAATCAACGTCCGAGATCTGAGCTCCAATGTTTCCGGATATCTGCTCTATATGCATATTGGCCTCTTAAATTGTATTTTAAACGCAACTGGAGAGCTAGTCGATTTTTTTGTTTCAAAATATTCTCTTTAATGTTACGACGTTCGGTGTTTCTAGGCTTTATCATGTACTTTCACCCGTTGATACGGGTCGTGGTGGCCGTAGCTCAGCCAGGTAGAGCCCCTGTTTGTGGTACAGGTGGTCGCGGGTTCAAATCCCGTCGGTCACCCCAATGAATTTAAGAATGAATACTGTTAGGCCCGAAAGGCTAAATGACACGCTAGGATTTCTTGTTCTAGCGCCTCTAGCTCAATTGGCAGAGCATCGGACTCTTAATCCGCAGGTTCTGGGTTCAAGTCCCAGGGGGCGTACGACGGATAAGAAACCTGCACTTCTCATTTAATCGGGCCTATTACCGTCGTAATGACCGTCGAATCGCCTTTCTCTACTTTGCCCTGGAAGCGTGCGATAGGGCATCAACTCAACTGTTTCTCGCTTCGCATATCTTTTTCTTTTCGCACTCGACTCGGAACTCGAACGTTTATTTCTCTTTGTACTCGACTTGGAACTCGAACGTTTATTTCTCTTTGCACTCGATTTAGGGCTCGAACGTTTATAGTTTCGAGATTGACTACAATTCTTAACCTCAGCCACAGTCTCGTGATACTTACTGCAGTGTCCGCACTTTATTGCCATTCAGAAAGCTTAATCAGAGTAAATAAACATTACTAAATGGAGTGAAACGAACACTTGCTAATGCCCCCAATGAGAGCGATTATTGGGTTGTGACTTAGTAGGTTTCTTATCCGTCGCAGGTCCTAGGGGGCGTACGACGAAAGACGAACCTCGGTTTCATACCACGGCACTTAATGCAACAAATTAAGGAGCAAGTGCCATGGTAAACCCTATGAAGAGCAATAAAAACAAAGCCGCTATTTACGTGCGGCGAAGCGCAACAGATGCAAGAGACGCCCACGGGGTCTGGTTCTTTCTGGGTTCCCATATCAAACAGTCATAATGTCTTCCTTGTTCAGCGATTGCATTGACTTCGTCTTTGGATTCCACTTCGATTCCTAGATGAACGAATGGCGACAGTATGGGTTTTGGTTCCTTAAAGTCAGGTGATTGAAGGAACACTAGAAAGATACATTTATCGTCTGCTTGTATCCATGCAACTTTGGCACCATTGTCTTCTCGCTGGTGAATAACTTTCAATGGGGTAAAACGGTCGTACCATTGAATTGTTTTCTCAACGTCATGGCATGGAAGAGCGAGGTGAGTGAGTTTTGCTGCCGCCTTTGTATTCTACGACAGAAATTCTGCAAGCAAATACAGAGACGTATCTCTATTGTTTATGCTCTGCGTATTGAATGAGGCGTTCCATGACTTGTTCGCCGGCTGCAGAGACTGTTCCCGCGTTGAAAGGGGGTTGAGGATCATATTCGATCATAAGTTGCATGGCTTTCGCCGCTTCAGTATCTACAAGTAATTGAGACAGACGTAGTGCCATGTCTATACCTGCTGATACACCCGCTGCAGTTATGATTCGTTGATCAAGATGTTCGACTACGCGGTCCGCGACTGGCAAAGATCCCAGTTCCTTCAAAGTGTCGTACGCTGACCAGTGTGTTGTCGCAGTAAGATCGGTGAGTAAACCTGCGGCCGCGAGTACAAGTGACCCTGTGCACACGGAAGTTGTGTATTGTGATGTCGAGTGGGCGTTTTTGAGCCATGTAATAATCTCATGATCGTTCCCATCAAGAAAGGCTCGCGTGCCAACTCCTCCTGGCACAAGGATCACATTGGGTGACGAGATTTCATCAAATGTGTAATCTACAGCTAACCCCAAGAAACCGTTATCAGTTCGTACATTTCTCTTTTCCTTGCCGACAAATGCAACGGTGGCCCCTGGTAAACGTTGTAGGACCTCATACGGGCCGACGCAGTCTAGAGCGGTGAGTTGATCAAATATTGGTATGGCTATTTGCATGCGCAGTCCGATTCAAATTGATTGAACGAATTAAATTACTCCGAGTTTATATCTTAATGTATCTGAGGAAAAGATACTGAACTCTTGTACTGTGGTCCGGTCATGCAACCACAGAAAACAATCCGGAATGTCGCGATCATCGCCCACGTTGATCATGAGAAAACAACATTGATTGACGGAATGTTGCAACAATCTGGCGCGTTTACCTTGATGCGAGTACCTAATATTTTTATCAGTATCGGTGGGGGTTACGAATACCGAATGGACACCCCCTGAAGGCAGGCCAAAAGCTTGGCGGTCCAAGTACAGGCCTAACCGTATGGAGCCACGAGAGCCCAAACGGTACATTTAACGCCGGAACACTTGCTAATGCCCCCAATGAGAGCGATTATTGGGTTGTGCCGCAGTAGGTTCGGCATTCGTCGCCAGTCCTAGGGGGCGTACCGCCAATGTGAAAACTTCAACGCTCAACTTAAGATGAAGCCTGTTTTATTCCTGAGAAATTGATTTTGATTAAATTTGCTACCTCACGTACTTTCATATTATGCAACTAACATTTCCTGCACTAGAGAAATTAAGCCTGAATAAGGTATTCGAAGGTGAAGCTACTCACTTCAATCCTGCCTGCGTTCAGATGATCGACAGAATTGTAGGGCCGGTTGTCGGAGAAGAAGTTATAGATGTAACTAGCGAAGTTAATTGCGAGGGCAGAAGACTCGACCTACTGGCTGTCACAAGAGAGCACATAGTTGCTATAGAACTTCAATTTAACGGAGCCGACGCATCTCATCTTGGTAGGCTAATCGGCTGGTATGCGCCTGCAGTTGATGCAACAGCATCGATTCTTGTGGCAGAGAGTTTTCCTGAATTATTAGTCAAACAAGTCAGGGATAAAGCCATTAAATCTTTGGCGTTAGTGCAAGCAACAGCAGGATGGAACAAAGATGGTCAAGTTGGTTTGGACTTCAATATAATTGCGAGCTCCCTAGACATAGATCGACCGACCTCCTCAAATGCAAATGAAGCAAATGAAAATAATATTAAGTCGATTCAACTGCTATCGAATGAACTTTCAAAATATGGATTAAAGGATTCAAACGCAAAATACTATATTCGCCTCTTTCCGGTTAAAGATCATGTCTGGGTAACCTGTGAGATTAGATCTACCAGAGTAGTCTTAACAGTCGGAGCTGCAACAACAGTTCACCCTGAGGAGATCGTTGATTCTCTCCGAGATGGTTGGGTCCGTATACGGAATCGACTTTACCTTACTATCTTTGATGAAGGGTCAAATTACGAAATCACAGAAACTCATTCAAAATCAATTGCGAAAATTATCGCCGATATGAGATCTGAGTTAGAGAATATAGTTGATCAGCTGATTGAAACTATTCCAGACGAAGCAACGATCGATCCCGAGGGCGAACAATCATCGATTGACACTTGAGATATTAGATACTAGCTAATGCCCCCAATGAGAGCGATTATTGGGTTGTGCCGCAGTAGGTTCGGCATTCGTCGCCAGTCCTAGGGGGCGTACGACGGATAAGAAACCTAAAAGATTGATCAGTCAGGGAGTATCAGAAGTGAAACGCTACCAATTGGCGGTTAAGCTTTAAAATCTATGGATATTCGAAGAATCAAACAAGTTAATTTACGTGAGGTCTGGCCACACGAGGCATATGACTTCAGCACTTGGCTTGAAGCAAATATTGATCTTCTCAGCGATGAGCTTATCATCGGCTTGGATGCAGAATCTGTTCGTAGAGAACAAAGCGCAGGGGCATTCTCCGTTGACCTTACCGTAGATGATGAGTTAGGGCAGACGGTGATTATTGAGAATCAATTATCACGATCTGACCATGATCATTTAGGAAAGGTTTTGACCTATGCTGCAGCTTTTGAGTCAAACACAGCGATTTGGATAGTTGGAGATCCAAGACCTGAACACGTTAAAGCAGCAACATGGCTCAATGATTCAAGCGATCTTTCCATCTACATGTTTAAGATCCAGGCTATACAAATAGATGAATCTCCGATAGCCCCACTTCTAACTCTAATTGTCGGTCCCTCTGATAATTCAAAGAACTTAGTCTCTACAAAACGAGAGAAAACGGAACGCCATACAAAGCGACGCGCGTTTTTTACTACTTTGCTTGAATATGCCGAAGAGCATACATCACTTCATCAGGGAAGAGCTGCCCCAGATGGGCCTTATTTAAGTAGTTCAGTAGGCCATAGCGGAATGAATCTTACTTATGGAGTCGGCCGAAATAGCACCAAGATCCATCTCTGGATTGATAAAGGTAAAGAAGCTGAAGAATGGACTGCCTCTATTTACCAATATTTCCTACAGCATAAAAATGAGATAGAAGAATCTTACGGTGGCCCTTTACAATGGAATGTCAGGCGAGGTGAAGGACGATCACGAACTATTGCAGATGTGATTGAAATGGGTGGCTGGGTAGACGAGGACTCTTGGAATAAAGTAGTACCTGAAACAGTCGGCAGAATGATAAAACTTGATCAAGCCTTACGTCCCCATTTCGCAAAAGCTGAGAAATTTGAAGTTGCCACTGATTGAATTTTCTTTAAGTGACGATTACTTATTAATTAGTGAATTAAATATATTTAGTCCTGCACCTAATTCGGGAAATCCCAACGGCTACATTTAACGCCAGAACACTTGCTAATCCACCTAATGAGAGCGATTATTGGGTTGTGACGTAGTAGGTTTCTTATCCGTCGCCAGTCCTAGGGGGCGTACGACTTAAGCACAACCTCTGTTTTGCCCTCTTCACTCAATATGCAGAATCGTCTGCTATCCCTTACGCTTAAGGAATGGTTAAGGGAACATCTGTCAGTATTATCGCAGGTGCTCTCCTTATTAGCAGTCTCGCTGCTTGTGGAAGTTCTAGTAGCGAAATTGCATCCTATGGTAAACCGAAGGTGACGACTTCGGCACCAGTTGCGGTTATCCAAGAATCTGAATCACTTCCAGAACCTGAACTAGTCAAATTAACAGAAATCGTATTTGACGAGACGCTTGAGCCAACGCTTTCGGATACTGGAGAAATCGTTTACAACTATGAAATTTTCACCATGACTGCAGACGGGACAAATCTTCAGAACTTAACAAATAATGCTGCTCTTGATGAAGAGCCGGAGTGGTCTCCTGATGGAAGACAAATTGCTTTTGTCAGCAATCGAGTTAGTAATGGCAATGGCAGTATCTATCTGATGAACTCTGATGGCTCAGGCGTGCAAGCATTAACTACCAATGAATTAAATAGTGAATCGCAGCCATTGTGGTCTCCTGATGGCAGCAAGATAGCCTTTCTCGGATCCATTAAAGTTGACCCCGCACCAAGCGGATTAAGGTTAGATGTTTACGTTATTGATGCTGATGGGAATAATTTTAGAAACTTGACAGCTGAGATAGGAGATCAAAATTTCGTTGATTTCTTTAACTTCTCGTGGTCACCTGATGGCAAAAAAATTGTTGTGGAAAGCGATGAATACGATCCCGTTGATGAAAGTTACTCCGATAATTTATACGTGATTGATCTATCTAGTTCCGATGTGAAGCAGTTGACTTTCAATCATGCAAATGAGAACCCCGTGTGGTCTCCCGACGGTACCACTATTGCATTTTCTATAGGAATCGGGCGACCTGTAGAGTTTAATATTGCTCTAATTAATGAAGACGGGTCAAATTTACGAGAACTTTCTAGCGGAACTCATCCTCTCTGGTCCCCAAGCGGTGAACAACTGGCATTTGAGCACGAAAATAGGATTAACATAATGGATGCTGATGGATCAAAGATTCGGCCCATAGCCAACTTCGATGGGACGTGCACAAATCCTCTCGCCATTACGTCATCCGCTTCTTGGTCACAGGATGGCGAAAAGATCTATTTCATAGCGGCCTGCAGTAATGCTATTTTGACAGTGGATGTAGAGACCGGAGAAGTAACTGATTCCAATGTCTCAGGAAATAACATCAAGGTTCGGCCATAAAGAGATACGTCTAGTTCCAGAGTAAGGGTGCTTTCGTAGCCCCCTGGGGAGGATCTTAAGGTTCTATTGAGGGCACACTGAAATTAGATTTATTGCTCTAGGGAAAGCTTGCTAATGCCCCCAATGAGAGCGATTATTGGGTTGTGAACTTATAGGTTGATCATCCGGTACTAGCCCTAGGGGGCGTACGACGGGAACAACCGAGCAGAATAACAGCGATATCGACACCCTAACCGCTTCAGCTCGCTATGTTAGTGAAATGATCCTAGCAGCGCCGACATGGTTCAATGACGAATACCTCGGGATCGAAGTTGAACAATACATCGGCTTTGGATTGCTCGCCGTCGCCGCAACGGTGGTGCACTTCGCACTGTTGCGAATTATCGCCATCTTGGTCCGGCGTCGATACACCGGCGACGATCTGGCATTTTGGGAAGTTGAGCGGCGGCGACTAAATCGGGGGATCCTACTGTTAACCATAGGGACCACACTGCTCGTTGGATTCCCAATGCTCGATTTCGACCCTGAGGTCGAGAACGCCGTGAATCAGGTGACCAGCCTCATCGCCGCCCTTGGGGTGCTTCTGATCGCCTACCGCGCCATCGACATCTTTATGGATGTGCTAGCAAGACGCGCTAGTGAAACCGAAACGAAGCTCGATGATAGCCTGGTGCCGCTCTTGCGCACGTCTCTGCGACTGTTCGTGACATTCGTCGGGATGCTGTTCGTCCTGCAGAACCTAGATATCAATGTCTCGTCGCTAATCGCTGGCCTAGGTCTTGGTGGTCTTGCCATCGCGCTGGCAGCACAAGATACGGTCCGTAACCTGCTGGGCGGAGTTACGATCTTCGCTGACAAACCGTTCGAAGTTGGCGACTGGGTCGTCGTCGATGGAGTAGAAGGTACCGTCGAGGCTGTAGGCTTTCGCTCGACTCGTGTGCGCACCTTCTACAACTCACTGGTGAGCGTACCGAACGGCAATCTGATGGATAGCGGGATCGACAATATGGGTCAACGTCGTTGGCGCCGGTATAAGACCACGCTCGGGGTCGGGTACCACACCACGACAGATCAGATGCAGGCATTCGTTGAGGGAATTCGGGCCATCATCCGATCCAACCCCGGTATGCGTCAGGACTATTACATCGTCGAATTCCATGGTTTTGGCGCCACCAGCCTCGACGTGTTGATCTACTGTTTTATCGATGCTGAAGATTGGAATGAAGAGCTGCGTACCCGTCACGTCTTTAATCTCGATATTATGCGGCTTGCCGAATCTCTACAGGTCGACTTCGCTTTCCCCACACAGACGCTGCACATCGCCAAGATGCCCGGCCAACCGCAACAACTACCGCAGATCCCCGACCGGACCCACCTCCGCGAAGTCGTCAACTCATTCGGCCCAGATGGCGAGAGAGGCCAGCGCATCGACCAGCCAATCACTGACGGCCACGAGAGCGTACTGGAGAGCCCCTACGCCCAAGCCGATGAAGGTTAATAGCGCAGAGACTAAGGTCTTTGTGTAAAGAGTCGAAGTTTTGGTCTGGACCCTAGGGGGCGAACATATTATGTTATGGACAACCTCGAGGTCCTTCTAAGAAATAGTGATTTGTATTTAGAAATCTCATATTGAAAGAACTTAAAGATTAAATATGTATTAGAGAACTGAATTTGGTGTTGAAATCACTAGCGAATTTGAAACTTTATCCCATACATTTTGATTTCTCTTATCCCAAAATGGCATAAAGCATATGATGTAGAAAGTTAAGGGGATTGCACATATTGCGACGAGGCCGCCAACTATTCCTCGCATACCAAACATTTTCCCGAGGCTCATTGGTTTGCCGGTTTCAAGGTCGATCACGGTCTGGTTTAACAATCTCTTCGCAGGGGTTTGCCCAGTACCACTTAAAGTACAAGCCCAAATGATCCAACCGATCCATAGGGTCACCAACATTAAAAGAGCGTCGAGAAGGTAGCTTCCTAGTCTGGCCCAGCCCGAAACTCCAACATCGATGTCCCCGACAGACCGATTTATTGCATCACGATTCTCCATGATGAGAACTCGCTGACGATCATATTCTTCTCCTGAGATTAGTGACTCATCACGAAGCTTTTCCAAGTCCCGTATGTCGTCCATCCAATCGGACATTTTACCCCCTCTAAAAGGATGGGCAGAGTTGGACCCATCCGTGCTTACAATTTTACACACATTACCATACTTTTCTATAGACGATAACCTTACATAAGCTAGAATTTGGACCTGAGACCTACGGCAAATTATCGTTGTAAAGGTCTCAAGTAAAGGGGGTCGCGTGGCGGAGTGGATGGAAGAGCTTAGGAAGTTAGACAAATTACGAGCTGACTCCCTAATCACAGATGAAGAATATGAGAAACAGAAGGCTCTACTTATACCTTCTAAGAACAATGCTACGACTACCTATAATCTTCTTGGGTTGGGTAAAGCTATTTCAATTGTGGCTGGAATTTTGGCTGTATTAGGTCTTCTGCGTCTTAGTGCTTACTCAAATAGAGCTTCGTTGCTGACTGATCTAAAGAATGGAAATTTCGTTAGCTTGAGTTCGGGTGATAGTGCCGATTCCTTTGTTAGGACTGTAATGGTTCTTAATAATTTAATCGGAATTGCTCTACTTGTGTTGCTTATTATTTGGGCTTGGCGAGCGACAGTAAATATTGAGGCACAAGGGCGTTCGGGACGGTGGAGTCGCGGATGGTCCATTGGCGGGTGGTTTACTCCTGTGATGTTTTTATTCGTCCCCTATCAGGTCATCAGTGATGCATGGAAAAATGCGTCGGATGGAGAAGAGATCGAAAGTAGTCGAAATAGCATCTGGCTTGCAGGTTTTGTTTTGTGGTGGGGATCTTCTGTATTCACCATTTTAAGCATCGCTGTTAATGATGAGGATTCTTCGATTGAGGATGCGATTATGTCGGATGTTTTCGGGGCGATAAGTGGAGCAATGTTCTTGTTTGCATTATCTTTGATCTCCGTGGCTTTTAATCAGATGAGCAAACGACACGCCCAGTAATTAATCATCGAGTATCGAATATAAATTAACCGATATGAAAACTCCATAGAAAAAGAATTATTACTATTTCGAGGGATCCTTTTCTTAGTTGTATTTGCTCCAATCTGCCTCTGTACTGGTTTGCTTACCGCTCTTGCTCTCATTGAACAATTCACTGGCGGATGGACGCCATCGAATTGGTTCAACTGGGGAGGGCCTTTAGATCAACTAGCTGGAGGTGGACCAGGAGCATTTAGTGCCTACGTAGATTTATGATTTGCGGAATGATAGCAAGTGGCTGTGCTTATCTAATCATGTGGGGTTTTGGCGGTAAGAGTTTTTCTGGCTATAGGGTGCCGCATGATTTCCCTTAGCATGCGAATCCTAGGGGCGCATTCCTAACGAGAAACCTCTCTTTACACCCATCGTTTAACGCAGGAAGCAATACAAGTCCCGTACTAGCTTTTAGGTATTTCGATGGACTTGATTTAGTGACGTCTAAACCTTATGGCCTATACACTGGATGAATACCTCTTTGTCCTGTGGAAATGGCGTTGGAGCCATCCGCATCCATCACAAAAATCTCATCATCTCCAAAGCGATCACTGGCAAATGTGATCCGCTCACTGTCAGGAGACCACGACGGAACACCGTCATAGTCATCATTATCGGTTAGCTGACGGACATTGGCCCCATCGGCATCCATCGCAAAAATCTCATATTCGTCATAATCCTTCTTATTGTCGAAAACGATCTGCTTTCCATCAGGAGACCATGAGACAGCCAATTTATAATCATCGTTAACTGTTAGCTGGCGGACATCAGAACCATCCGAATCCATCACAAAAACTTCATTATCACCATCACGGTCACTCAAGAAGGCGATCTGCCTTCCACGAGGAGACCACGACGGAACACCATCATAATCATCGTTATCAGTTAGTTGACGGACATTGGTCCCATCGGCATCCATCACAAAAACTTCAGTAACGCCGGAACGACGACTTCCGAAAGCAATCTGCTCACCGTCAGGAGACCACGACGGAGTACCGTCATAGTCGTCACTCTCAGTTAGCTGACGGACATTAGTCCCATCGGCATCCATCACAAAAATTTCAAAATCACCACCGTCACGATCGCTCTGAAAAGCGATCTGATCAGGTACTGGTGTTGGGGTTGGTTCTGGTTTAGGTGTTGGAACTGTCGTAGGTGTCGGTTCTGCAGCTTCTTGAGTTTCATTGGCGGTAGTGGATTCTGCGGCTTCGGTACCACCATTGTTGTCAGAGCTGCCACAAGCAGCAGCAAACATAACAATGCAACTAGCGACACAAAGCGCTCCTAAGTAGCGTTTCTTTGACCTCAACATGTGTTCCCCCTCCTAGTACGAAGAAAGCGTCAGTTCTACCATGTGGATAGCTTAAAGCAGCCATGTATAAACCTCATGGTTTATACATTGGGATATCACCTCTTTGACTTGAGGAAACAACATTGGCCCCATCAGCATCCATCACAAAAATCTCAAAATCACCATAACGATCACTTTCAAATGCAATCTGATCACCGTCAGGAGACCACGACGCGTAACCATCGCTATCATCATTGTCGGTTAGCTGGCGGACATTGCTCCCATCCGCATCCATCACAAAAATCTCCCTATCACCATCACGATAACTCCCAAAAGCGATCTGCTCACCGTCAGGAGACCACGACGCAGCTGAATCACCCGTATCGTTGTTTGTTAATTGGCGGATATTGGCCCCATCCGCGTCCATCACAAAAATCTCAAAATCGCCGTCACGATCACTCATGAAGGCGATCTGCTAACCGTCAGGAGACCACGACGGAGTCCAATCATTTCCCCATTCGTCGGTTAGCTGACGGACATTGGCCCCATCCGCATCCATCACAAAAATCTCAAAATCGCCGTCACGAGCACTCATGAACGCGATCTGCTTTCCATCAGGAGACCACGACGGAATACCATCCACATCATCATTATCGGTTAGTTGACGGACATTAGAACCATCCGAATCCATCACAAAAATCTCATTATCGCCGTCACGATCACTGTTGAACGATATCTGCTTCCCGTCAGGAGACCACGACGGAGAACCATCAAACGCATCGTTATTTGTTAATTGGCGGATATTGGTCCCATCGGCATCCATCACAAAAATCTCAGTATCGCCGTCACGATCGCTCTGAAAAACGATCTGATCAGGTACTGGACTTCCTCCACAAGCAATAGTCGAGACAGAAAGAATGAAGCACAATAGAATACAGCTAGAGGACCTGAACATCCATACATTATATCTCAACTAAAAATGACTTTCCCGTCTGCCTAGCGATACCCTATCTGATTACTTCAGAGTTCTTTTCTCCATCAACAACAGATACTCTTTGGTTTACTTTTTAGTGCCCAATTTGTAATTGAAAACTAATTCAGCGAAGCTATGACATGTCCAAAATAGTAAAGAAGTTTCTAATCCCATCAGTGATAATTCTTGGATCGTTAATCGCAGTCTCTGGATGCGCCGATTACGAAGACAAATTGATCGATGATGCAAAAGCATCTCTCGATCTTTCCAAAAGCGAAGCTGAATGCTTTGTAACAGTAATTGTGAATCAAACGGGCTGGGACCATGAGAAAGTCTGGAACGTTCTGGAAGACAATTACGATGGGCCGACTCTGAATGCTGAGGGAATGATTCTAGGGGACGCTATGGAATCAGCAATACGTAGTTGTAATTTATCTGTGAACTAAGTGTCGCCAATAGGCTTCTCAATTTTATAACCTACATCTCCTTATAGAAATTGACTCTGCTCTCATAAAACCAAAAGTATCCGCTAGTAGTTCAACTTATGAACTAGATTGGCTTCTAGAGGTCAAGAACTGACACTTTCTTCTACTAGAAGGGGGAACACATGTTGAGGTCAAAGAAACGCTACTTAGGAGCGCTTTGTGTCGCTAGTTGCATTGTTATGTTTGCTGCTGCTTGTGGCAGCTCTGACAACAATGGTGGTACCGAAGCCGCAGGATCCACTACCGCCAATGAAACTCAAGAAGCTGCAGAACCGACACCTACGACAGTTCCAACAGCTAAACCAACACCAACACCAAGACCTGAACCAACTCCAACACCAGAACCAACGAAGACAAGATGGAATGGGCCATACGGCGTATATGTTGACATCGAAGACTTCAACGCTTTTGGGGATTTTTTTGAGTGCATTGATGCCCACATTGATTTTCTCGATATAACAGACTTACTGATAGACCTGACACAAGAAGCTCTTGACAATGGCAGCTTCACTGAATACGGGCTTGTGTGGCTAGGTCTCGAAGAAGCCCTGCTAGATGATTTCACTACTATCTTGTTTCTAACAGAATGCGAGGATGCATACCCGAGAGTGTGGCAAGGCTATTACCAAGATGTGCTCTTCTCAGCCATTGATGATTGTAAAATAATTAACGACTATTCATCCCAATGGGAATTCGATGCTTGCCTCGACAGCCTAGATGGTTGGCTCGTCGCCCTGCAGAACATGAACGAACGCGTCTTCGAGCTCAACGCTTGGGCAGACGAGATTTACCCTGAACTTGAAGAAGCCTTAGGGTCCTAATAACGGGGAGCAATGCAAATGCGCTTCCCGCTAATTCTCGTTGTTAGTTGTGTAATCATTTATCTACTTGGGGCAGCTCTCCCAACAATGACGATAACGAAGCCGCAGAATCCATTAGTGTCTAAAACGTAGTTGTGGCCATTGAGCACCGCCAATTATATTATTCCTAGTGCGACTTTGGGGGCGCAATGGAAACGCATCAGATAACTGGATATATCGGAGCGGAAATATCCGACGTCCAAGTAGGCAATCTCGATCGAGATGAAATAGCTGCCATTAAGAAAGCGTGGCTTGAGCACAAAATCCTCGTGTTTCGGGATCAAAATATTACAAGAGAGCAACATATTGCTTTCGGTAAATACTTTGGTGATTTAGAAGTCCATCCATTTGCGCCCAGCCCAGAAAACTACCCAGAAATTGTCGAAATAGTATCTAATGACAAATTCCAGTACGCAGCTTCAAACTGGCACTCTGATGTAACGTGGCGCCAAGAACCTTCGATGGGGTCGATACTTCGTGGACGCTCTATCCCCAACGTTGGTGGAGATACCTCGTTTGCTAATGCAGCCGAAGCGTACAATCGTTTGAACCCCGATGTGAAAAGCCGCGTTGATTCTCTTTATGCAATTCATGACTTTACCAAGACTTTTGGAAAGCGCATGAGCCCCGAGGAGCGAAAAAGTAAGCAAGAAGAATATCCTCCTGCGCGACATCCGGTAATTCGGACACATCCTGTCACAGGAGAGAGATGTATTTATACAAACCGACCTTTTGTCTCCCATATAGAGGGCGTCGACGAGGATGAGAGCCGCTACTTACTTGAGGCTCTTGAAAGTGCAATACTTGACCCCTCAATTCAGTGCCGGATCAGATGGGAGATCAATACAATCGTGATGTGGGATAACAGAATTGTGCAACATCACGCATCTAATGACTTCTACCCCAAATCAAGACATGTCGAGCGCGTAACGATAATTGGTGACAGGCCATTTTGACCCCCCCCCCTAACAAGCTAAAGAAAGAACACCTTGACTAGTATGAAACCGATCTCCAAAAGCCAAATCCAAACCAATTTCAAGAGCATGAAAAAACAATCCTTACTTTTTTTCTTCATTCTGCTGGGATTCTTTCTACTCGGCTGCGGTTCTGATACCTCCACAACGTCGGGTTGGGAAACAGCGCCGCTTGAATCTATCTACGATGACACCCCCCTTGAACAAGACCCCGAAATTAGAACTGGAGTTCTTGACAATGGATTAACTTACTACGCATTAAGTAATGACTCCCCCGGAGGGAACTTCGAAGTAAGACTGGTAATAACAGCAGGTGGACTAGCCCAAGAAGATAAAGATTCAGGTTTAGCCCATTTTGTTGAGCATATGGTTTTTGCTGGAACCGAGAATTTCCCTAACGGCATATTCGAAGAACTCGCTCCCTATGGAATGAACGTTGGAACCCATCTAAACGCTTGGACTAGCTGCGATCTAACAACCTATACGTTCTCAGCGAAAAGCGAAGAAGTGCTTGAGGTTGCCCTACAAGCTCTCGACGATATCGCCACATCAGCGATTCTCCCAGAAGAAAGAGTCCCAATAGAAAGAGACATAATCATTGAAGAGTTCGGCTATGGCGAATCATTGGATGGGACAACATCCAAATTGTTTCAAGATATGTACATTGAAGGAACTCCATATGAAGAGTGCAACGTAATCGGAACTTTAGATGGCATAAACAGTGTCACCAGTCAAGATCTAACTGACTACTACAACACATGGTACCGACCTGATTTAATGGCTGTGATTCTTGTAGGAGATCTTCCCGTCGCTCAACTTGAGGAACTCATTATCACACACTTTGAAGATAATCCTTCTATTAGCGGGCCTGATGCTGTTACAGGAACCGCGTTAGAGCAATCTACGGGAACTAAAGTAAGGACCTTTTCTCACCCTGACATCAATAGTTTTGTCTCTGTGGATTTTGAACTTCCACAACTCTCTTCCCCTGGGTCAATCGGGCAAGACTACGAGCTTTTCCTCCAATGGCTTATTTACTATTTAATCGACTCGCATTTATCATCAAGAGTCGCAGATGGAGATGCTAACTTCTCTGAACCTTGGCAAGATTTTTGGAGTGAAACTGAAAATCTTTCCTTCTTTGGATGGGGTTTTCTTTCTGAGAATCCAGTTGATGAACTGAAGGCTTTCCTCAAGGAATTCCGATACCTAGAAGAAAACGGATTCAGCGAAAATGACTTATCACAGGCATTAGCTTCTCTATCTAGCTGGAATGAGGTTAATTTACTTCAAAAACAGACGTACCAAGACTATGAGTACGCCGATGACCTTGTATTCTCTTTCGCAGTAGGAGTTCCTGTCGAGAATGAAGAAGAAACAGCTGAGCGATGGAGCACTTGGATTAACGAAGTATCCCTTGAAGATGCAAACGCTTATTTCAAATGGTTAATGAGCGAAACTGCCCCACAGGTAATTGTTTTGACCAGCGACCCAGAAAACACTCCAGAAATTAGTTCACTAGAAACCGCAATTAGCGATGTGGACGAAGAATCCCTTGAAGGGATGAGCAGGCCAACGACATATGTCGTTCCTGAGCGTTTAATGGAACCACCTCTCCAAGCTAGTGGAGTGGTCAACAGCACTTTCCACGGGCCGCTTGCCTTTGAAGATTATGATATTACCGAGATTAACTACGGAAACGGCATCACCGTTTTGCATGTATATTCTCCGGTAGTTGCAGGCGAAGTTTCGTTACGGGCCTGCTCACTTGGGGGGTTTGCAAAACTGGATTCACCTGTCACTGGTCAATCTGCTCTTGTGGATTTTGTTACAAACGCGGTTGATAAAAGTGGCGTAGGGAGCCACTCTTCAAGAGAGATCAAGCTTTACAAGGAAGAGAAAAACATATCGCTTCAATCATGGATTGGGGAATTTATGCAGTGCCAGATTGCAGTAGCCCCAGCAGCATCTCTGGACTCAGTTCTTCAATTAATCCATCTTCGGTATACCTCACCAACAGTTGACGATCAAGAATTCGATCAAGTCCAGATAGAACTAGACGCTTTCCTTCAGAATCAAGCGGATCCGTATTGGGCTTCAGCTGCTGCGATGAACGCCATGATTTACGGAGATGAAGAATATTTCGGAATATTCCCATCTCCTTCGCAGATCGACTCGTTTACGCCTCAAAAAGCTTTAGAGATTTACGAAGACTTATTTAACAATACATCTGGATTAGTTGTCGTAATTACTGGCGATATTCCTCTGGATACTGTTGAGGAACTATCGGAAACCTACATTGCTAGCCTGCCTAAGGAAAATCCAGAAATTATTATTGATCAGCCTCTTCTCCCTTCAGGTATTTTGACCGAATATGTTTCCTCAGGCGAAAATCAGGCTTCATCTGGGTTCGATATCGGATTTCAAACTTTTGTCCCAAGGGCTGGCCAAAAGGCCCCTGGGTGGGTGGACTTGTTTTTTGCTGAATCACACGGAACCTTCATCGTTGCAGTCCTTGAAGACCGACTGTTCGAGAGACTTCGCCAAGAATTAGGAATCACATACTCCGCAGCAACGATATCTGTACGAACACAATTTATGTTGGAACCACGTATTTACACGGAGATTAACGTTGATGTTCCTATAGAATCGATACCTTTAGCTCATCAGATAGTCCTTGAGGAAATCGAGAGTCTTCGAACTGTACCTATCTCAGGAGAGGAATTCGCTTCTTTCCAACAGAGCATAGTTAGAGAAACGGATTACATATCCAATCGCATAATCCTAGATGATCTAATAGATTGGAAGCTTCTCTCACGCGAAGAGTGGCCCCTCTCCCAAAGTGATCGAAACTATGTAGCTTCGGAACTAATCGATCCGGAGTCGCTGCGCTTCTGGGCGTTCGAGTTCTTCCCAGAGGAACACAGGACAGAGGTGTTTCGGTGCGCTTCTGAGCGTTCGAGTTCTTCCCAGAACAACACAGAACAAAGATGTTTCGGGATAAATGCTCCCTAGAGAGACCTGGGTATCGAAACGCCACCTAATCAGTGGATACCGTTTGAAGGCATCCGAAGAATGTAACCAACTAGGGATTGATGGTAGAGACTTGTGTTCAATGCAGGCTTTAAGTATCGGCTTCCTGCGTTTAGCTCAATAGGCAAAACCCCACCCCAATAGAATCTACTTGTTTTACGAGGCCTCTTTGATTACCATTGTTCAGAACTCTTAAGCGAGGCCTCAATGAAAGTACATCAATTAAGTGAAACGATCGGTGCTGAAATTTCAGGTGTGGACCTAGCTAGTTTAAGTGAGGTCGAAATCGCTGAGATTAAAGAAGCGTGGCTTTCCTATAAGGTACTTGTATTCCGAGATCAAGATATTAGCGTCGAACAACATATAGCGTTCGGCAGTTATTTTGGTGAATTAGAAGTCCATCCCTTTGCTGACAACCTTGAAGAACACCCGGAAGTAATTGTCCTAGAAGCAGGAGGAGATTCACCTCGACAAAACTACAACGCTGCAAAAGACTGGCATATAGACGTTTCCTTCAGAGAAAACCCGCCAATGGGGTCAATCCTTAGAGGAAAAGTAATACCGGAATCAGGAGGAGATACCCGATTCTCCAACTCATCTGCTGCATATGAAAAACTTGAACCAGATATCAAAGCTCGCGTTGATGAGCTATTCGCCGTGAACGATTACACCAAAATGTTTGGGCCGACCACACGGTTCAATAGTGAAGAAAGCCACACAGAGAACATTAAAGAATATCCTCCTGTGCTCCACCCCGTTATTCGAACCCACCCAGAAACGGGCGGAAGATCAATTTTTACAAACAACTTTTTTACATCTCACATTGATGGCGTCGACAGTGAAGAAAGCGAATACCTATTAGAAAAACTGTCGCAGGCAATTAATGACCCTAGTATCCAGTTTCGCGTCCAGTGGAAACCGGAAACTTTTGTAATGTGGGACAACAGATGTGTCCATCATGTAGCAACCGACGATTTCCTTCCTTCTTTTCGGAGGATGGAGCGAGTAACAATTGCCGGCGACCGACCATTCTAAATAAACGTCCCGTTAGTAGCGACATCATCTTCCGGCTGGCATCCATTTCTCTCCGGCGGTTTCATCAATCCGTCTCATCAGCCTGTCGCCGACCGGGTCCACTAAATTAATAAACCTAGTGGTCTTCTCTTCACCCAAATACATCCACGCCAATGCCGCTGCCTCATCGAGTTTTTTTTCTAACATTATCCGATGGGCAATCCCCGCCTCATTCACGTATCCATCTTTTGCCAATCCACGAAGCTCCAATCTCTTATACGCTGTTGCGAGCGCTTCATCATCGGCACCTCGGCTGCGAGGCAACCAGTCATCGCTATAATGCCTCCACGCTCCATCAAGCACACCCGACTCTGTTCCTGTGAGACCATCAGCGATCTGAATCGCCCAATGGGTATCCCCTCTCCACTCGCGGATACAGTTCACAGCTAGCCAAGCATCGAGTACAGGGTCGTCGGGCCTACGATGCCGCAATTGGGAAGCGAACAAGAGACGGCCTGATATAGGCAGAGAATCCGCTGCGTCCCACAGATCCCCTGACAGCGCACTTAGCTCGTCACAAATCTCTGGAACATGCTTTCTCAAGCCTTTCAAAACTGCCTCATCTCTAATTCTGATAGCATCTTCGATGGTTCCAAATTTTGCTAAGTTCTCATAGCTCGCTTGTATAAAGTCCGGATGAATAGAGCAATAGGCCGCAGTAACAACATCAGGGCCAGCATTTCCGAGAAGTCCAGCACGGGTAGTGACGTAGTATCCGAAACCATTAGGAATTCCCAAAGCCGTGTACTTCTCTACACCGTATGGATCCCAATACACCCACCCTATAAGCCGATGTGAAACGAAAGCAGCTCGGGCGCTTAAGGAATCCCAGTTATCCATAGGCGCTTCCCCTCTTAACAGAATTGCCCACTAATCACATTACTAATATCGACTCTGGTAAAGATACTTATCAATAAATGGATGCTATCATCTCCAAAGCAGGTATTCTAAATAACAATCATTATGAGGATTCGAGGGGCCTGGCCCTAAGACAATCCGCCAACCGACTTCTTTAAGAACGGTGGCAAAGCCAGGGGCAATGATCGAAGGTGACCATGTCAGATAAGTTAACTCAACCAAGAAATAACCATCTCTCATTTTCGCTTGAACTTTTCCCGCCTAAAACAGACAAAGGAGTAAAAAACCTGCTCAGACAACTTCCACTTGTCGAAGACATACAGCCACGGACAGTATGTATTACTTCTGGAGCTGGAGGAACAGGCAACAACCGAACGCTTTCAACGATAAGAACCATCCAATCACATACGAATATTCCCCCTACCGCTCATCTAACTTGTGTAGCGAATGAAAAAAATGAGATCCAGGACAGTTTGAACGAATACGCTCAGGAGGGCATCTATCGCATTGTTGCTCTTAGAGGTGACCCTAATGAACAAGATCCTCTTCCACCACCCACTGATAGCTACGGAGATGCTGCGGCCCTCGTACAAGGTATACGTAATCGAAGCGATGGAGACCTATTCCATATAAGCGTTGCCGGCTACCCCGAAGTCCACCCAAAAGCCCAATCAAGGAAATCTGATCTACTTAACCTCAAAAGAAAGGTTGACGAAGGCGCTGATCTTATACTTACTCAATTTTTTTTCGAACCGGAAATATACCTGCAGTTTGTAGAAGCTACAGAAAATCTTACGATAGACGTGCCGATTGTTCCAGGAATTATCGTCATATCAGATTTCCCCCGTATCTCGAGATTTGCAGCAAAATGCGGGGCTACTATTCCAAAGTGGATAACGGATCGTTTCACTAACTTCGATGCAGATTCCAAAGATACGACTTCTCTAGCTAAGCAAATCGCTATCCAACAGTGTTCCAAACTTATAGAAAATGGAGTCCGGACTTTTCATTTTTACACCCTAAATCAGTTAGATCTGATTGCTGGAATCTGCGAAACGCTCCAGAGTGAGCATGCACCTACAACAGAGGACTGTACAAGCTCATGAACGCTTCGCCTTCTGACCCACATAGAGAGTTCCGGGAGGCGCTGAATGATCGTATCCTAATCTTTGATGGAGCCATGGGAACAAGCATCCAAGCTTCAGATCTCTCGCCAGCAGCATTTACTAGTGAAAGATTCGAAAGTCACCCGTATGACCTTCAGGGCAATAACGATATTTTGAGCCTTACAGCACCTGAAACAATTACATCGATTCATCGATCGTTTCTTGAGGCTGGAGCTGACATCATCACTACAAATACTTTCAATGCGAACGCCATATCGCAAAATGACTACGGTCTGGAAAGTCTTACCTACGAGCTCAATAACGTGTCAGCCCAACTTGCACGCTCTGCTGTTGATCATTTCCCAGGCACCCAATGGGTTGCAGGATCTTTAGGCCCCACTAACGCTACTGCAAGCTTATCTCCTGACATAGACAGGCCAGAACAACGAAAAGTTTCCTTTGACGATTTAGTACAGGCTTATAGCAAAGCAGTAGAAGGACTCGCAGAAGGAGGAGTTGACTTCCTACTCATAGAGACGGCCTTTGACACCTTAAATGCAAAAGCAGCTTACTACGCAATAGACGATTACAGAAACCGCTCCGATACCGCTATAGGAGTCATTATCTCAGGAACGATTACCGATCTCAGCGGACGGACACTTACAGGGCAAACACCTGAAGCCTTTTGGAATTCTGTTGAACACATGGAGCCTCTAGCTGTTGGGTTTAACTGTGCCTTAGGAGCCAAGGACTTGAAAGGGCCAATTATGGAACTAGCTCGAGTGGCTAGTGTTCCTATCTGCATATATCCCAATGCGGGCCTTCCAAATGAACATGGCGAATACGACGAAACGCCAGAATATACAGCTGCGGTCCTGCAAGAACTTGCAGTCGCCGGTAGCGTCAATATTGTTGGCGGGTGCTGTGGGACCACCCCCCTCCATATCCAAGCAATCGCTAGTAGCGTCTCTGGCCTCTCCCCTAGAGCTATCCCAGTGTTGCCCTCAAGAACAAAACTTTCAGGCTTGGAACCGACAACAATTACCCGAGACAGCCTACTTGTCAATGTCGGCGAGCGAACTAATGTCACAGGATCAAAAAAATTCGCGGACCTTATAAAAGCTGGGGATTTTCATGCCGCTGTGACCGTGGCTCGCGAACAGGTAGAGAGCGGTGCTCAAATTTTGGATGTCAACATGGACGATGCCATGTTGGATTCAGAAAAAGCTATGGTCACTTTCCTGAGACACATAGCGACTGAACCGGAAATTGCCAAAATACCAATAATGATTGATTCATCTGAGTGGACAGTCATCGAAGCAGGGTTACAGCAAGTCCAAGGTAAGGCGGTAGTTAATTCAATCAGTTTGAAAGATGGCGAAGAGTCCTTTTTGGCTAAAGCTCGCCTTGCTCGTCAGTATGGTGCAGCTGTGATTGTTATGGCCTTCGATGAGAATGGTCAAGCTGACACCCTTGAAAGAAAACTTGAAATTTCTGAAAGGGCGTACACCCTCCTGATAGCTGAAGGAAATTTTCCAGCAGAAGACATCATCTTAGACCCGAATATATTTGCGATAGCTACAGGAATCAGCGACCATGACAATTACGGGAAGGACTTCATTGACGCTGTTAAAGAGCTTCGCCTCCTCTGCCCCGACGCTCAAATTTGTGGTGGAGTAAGTAACCTTTCATTCTCTTTTCGGGGAAACAACTCTCTTCGTGAAGCAATGCATACAGTATTTCTATTTCACGCAGTCAAGGCTGGGCTTAGTATGGCGATCGTCAATGCTGGGAAGCTACCGATCTATGAGGACATACCAGAAGATTTACGTGAAACAATTGAAGACGCTTTGTTTAACCGGTCTAATGACGCTGGCTCCAAACTCCTTGAAGCTGCCCAAAATTCTCAAGACTCATTCCTCGCAAAAGAAACAGAAAGCTCATGGCGTGACCTTGACACAGTGGAAAGGCTCATCCACTCAATAGTTCATGGCATTGACGAATTCATTATCGAAGACACCGAGATAGCACGTTCACTATTCTCAGCCGCTGTGGAAGTAATCGAGGGGCCATTGATGGACGGAATGAACATTGTTGGTGATCACTTTGGCTCTGGCAAGATGTTTCTCCCACAAGTTGTGAAGAGCGCTAGAGCAATGAAAAAAGCCGTTGGATACCTAGAACCCTTCATTGAAAAAGAAGGTGGCGGAGAACGAAGAAACGCCGGAAAGATCCTTCTAGCTACTGCTCGCGGTGATGTACATGACATTGGGAAAAATATTGTTGGAGTTGTTTTGCGATGCAACAACTACGAGGTCATAGATCTCGGCGTAATGGTGCCTGCTGAAGACATCATCGATAAAGCCAAAGAAGAGAACGTGGATGTAGTAGGAGTCTCTGGATTGATCACACCAAGCCTTGGTGAGATGATTTACCTCGCAGAACGTATGGAGGCTGAAAAATTAACTGTCCCTCTTCTCATAGGTGGAGCTACCACGAGCCAACTCCATACAGCACTCAAGATAGACCCTGCTTATGAAAATAGTGTTGTGCACGTCAATGATGCTTCACGAGCTGTAGGAGTTGTCTCTCGCCTATTGGATGGAACTACAGACTTCAAGGATGAAATCACAAATGAGTACAGCTCTATCCGATCTGCTTACGACCGGCAGGAAATCTCACAATCAATTGACCTTAGAACAGCTCGACAAAACGCTGCTCAATTAGATTTTCCTTATCTTGGTATGAGCACACCGACCTTTTTCGGACCAAAGGTCATTTCCGACATAGACGTCGCAGACCTTATTGACTTTATCGATTGGACACCATTTTTTAGAACTTGGGATCTCGCTGGCAGTTACCCTCGAATTCTCGAAGATGAAGTAATCGGTGAAGCTGCTCAAGACCTTCTTGCAGACGGTAAAGAAATGCTAAAAGTGATACTAGGAGAACGCTGGATCAGGCCCCGTGCTGTAATTGGTTTCTGGCCTGCACATTCTATAGGCGATGATATTTTAGTCTTCGACGATGAAGAAAAAAACAATCACATAGCTACGCTGCATACTCTACGCCAACAGGTACGCCATAGCGACAGTCGACCGCACTACGCCCTTTCAGATTTTATTGCGCCCTTAGATTGTGGAGTGAGTGACCATATTGGTGCCTTTACTGTGAGCACTGGCCATGGTATTGATCTACAGTGCCAGAAGTTCTCGGCCGAAGGGGACGATTACCGTGCAATCATGCTTCAAGCGCTTGCCGACCGTTTAGCCGAAGCATGCGCTGAATATCTTCATCACAGAGTCCGTAATGATTATTGGGGCTATCAGAAAACTAAATTCACAAATGAAGAACTGATACGTGAACGGTATCAAGGAATTCGGCCAGCCCCTGGATATCCAGCTTGCCCCGACCACACTGAGAAAACGACAATTATCTCACTTCTGAATGCGGTCGAAAATATTGATGTCAGTTTAACTGAGACCTACATGATGACTCCGGGAGCTTCGGTGTCTGGGCTTTATTTTGCTCACCCAAGTAGTAGATATTTTGGTGTACGAAGAATAGATCGTGATCAAGTCGAAGACTACGCAACTCGTAAAGGAATATCAGCCACGGAAGTAGAGCGATGGCTCGCTCCTGTCATTCGCTACTCAGAATGACCGGATTAGAAGATTGCTCCAAACCGCAGTCACAATGTACAGTGAGCAATAGGGGGATCCATGACTCAAATACTTGGTCAAATTTGCATAAACGTTCGCGACATCGATAAGTCTCTCGAATTTTGGGAAGGCGTTTGCGAAATTCCTTTGCAGCACCGGACCGAAATTCCCGGAGTTCTTGAAGCAGTTTTACAAGCCGAACAGGGCGGATCGCGGATACAGCTCGCACAGCATCTTGCTCAAGACTCTCCTATAGATATGGGAACAGCTATGTGGAAAATATACGTCAACACCTCTGATTGCCAAAGACTATACGATCGAGCGATTTCTGCTGGTTGCGAGCCAGTGACCGAACCAATGAAATTAGATCGCTGGCCAGTCACAGTCGCATTTGTAAAAGATTTTGATGGCTATCTCATCGAATTTGTAGAACACCACGAAGGAACACGTCCTGGTGTTCCTGACCCAAAAGCAGACAAGGAAAACTAGAAAGGAAACATGACTGATTCAATTACACAACCACGCGCTACCTTTACATCATTTCAAGAATCAACCCAAGAAGACTGGGAGCTCATCATGTCCCAACGAGGAGCACTAAGTCAGTCCTTACCTACTCGGATACTTCAACAACTTGAGTTACTTCGAAATGATTACGGAGGTTTCCCTGTCGATAGGCTAGAACACAGTGTTCAGACAGCAACTCGAGCTGAACGTGATGGTCGAGATGATGAGTACATTGTTTGCGCCCTTATCCACGACGTCGGAGATATCCTCACTCCCCATAACCATCCTGATCTTGCTGCAGCGATTCTTAAACCATTCGTCTCAGAAGCAAATCATTGGATGGTGCAGCATCATGGGATTTTTCAAGGGTACTATTTCTGGCACTATTTAGGAGGCGACCGCAATGCGCGAGACGAGTTTGCTGGACATGAATTCTATGACTACTGCGAGGAATTTTGCGCCCTCTATGATGCCCCAGCGTTTGACCCTTCGTACGAATCAAACCCTCTAGAGCATTACATCCCCTTGATCGAAGACTTTTTTACATCAAACCCGTAAAAGCCATAGCTTTCGCTGGGCCTTAATTCTAAGTAAGTACAATGCATCACCTTTGTCTTACCTTGATACTGGCAAGTTATACGACTTAACAATCATCCCACATGAGGCCAGATGAGCTAGTTGGCGTACTAACGACTCCGTTATCAACACGAGAAATAACCAAAGAATATGGGGCCCCATTCCCCCAAAGCGTTACCCAAGTATTTTGACCATGGAATTCAGTAGAGGTGAATGTCTCGCTGCTGCTACTTCCAGAAATTGTATGAGTTTTTGAAACCCACAATGATGCAGGCGGATTCCCAGAGCCCACATTTGCTCGAACATCGAGTTTAAGCTGCCATGAGTCAGGCGCACTATCAGGATTACTCCAGTCAAATTCAACGTCTGAACATGACTTGGTTGTTTGGGTTATGGTAACTGGACTGTAACTTGTTCCAGGCGTCGGAGTTGGCGAAGGAGCCGGAGTTGGGGTTGGAGCTGGGTTGGAACCCGGTGTAGGAGATGTGGGGACATCTGGGACTCCAGCCGTACTTAATCCCCTGCTTTGTAATTCAGCAAGGTGAGCCGTCCGTGTTCCTGATCCATAAAATCCATCAGCTGTTAGACCTAGAACTTCTTGTAGAGCCTCGGCTTTCTGACTTTGCCCCCAAAGATACGTATCTATAAGGATCGTGACAATGTCGCTTTCTGACAATGGAGTAGGCGTCGGTGCATCTTCAGGTGTGGGCTCAGGAGTGGATTCAGGTATCGGAGTAGCAGTTGGATCAGTTGTCGGCTCAGCACTAGACGTAGGCTCAGCTAGAGGTTCCGGCGTGGGCCTCTCAAGTCGATCTTCGGTTGGGGTTGGTGTTTCAGTGGGGGGATCTTCTACAAGTACTACATCTTCAGAGGTCAACCCCTCCTCAGCGATAGCTTCATCATCGCATGAGTCATCACCGCCACAGGCAACGGAAGCAACAAGAACTAAGGACAATAAGGTCGCTATGACTTTCTTTCGGGGGATCCTCACAGAATTACTTTAGATCATTCTCGACAAGAAGTGCGCGCAGGTACCTCCTTTATGTCACAAAACAGGTGAATCACTAACTCAAATGCGAATTGACCACCTTTTCCCATCTATATAAGCTAAAAAAAATTCAATTTAGTGAGGTGAGTTATGGGAGTAGAGGGTTTACGGTTCGTTATTACCGGAGGTGCAACTGGCATTGGCGAGGCTACTGCGCAGGTCGCTGCTAGTAAAGGCGCTAGCGTTGTGATAGCTGATATTACAGATGAAGCCGGCGAGAGTGTTGCTGCTGGAATTCGCGATAACGGTGGCAAGGCACATTATGTTCACTGTGATGTCACTTCACCAGAAGACGTCCAAGCCCTTATGGAGCAGGCAGCGACTGAATTTGGAGGTATTGATGTGATGCATAACAATGCCGGAATCCATGAAACGGGAATCGCTGACCCTTCGATGTGTGATCTTGAAAATATGACTGTTGAAACTTTCCGAAAAGTTCTTGAGGTAAACGCAATCGGCCCTTGGCTTTGTTCAAAGTATGCGCTGCCATACTTGAGAGAGAGTGACTTGCCTTCTATTATCAACGCTGCCTCTGTCGGTTCAGTTTCTGCATACCCGTTGTGCATTGCCTACGGAACATCTAAGGGTGGGATCCGACTTCAGACACAGAATCTGGCTGTTGATCTGGCAAAGCATGGAATACGTGTCAACTGTTACGGACCTACTGCTATCGCTACGTCCATGGTCACTGAGTACATTAAACAGGCTGACGATCCTGCAGCGTTTGAGAAAAGCATGACTGGCAAAGGATTAATACCTCGTCTTGGATACCCCGAAGAGGTAGCTGAACTTGTATGTTTCTTAGCAAGTCCGGAAGCTGGCTTTATCAATGGGACATATATTCCAATTGATGGAGGACAACTCGCTTGGCATGGAAACATTGATGAGCTTGACCTTTAAGAACTTTTCACAATTGTACATCTAGATGAGTGAAGATATTTACGTTCATGGATACCATGAATCGGTACTGCGATCACACACATGGAGAACCATAGAGAATTCGGCGAAATACTTAGAAAGCCACCTGCACCCACAAGCCTGTCTTCTCGATGTCGGCTGTGGCCCAGGGACCATAACGATTGATTTTGCCAAACGACTGACGGGAGGAACTGTTCTCGGTATCGACGTATCTGATGGAATAATCCAAAAGGCACGAATTACTTCTGAAGAATTCAATGTAGACAATTGCTCTTTCGATACAGGGGATACGTACAATTTGGATTTCGAAGATAACACTTTCGACATTGTTCACGCCCATCAACTTCTTCAGCACCTAACAGACCCTGTAGCAGCCATTAGAGAAATGCGAAGAGTGGTTCGCCCTGGAGGAATCGTAGCGTTGCGCGACGCCGACTATGGGGGAATGATTTGGGCTCCGACAGATCCTAAACTCGACGTTTGGATGGATCTCTATCAACGAATGACTAAAAAAAATATGGTTGTGGCAAATGCTGGACGGCATCTCTTCTCTTGGGCTACGCAAGTTTCTTTTTCTTCCGTTGATGCGTCTAGTTCCACATGGACATTCTCCACTGATGAAACGAGACAATGGTGGGGTGGATTATGGGCAGAACGAATTCAGAAATCTACTTTCGCTGACCAGATTTTCGAACACGACTTGGGCAGTCAAGATCTTCTAGACGAGCTGTCGGCAGCTTTCAAAAGATGGGCAAACAAACGAGATGCTTTCTTCCTTGTCCCCCATGGTGAAATAATCGCAATCAAATAACGCCAAAGGAGCTTTAGCCAAATTTTGTCATTCTCCACCTGACATAGTCTGGTTGGTGTTCTACATTTATGGGAACAAGGGGGCAATATGACTATTGGTTGGTTTATTGACGATATCCCATCTAAATCTTTTCCTATCTATACGAGAGGGAATGTAGGCGAAGTTTTCCCTGATCCTGTTTCACCATTAACTGCAGATCACACTTGGCATGGTGCAGGAGATGTCGGAGTGCGGGACTTTATGTATCGTTTCACGATTGATCACGATGAGGTCGATCCAGACAATAATTTAATGTTTGAGATCTTCGGTGGATACATGTATCTCAATTTGAGTGTGGCCAGACTTATGGGGGCACGTTCTTCAGGGATGACTCCAGAGATGGTTGATATGGGATTTTTCGGAAGTTCCTCTGCCTTGCCTCCTTACCAACCTCGCCCAAAGGACCAAGACGAGCAGATAACGGCTCGAGTTGACGGCTTGATGTTTGCGTGGATGACCGCTACTGAATTTCCTAAGGTAGAAACGTTAACCGAAACCGTGGAATCGGTCGTAATGAATCGTCCAGTCTTAGCATCGGTAGATGATATGGCGCTTGTTCAAAGAACGCGAGATATGATGCCGCTTTTCGCAGAGATATTTTCAGCTCATAGTGAAGCTAGTGCTGCTGCGTCAGTGACGATGGGAGCAATTACAGGACTTGCCCTAGGACTAGGGAAACCGGGCTTAGATTTACGAATTGCTGGAGGGTTGGGAGGCGTTGCTTCTGCAGCCCCGAGTTTTGCCATGTGGCAAATTAGTCGGATCGTCCGAAACTCTTCAGCCCTTACTCAAGAATTTGAATCTGGCCTCGATGGGCTTGAGGATCGACTATTTGCAGTCCAAGATGAAGAGTTCAATAACGCTTTTCGTAGCCTTTTAGAAGACTATGGGTCACGCGGCCCTAATGAGTGGGAATTGCGTTCTCAGACATGGGAAACTAACCCTGAGCTTGTCCTTACCCTCATTGACCGTATGCGTCTAGCTGAAGATGATCAAGACCCCCAAATACGCCACCAAGAAGCACAAGAAAGGTCGTCTGTCGCTCTTTCGGAGCTTCGAAGTATGGTCTCTGGGGATGAAACTTCGGCTGGGACACTTGAGATTGCGGTTACGTCAAGTTCCGTATTTATTCCTGCGAGAGAAAATGCAAAAACAGCTATTGTGAAAGTGGTTCATGAAGTTCGTTTGGCCGCCCTCGAGCTTGGGCGGCGCCTTGCCGAGGATGGGAGGCTCGAACATCCCCAACATATTTTCATGGTGCAAGATAAGGAACTTGAGGAAGCCATCGCAGGAAACATGGGTAAAGAGGCATCCGATCGTGAGGAACAATATTTAGATCTATTTACGCTCACTCCCCCATTTTGGTTTAATGGGGATGTTCCGCCGGCAGAAATGTGGCAGTCAACAAAGGCTACATACCCTGAGAGAAAAGTTGTTCAGGGCATGGGGGGAAGTGCCGGAGTTGTAATTGGTAAAGCTCGCGTGATCACCGACCCGTCTGACCCTAAAGGATTAGAACCCGGAGAAATCCTTGTTGCTCCTATAACAGACCCTGCTTGGACTCCATTGTTTGTTCCTGCGGCAGGGGTTGTCGTCGATGTAGGCGCAACGATGAGCCACGCGGTAATCGTAAGCCGCGAATTGGGAATCCCGTGCGTTGTATCAGCAACTGGAGCTACTAGCCGGATACCTGACGGGGCTGAAATTAGAGTAAATGGTGATACAGGAACGGTAACGATCCTGTCGTAAGGTAAACCTATGAACAGTTGGGGGCCCATTCAGCTTCAAGATAATTATTTTCTATCAGCCATGAAACAGTGTCTGTCAACGTCTCTTCAATAGGCCGCCATGAGCCAAGCCCACTATCCACTAGTAGAGATTCGTCATCGCCTGGGACGATACCTAACATAATCTCCACTGCTTCAGCATCGACCATCTGTTCAAGTGCTTCACGTGGGGTTGGCAGAAGGGCACGATCGCGACCAGTGACTTCAGAGATGACTGCATGAAATTCCTCCCAATCCATAAAGGTTCCCCCAGCTACATACCGCTTTGGCCCTGTTTCAGGAGTAAGTATCCCTACTATTGCTTCTGATAAATCTCTGACGTCAACAAGGCACCAACCTCCGCTCGTCAGGCTCATCATGATTTCGCTTTGCAAAGTTGGAGCAAGATTGGCAGCAAGTACATTCAGTCCGAGATCAAGAGGCCCAGTGACCCCAGTTGGATAGACTATTTTGACAGGAGCTCCATCAGCCTGCATCGATCTAGCATGCTCCTCAGCTATCGCTTTCGAAGCATTATATGGGTTTCCGCCTCCATGCACCGGATCATCACCTGACAACAAATCTCCACTTGGCGGAAAAATCACTGACATTGTTGACACATGAATTATCGGATCACAACCCTGCTGGTGGGCAGTGTCTAAAATGAGTTGAGCGCCCGGACCATTTACCGCAAGTGCCTGATCCATCAGTGAGGGATCTAAACTCGTGAACGCAGCTGCGTGAATACAGGAATTGCATCCTTCAAGTGATGCTTGAACCGTAGCTGGATCTGTCATGTCACCAACAACGTAATCGACGTCTGAATCAATACCGTGAAGCTCCAGCATTCTTTCGATCTTTTCCGCATCGCGGACCAGAAGGCGTACCTGATGACCAGCCAATGTAAGCGCTTTTAGCAGGTGCCCGCCAATAAAGCCTGTCCCACCAGTAAGCATAACTTTCATGAATTCCCCCACCCTATCTAGTATTCAGAGATTAGTCGGATCTAGCAACATTGTCTCTTCCCTAGAGATGCAGTATCGGCTAATCAGTCTCTAAGATACCGGAGTGGAGCAATTTACGAAATTCTATACAGCATATGAGCGTGGCTCTATAGCTGCTGAGGACTATTGGCCTTTATGGCGAAATGTTTGGGATTGCAGTAGGCATTTTACGTCGTACTTCGGGGGTGACATTTCGACGCGTGACAGTATTCTTGGATCCCTATTCTCTCAACATGTTCATTTACGTCAGAATTTTATGACAGCAGATGAGAACTCCAAACTTGTTGCCCTCCCATACCATATTGATATCTTTCGCGGAGGGCAGCAAACCAATATCTCAGGATGGTCATGGACGCTTGAGCGAGAATACGCTGAACAGTGCGCCCGGTCGGGTGCTACCGATGACCGCCCTCTGCTTGCATCTGTTTTATCTCTGCCATCATCATCGGTACTCGCTTATTTAGAAAAAGACGGATTTTCTGAACTCATTGTCGACCCTCTTACAATAACCATAGAGACAGGTGATTACGGACAAATAACTTTTGAAAGGCTCTAATAGAATTTCTGATATTATGATCGACTATGCTCCTGTTTCGACATTTCACCGTTTTAAAGGCCGCTGCCCTACTTGTATTCGTTACTTTTGTTTGTTCCAGCTGTATCAAAACAAACATTTCGATTGTTGTGGAAGCTGACGGTACTGGTTCATTTTCTGGAGAAGTGAAAGTCAGCAAGCAATTAGGAGAGTTATTCGGTGAAGAACCTGACGATGCTGAAGAGGTTGACTGCGAATCAATATTCGAAGATGATGGGTCATCGCAAGCCCCAGGCAATGTAGATACTGAAGAGTTCGAGGATGATGACTGGTGCGGATTTCGATTTAGCGCAGAGTTCACCGGATTCGGTCAGAGTTTGGTTGAAGCAGGCGACGACAGTTTTCCACTAAGCATCGACGGCAATATTCTGACCTTCTACTGGGTTGATGAAAACCTAGAACAAGGCGGAGAAAATAACGATTTCTTGAATTCGGATGATGATATGGATCCGGCACTTCTTTTAGCGATTCTAGGTATTCCCGAGCCAGAATATGTGATCACTGTTGATCTGCCAGGTGAAATCATTGAACACAATGCCGATGAGCAAAATGGGTCGACGCTGAAGTGGGATATAGATCTTTTCGAGTCGTTAGATGGATCATCTATTATGCCCTTCGCCAAGACCGATATCTCCAAAAGTTCTAGCGACTCAAATGGTGGCGTACCAGTGGCCGTATGGGTCTTTATCGTTATTGCGGCTGTGATTGTCGTACTGCGCACACTAAAATTCATTCAAAATCGCGCAGATCAAGAAGAGAAATCGGCAATATAGAGCCATCTAATCTAAGTTGTTGTATTTTCCCACCTGCTATGTGGGTCTAACCCACCGACATGAATTTTTCCTGTTTTTCCCTTTGTATCATCTAAGAAATACAGGCGAGGTGCGGTACTTCCTCCAAACTTTAGATGGGCTTCCATAAATGTTTTCCCACTGGGATCGATGTCAGTTGACACTGGAAGAACCCGTTGATTACGAAGTCTCTCAGTATTATGCACCGTGTCCGATTCCCGCATTGAGATGTTCTGCGCATGCCATGCAAAAGGGTCCCCACTTGTTGCGCACCATTTCAAGAAATTCCCACTGAATTCAGACTCAGCGAAGACATTGAAGGCGAGCAATGCATCCCATATCGATCGCCCCCAGCTACGTGATCGCTGATTTCCTTCAAGGTCATCAATCATCTCAGAAACATTTTGAGGTATAACAACATTCCGAAGAACTGCCCTTCCCCTATCTATGGCTTCTGAAATTGACGATATTGAGTAAACAGATTCTTTACGCATCCGCTTAAGATCTTCTGTCAATGCAAAATCCATAAATCTAAGTTCGATATCTGACCGTTCCGCTTCTGCAGTAGCACGTCTTGCTGCTTCTTCGTCAAGAAGCTCCCTCCACCAGTCTTCAGATTCTTGCATCATTTTTTTCGCATTCAGCAACTGGATTTCAAGATGGTCTATAGCTTCAAGGTCATGGTCACGTTCAGAATGTAAAGAAGCGACAGTTTGTCTTAGACGTTCATTCTCTCGAAGTAGATTCTCGAAATCGATATCTTTTCTGTCTCGCATTTGTTCATTCTCTGGACTTTGGTATCCCCTGAGAAGACGAGTTCCCTCTTCGCAAATACTTGGAACGCCTGTAGCCACTAAAGTTGGTTGGAGGGCAACCAAAACTCGGCGACAGATACTCATATGATCGGTGTCCCATGCTCTTAATGACGGGACCGCAGCTACGTTACGAGAGTCTTTAGCAGTAGGTGGATAGATCCGAATCTCCCCTGGATACAGCGACAAATGTTTCCCGATAGAGTTTTGAAATCTACCTAGATCACCTGGAGGTAAGTACACTACTAGCGCTATTCCCGCGAATTGACGGGCAAGGAGCTTTGCCAACTCCTTCTGGTCATTTTCACGAAGCGGGTCATGCGCGACACAGATAATAGCCGCCTTCCGACTTTGATGCGGGATGAGCTCGATAGCCGCTAATCCTGCTAGCTGCACGCGACTTTGAAAACGTATCTCCCCTCTTCTAGGAGAACCCTGATTCGTTTCTGAATCGTCAATGAGTTCTTGAATGAGCCCCTGCTCGTCAAGCATCCACATTGCATCTGAGCTGGAAGAGAAGTCTTCGACATCTACCCACACATATCGATCCTCCCTATGGGAGATGGCACGAATTGTTGTGCGCCTCTCCCCCGAAGAATTACAGCGCATTTCAACAACCTGAAGTTCACCCTCTCCACCAGCATTAAGAGTTTCAATATTCGACGCCCCACTCCACTTATTGAAGATCTCCATGATACTAACTTCAGGATTATGCCTGTCATCTCGCCAGAGAGCACGATATACAAGTTCCATCTAAACCAACTGCTTCAGAAGATAGTGATAATTTAACGTAATTTCTTCTTTCGAACCCATAGCGGACCTTATAGGCGTTGTGAAATCGCTGTTTCGAACTCTTGTTGCGC
>CACFFD010000009.1 GCA_902565595.1 Actinomycetota bacterium
ATTGAGGGTCTTCACGTAATGCCTTAGCGGTCGCTGAGGAAATGGGAATAGAGCACGATGTTGTGCTGTATATCAAAGAGCCACCTGACGAAAAAACACTCCGTGCTATTGCTGATGGCCTAGAGGACCCGGTTGAGGACCTCGTCCGCAAAGACTCAATGTTCAAAAAACTTGAGTTAAACCCAGATGACTTCGTCAATAACCTTGAAAATGTCGTTCAAATTCTGGTCAAACACAAACAACTTCTTCAAAGGCCGGTAGTCGTAAAAGGAAAGAAAGCGATTATCGGACGTCCTAAAGATCGAATAGCCACCTTCCTGTCCTAACATTATTATGTGACCCAATGAACGATCATGAATTGGCGGGATACTTAGCTCAGTGCGCCGGAGATGAGCTTCTAAAACTTCGAACTGACGAAAATCCTCGGAGCACTAATCCATGGTATTTGCGCGACCAGGGTGATCTTATTTCGCATAAGCTACTAAGCGATCAACTCCATAAGCATAGGCCACACGACCATGTTCTCTCAGAGGAAGGCGTTGATGATATCTCCCGAGTAGAAGCCGATCGTGTATGGATCATTGACCCTCTGGACGGATCTCAGGATTACCCTTATCCGGAGAGCGCCGAATGGGCAGTCCATATTGCATTAATTGAGTCAGGTAATATCAAAGCCGGCGCAGTAGCCTGTCCTTCGCTTGGCCGATGCCACGTAACTGGATCCGACACAGACATCGCTCCACGGAAAAATGTAGAGCCCCTCATCGTATCCAACCGCTGGAATACGTATCAGGCTTCTTCTATCGCACAAATCATTGGAGCCGAAATAACGTGTTGTGGGTCTGCAGGAGTCAAAACATCGCTAGTAGTAAGCGGTGATGCAGATGTGTACATTCATGGAAGCGGGCTATACGAATGGGATGCATGTGCTCCCGTTGCAGTGGCGAGAGATGTGGGCTTGGTGGCGTTCCAATTAGATGGAAGTGAATTCCAATTCAATAAGGAAAGACCGGTAGTCCGAGGTTTGGTTATCTCGCGACCAGAGTTCGCTGAAGCTATTCGAGAAGCGCTCATACCCTGATCAGCTTGCAAGTGACAGAAATTTTCTTATTAAACACGATTAAGACTGTCCATGGCCTAGAGTGATTGGACGGCGATTCGGCCGTGTTTTAGGTAAGGAAGTTTCATCATGGCAAGGGGAACGGTCAAGTTCTTTAATACACAGAAAGGCTATGGATTCATAGCTCAAGAAGAAGGGGACGATGTTTTTGTTCACTATTCGAATATTTCGGGGGACGGATTTAAAAACCTCGAAGAAGGTCAGGAAGTTGAATTCGAAGTAGGTGAAGGCCGTAAAGGTGATGAAGCTTTGGATGTTCGGGTTGTGTAGCTATGGCTAGTAAAGGACGAGAAAGCTGGGATAAGCGTCAAAGAGAACGCACGAAGAAAGATCGCCAGGCAGCAAAACGAGCTGAGCGTGCTGAACGAAGAAGTTCAGAAAATGAAATAGGCGACGAGGGGCCTAGTGAAGCTGAACTTTATGAGCGTTTCGCTCAACTAAGCGCATCGCATGCCAATGGTGAACTCGACGACGAGACGTTTGACATTAAGAAGGAAGAGATATTCGAACTTTTGGGTGTGCAGCTCCATTCGTAATCTTTTCACTTGTCGATCACCTCAATCAACGACAGGCACCGTTCGCTAGCCTCTAACTTGTAGCTCATTCATCCAGTAAAGTAGATGTATGGATCTCAATAGAAAATTACAAACTAGGGGAGTCTGGTTTTTCACAGAAACGATGGCCTCAGCGGATGCAATTGACTTTGCTAAAAGGGTGGAAAGTTTAAACTACTCAGCGTTGTGGCTTCCTGAAACAACAGGAAGAGATCCTTTTAGCCACATATCCATGCTGCTCTCTAACACTGAGAGTTTGGTCTTTGCTACCGGGATCGCCAATATTCATCACCGCCATCCTGGAGTAACAAAGCAAGCGGCTACGACACTCGCAGAGATGTCTGATAATAGATTCGTCTTGGGACTTGGAGTATCGCATGCGCCTCTGGTTGAAGGCCTACGACAGCTAGATTATTCAAAACCGTTAGCAAGTATGAAGAAATATCTCACAGAAATGAAAAATTCTCCTTATACATCAGTTCCGCCTTCAGAAGATCCCCTATGTATTCTCGCTGCGCTCGGACCCAAAATGCTTGAGCTTTCTGGAGAATTAGCCGATGGAGCTCACCCGTATTGGACCACCCCAGAACATACGGCATTGGCACGAGGGATTCTAGGGGGAGACAAGATGCTCTGCGTTGAACAAAAAGTAGCATTTACGACAGATAAGGAAGTGGCGCATCAAACAGCACGTGTAGAGCTTGCCCGCTATATACATCTTCCGAACTATCGAAATAACTGGAAGCGTCTTGGATTCACCGACGAAGAAATAGATCAAGCAGACGAACGCTTCATTGATGCACTAGTTGCCTGGGGAACGCTCGATCAAATAAATGAACGGCTGAATGAGCATGAGGATGCTGGCGCCTCACATGTTTGCATCCAGCCCCTAGCAGTCCATGGAGAATTTGGTACCCCGCATTGGGAAGCATTAGAAGCACTCGCACCAAATAGCTAAAAATGGCTCGACTTCTGAACATGAACGGAATGCTCACGCGAGATGTGGTTCTTCTGCTGTCAGCAGGTATGTCCTATTTTGTTGTTGCAGGGATTTCCTTTCCTGTTCTGCCTCGTCTGGTTAAGCAAGAATTAAATGGTGGGGAATTCGAGATAGGGCTCGCTTTTGGCCTAATGGGTCTCGGGATGTTAGCGATGAGACCTCTCGTTGGCTTTCTTGCTGATAAGTATGGAAGAAAGTACCTGATAGTCGTAGGCGCTATAACAATCATTGTTACGCAACTACTTCACGTTCCTGCTGCCAGATCAAGCCTAGGAATGTTGTTACTCGTTCGCTTTGTACTAGGTCTGGGGAGCTCAGCGATGTATGTTGGGCAAGCTACAACAGCGACAGAGCTTCCACCATCCAGTCGAAGCGGAGAAATCTTCTCACTTTTCAACGTTTCAGTAGTTGCCGGATTTGCCGTCGGGCCTGTAGTTGGAGAAATAACACTTCAACGGGAAGGGTTCACGATGGCATTCGCTGTAGCAGCTTTATTCGCTTTCGTTTGTTTAATTTTGGGCCTTCTCCTCCCAGAAACAAAACCTTCCGGAGTCAATGCTCACTTTGAAGGCATGCGAAGCCTTATCCATCCCATTGCTGTTCGAGCGGGAGTTGTCTCGTTCCTTCTATTTGCTGCGTTTCTATCGTTTAACGCCTTCATCACTCCATTTGCTGAATCAATGGGTGTTTCCACGGTGCGTTGGATTCTGCTGAGTTACGCAGTGACGTCCGTTCTCACTCGACTATATGGTGGCAAATTGATTGATACGGCAGATCGAAAAACTTTAGGAACATGCTCGCATGTCATCGTTATCGTCGGACTACTTATTCTTGTTATCTTTAATAACCATCCATCCTTGTATGTCGGGGGCATCATTATGGCGATCGGTCTCTCATTTAACGTCCCACTTATGGTGGTCATCGCAGCAGACAGTGCATCACCAGATCAGCGGTCACGAGTCGTAGCGACAGTTATCGTCTTTGGAGATTTAGCAAACAGTTTTGCAGCTTTCGGATTCGGAGCGTTAGCTGATGTCATTGGCTACCGTGGCATGTATGCGATAGTAGCTGCGATGGTCGGAGCCGCCGCAGTCCTTTACAGGTCAAGATTCACTGCGCCGCTCACAGGTATCCAAAAGTCAAACTAGCTACTAGGACTCTCCTGCGCCTACAGAATCCACAGATTTCGGCCGCGGGAAACTAGCCATAAGAGAATTCGTAACAGAGCCATCGACCACAAGTTGATTTCCATTTATGTAGGAACCTTCTTCAGAGCACAAAAATAGTACAGCGTGAGCTATATCATCAACCGTTCCTAATCGTCCGGAAGGAACTCGTTCTTCACGAGTGGATCTAATTTCAGCATCTTTAAAGATCGGAGCGGACATGCCGCCATCAATAAAGCCGGGAGCAACAGAATTTACTCGAATCCCATATTCTCCCCACTCAACAGACATCTGCCTCGTTAGAAGGTGTAGTCCAGCTTTTGCTGACCCGTAGGAACCTCCATTCACGTTCGGTTGAATTCCGGCGATAGAGGTCATATTGACTATCGAACCGCCACCAGTAGTCCTCATACGCCTTGCAACAACTTGAGAACAGATAAAGACACCAGTCAGATTAACTTCAATAACTGATCTCCAATCATCGAAAGAAAGATCAATTAGCGGGCCAAACCTGACAATTCCAGCATTGTTCACTAGGGCATCAGGTGTTTCCCCAAATTTGTCGAGTGCCTGCTCAACCTGATCCGGATCAGTGGTAGATGCATGGAGCGCAACACCATTGGGCAACGAATTGGCGACCTGTTCAGCGGCATCAGTATTCACATCTAGAACACCTACCTTGTAGCCAGCGACGCCCGCTTTCCTAGCTATTGACTCTCCGATCCCTGATCCTGCACCGGTTACGATAATTGATTTACTCATGGAGCCTCCAGTAGTTAATTCCAATTTATGTAGGGATCTCGTTCCCTTCACTGTCAAAGACAGAAATAGCCCTACTTGGGCAATTTCTCGCTACGCGAATACATTCCTCATCGCTAAGGCCACTTTCCGGTTTCAGGAATGCCAATTCATCCTCATCAAACCCAAAGGCAGAAGGGTAATCAGCTACACACTTGCCTGAGCTCATACAATCGTCGATATCCAGTCGAATCTGATAGGCCATTAGTGTTCCTCCATAAAATATTGAACAGCTGTTCGACTGTCTATTATCGGAGCGATCAATTCTCTAATGACTTCCTGATGCTTCGAGTGTTCAGCGTATGTTTCATAGTCGACTTCCGAGTGGAAATCACCAACAACTACTAAGTCGTAGTTGTCACTTCGTGAACCTGCATTGAACCCGACAGAATACGAAACGATTTCATCGATATGGTTAGGCAAACTCCGGATTCCTTCATAAGCGCGGTTTTTCTGATCTTCCGTTGCGCCATCTTTGAATCTAAGCATTACACAATGCCGAAACATTCGTTCCTCCATTTGTAGTCTTACCGTAGTCTATGATCTAACCTTATATCATGCCTGAAGAAATACTTATTACGAATGGAATGCTAGTAGATGGCAATGGGACAGCACCAGTGTCAGAAACATCTCTTTGGGTTCGTGGCGGAGAAATTGCAGGTATAGGAAATCAAGATAACTTCAAAGTTTCCACAGGCGCAGTTGTGATTGATGCAACCGGCAAAACAGTTATGCCTGGATTAATTGATTCTCACCTTCACAGCACGTTTGATGATGTCCAGTCAAACGATGAACTCTTTTTTCATCGTGACTCTGTCATGTCAGCTCTAGTGACAACACAGAATCTCGTAAAAATTCTACGATCCGGAGTTACGAGTTTTGTTGATCCCGACACTGCGCATGGCATTGGCCCGGCGATTAGGAACGCTATAGAGGCTGGGGTTATTCAAGGGCCCAGAATGAAGACAGGTGTTCAAGCGCTGTTGACTGCGGTTGGAGGAACTGCGGGACATCTAATTCCAGATAAGGGAACAGTCGGATATGCACAAATTGTAAACTCCGTTGATGAAGTGATCATGTGGACTCGACGCCACATAAAATACGGAGCGGATTGGATCAAACTCCATGCAACAGGGTCACTTTCAGGGCGCCCAGGCGAGCTCATGGTTTGGAGCAGGGAAGAGGTCCGAGCTGCCTGTAACGCTGCCAAAGATCTGGGAGTTCCAGTAATGGCACATTGTCGAAACCCAGAAAGTGTTAAAGTATGTGCTGAAGAAGGAGTTTCTCTAATTCTTCATGCCTCATTTATGGATGAAGAAGGTTTGGAAGCAGTCGTCGAAAACGATGTAGCTATATGTCCGACTTTTACGTTCCTAGCGAACTTGGCTGATTTCGGTTCAAAGGTCGGTTCTAGTTCGGGTATGGAAGATATTTTCCGTGGCGAGATCGAGCAAACTGCAAAAATGATCCGAAAAGCATACGATGCGGGAATTCGACTTGTATCCGGTTCGGAAAGTGGTTTCGCTCTCACTCCATATGGGCACTGGCATGCTAGAGAATTGGAGATCTTTGTCGAGGTGCTTGGCCTTAGTGAAGTTGAAGCAATTACAACTGCAACGAAAAATGGTGCGTGGACCATGCGAATGGAAGATAATCTCGGGACGCTGGAAGAGGGGAAACTCGCTGACGTGATAATCATAGATGGTGACGTAACTTCAGATATAACAATGTTGAATGACAAGTCTCGTCTTAACGAAGTGATCTCTCGAGGCTCACGCGTTGATCTGAGTGGCCCGTGGCCAGAGCACGGAAGTATCCCAGGTTGGAAGGTAGGAAACTGGGCGGCAGAAATTCTTACTTGGGAAAAAGCCTACGAATAGGCAACTGAAGTATTCAGAGCTTTGCATCTGCTAACCGAGACCGCCACTCTCCCAAGTCAACATAATCACGGACGGAGAGTATTGAGGAACTTTCTACATCAAAGTCGAAGACGCCATTACATCTCACCGCATATTCAATTCCATCAATCCAAAATCGGTCGACTCTCTCGATCCAGCCTCTGCTGCCTTCAAAAGCGGAAGAAACAACATCCCATTGAATTCTCGAGCTACGCTGCACAATGGATTCGAATGCTGCCCGAATTTCGGAAAGGCCAATAGCGGGTACGTGGGGAACGTTCTGCCAACTTGACCTTTCAGTAAAACTTTGAAGAATCCGGTCAATGTCGCACGATTCCACAGAATCCAGAAACGTTTCGAATATTTCATTTGGATTACTCATGATTCAGAACCTATCCTTTCTTCTAGTGGATGCAAATAGTTTGAGGAAAATATGAGGATCGAGCTTTCTAAATGGTTACATGTAAAGGAAGCTTTCCGATCAAAGCATCTTCGACAGGCAGGCTACACAGAAGGCGCAATCGTCATGGAGGGAACATTGCTCGACCTCCATGGAGTAGAGCATCGGGAGCGAAGAAGGTTAGAGAACCGCTTATTCCGGCGAGAAATCTTTAGTTATTGGGAACATGAGATTCTTGGAAAAACAATAGACGCCACGATGAAGCCCTTTGTCGAAAAAGGGGCAGGGGACCTTGCTCAAATCGGATATCGCTGTGCAATGAACCTCACAGCGACTATTGCGGGAATAGACCAAGACCCTCGGAATGAAGAGCAAACAGAGTTGCTGTACTCGAAAGTAAAGAAATTCAGTGAAGGCGCAACTATCATGCATTCCACTCGGGACAAAGATGAAGTCCGAGCCGAAGTAAAAGCAGCAATGGATTCATTTCATAAAGACTTTTTCCTTCCTTCTAAAACTCGGCGTGAAGAGCTTCTTTCAGATTTAAAAAACGGCAAAATTGCCGAGGATGAGTTGCCGCGGGACGTATTCACTACTCTTTTGCGCAATGCCGAAACACTCGATTTAGATGACGACGTTGTCTTCCGTGAGATATGTTTCTACCTTCAAGCTGGTGCACATTCGACGGCTAATGCATTCACCCACACCGTTGACGACTTATTCAGCTGGGGGGAGCAAAATCCAGCCGATCTCGATCTAGCTAGAGATGACCTAGCATTTGTTCAACGCTGCATGCATGAGTCACTAAGGCTAAGCCCTGCAAGTCCTGTCGCTCTTCGCACGCCACTAGAGGATGTCGAATTATCAGATGGAACCCTACTGCCTCGAGGAGCACATGTGGTTCTGAATCTAATTGAAGCTAATCGAGATCCAGAGATTTTTGGGAACACTTCTACCGTTTATGACCCGCATCGTGACGTCCCAGATGGGGTAGCGCGTTGGGGTATGAGCTTTGGAGCAGGCTCTCATGCTTGCGTAGGAGCAGAACTCGACGGGGGTCTGGAAATTGACGAAACAAGGCCCACTGGGGATTCACTGTATGGAACAGTCTCAGTTATGGTTCATGCACTCCTGTCGGCGGGGGGGAGAAAAGATAGAGATAATCCTCCCGAGCTAGATATGAATTCTGAGAGAAAGCATTTCGCTAAATACCCTGTTGTGTTCACCTCCGAAGGTGACGATTAGGCTACGAAAGCCTAAGATATGAGAAACGAGTAGAGGTCTTATTATGGCGGATATCACTATAACTACACCTGAGGATGCCAGAGAGTGCTACCGGCATAAAGCTCTTCGCCAAGCACTCTATGACGCCGGTGAAGTGGTTATGGAGGATGTGGTAGTTAATTTGCACGGGGATGAGCATAGGCAACGACGAAGGCTGGAGAATCGATTATTTCGCCGCGATACCTTTTTCGAATATGAAAGGGAAATGTTTCCACAAATTATCCAAGATACTGTTAACCCTTATCTCGAAGAAGGCCGAGCTGAACTTGTTGACTTCGGCCATCAACTAATGATGAATCTGGCAGCCTTAACTGCGGGAGTGGATCGCCCATTAGGGACATATGAGGAAACAGATAGACTCTATGACTATTTGACTTCATTTATTGAAGGCGCCACGTTAGGTTTCTACACAGGTGATGTGGATGCTAAACGTACTGAAATCCAAGAGAAACTTGAAGCCTTTGATAGAGAATTCCTCGAGCCGGGTATTGAACTCCGACGAGAACTATTGAAAAAATTCGAAAATGGCGATTTAGACGAAAAAGATTTACCTCGCGATGTGCTGCTTGTTCTCTTACGAAATGAAGACAAAGTACCAATGACCAGAGAATCGCTTCGAAGAGAAATTGCCTTTTATCTTTTAGCTGGAGCCCACACATCCGCCACAGCACTAACAAGGGTGATCCACAATATCTTTAAATGGCTAGAAACCCATCCGGAAGATAGAGAACGAGCCTATAGCGATAAAGTCTTCCTCCAGAGAGCTACTCATGAGACAATTAGACTTCAACCTTCCTCTCCAACGGCTGCTCGATGGGCGCTAGAAGAAATCCAACTCACATCTGGAATCAAGATTCTAGAAGGAGACAGGGTGGTTATCGACCTTGAAACCGTTAATCGGGATAAGGCTTCCTTTGGCGACGACGCTGAGGAATTTAACCCAAATCGTGAATTGCCCGACGGTGTTAGCCCTTGGGGACTGAGTTTTGGGCAAGGTATGCACGCATGTATAGGGCAAGACCTTGCTGCAGGGCTTGTTTTCGATACGAATTCAACTGAGGAAGACCATTTATTTGGCCTAGTCCCGGTCGCTGTGCAAACACTGTTTTTGAATGGATGTAGCCCCGACCCTGATAACCCTCCCGAGATGGATGATTCAACTACCAGGCCCTACTTTGGAAAGTATCCTGTAATTTTTACCAAATAACTGTTTAAACGAGCACCATCCCATGCGGAAATAATACAGATACAAAATACTGGTGCCCTTTCTGAGCGTCTAGATACATTTCTGGATTTACGTAGGTATATCAGCGAACACGAGGAGTCGGAGAGTGTTGAGGAATGGAATGGCTTCTCTGGTTCTATTCATATGATTTTGATGCCACAACTGAGATAACATAAGTATGACTGAAAATAGCATATGAAAATATCTAAAATTCCTAAAATGCTCGCAAAAAATCGGACCGGTATTGACGCGATAAATACGGTTCGTGATGCTAGGGAAATTTCCAAGCGCAAACTTCCGAAAATGGTCTGGGATTTTATCGATGGGGGAGCTGATGGTGAACTCGCTGTTGCAGCCAATCGACGGTCCCTCAATGAGATCCAATTGAGGCCTAGGTTTTTGACTGATGTTTCAAATCGAGACAGTTCAATACAGATCTTCGGAAATAAAACTGAGCTACCTTTCATCCTTTCACCTTCTGGTATGGCAACAATCGCCCATCCGCAAGGAGAGTTAGCGGTAGCAAAGGCAGCGGGTCGCTGCGGAGCGATTTTTTGCGTCAGTACTGCATCAGGCTACACGCTTGAAGAAATAGCAGAAGTTTCAGATGCAAGGCTCTGGTTCCAGCTCTATTTATGGGGGAATGAAGAAGTTGTCGAGTCATTGATTGATAGAGCACAAATATCAGGATACGAAGCGTTGGTTGTAACGGTTGATGTGCCAGTGGTGGGTAAACGAGAACGCGACCTTGCAAATGGAATGTCTCTGCCAGTACGGATACGGCCTAGGAATGCTATTAATACGCTACGAAAGCCTAGATGGCTACTTGGACTTCTTAACGGTCCAGATATCACATTTGCCAATCTCGCTGGATTTGCTGAAGGAGATGATGCGAGTTCAATCGGTGAATACACTGATCGTGAATTAGTTGATCAGACCAGAACGTGGAATGATTTGGAGATAATCCGAAATCGATGGAACGGGCCACTTCTAGTAAAAGGAGTTATGACTCCAGAGGATGCAATTAATGCGGTTGACTCGGGTGCTGATGGAGTAATTGTCTCTAACCATGGTGGAAGGCAAATGAGCTTTGTTCCAGGAGTAGCGAGTGTCTTTGAATCGATTGTTCATGCCGTAGGACACCGGGCTGAAATCTTCTTTGACGGAGGGATACGAAGAGGGGAAGATATTGTTAAAGCGCGAGCGGTCGGAGCTACAGCTGCCTGCGGTGGGAGGCCATGGTATTGGGGGCTTGCTGCAGGGGGCGAGCAAGGAGTAGAAAAAATACTTTCGGTCTTGGCGGCTGATGTGGATAGAACTCTTGCCCTTCTAGGGGAAGAAAAATATGTGAATGTTGACCAAAGATATCTATACAGATAAGAGACCTAAGCGTCGCCCACTTGTTCAGAAGTGACTAACATTTCTGTTGATCTAACTATCGTCCTCCGTCTTGATTGGAAGCTGAACGACCGCTTGGCCTGTTGCAATTATTTCCTCATTTTGTAATACGCAATCAAGGGCGATTTCACAAAAATCTCCACGCTCATCAAAAAACGTCTTGGTAATTTTACCGCTGATTATTGTCGTGCTTCCGAGAAAAGGCAACCCAGAAAAGTGGACAGTAAGAGTATGCAAAACCCCTCTGTCTCCCATCCAGTTGGTAAGTAAATGAACTATCCAAGATGTCAATTGTGGTCCAGTAGCTGCTTGGTCATCAAGGCCACCAGAGCTAAATCCCTTTTGGTCTTTAGGGGATCCCATGGTCCCAGCGCACCACGCGACAATATCCATGATGCTTAGAGGGCCTTTCGTAATAGTTCCTAGGGAATCTCCCTCGGCAATATCTTCTGTGTATCTGGTGATTGCCCCACAGCATTCTTCAGAGACAATGTCTTCTTCTATTTGCGTAAGCTCTTCCGGGCTATATCTGATTTCATCTCTGTCATCGATTCCCGTAAGCGGCACTCTATCTCTGCGAATTGTTACGCTAGCTCTTGCTACAAGTCCTTTAACGTCGCATCTAAATGAAATTTCACCACGCTGTCGAGTAACGTCTGCTATTTCGTCATGCTTTTCTTCAAGTAACTTTGATTCAGATGTAATCTGGTCTCCAAGTTCGAATTGATGGAACCACTCCCATTCGACACTTTCATAATGACGTTCATAATCAGGCATTCCAGGAGCAACAGTTGTTTCATCAACAGCGTATGCGAACGAAGGGGGGGCGACTGTTGTTTGCCAAATAGAATTGAGTCCGTATTCTGGGTCGGTCCATAACGGGTTATTGTCGCCAATGCCCCATGCGAAATGCCGAACAGAATCAGTCGTAACTTCTGATACCCATTGAGGACGGTCTAGTTTTCCTTCTGGGAGCAAAGGTCGTTGGTTATGCTTCAAATCGATCGGTAATCTCGGTGGTGCCCAGCGTGTCGCCTGATCCCTTGCCCAGTGGAATGCCTTCCCAGTTACTATCTGCAAAGATAACTAACACCGTGGCACCCTCTGGTCCAGCGACAAGTGGCCCATACCCACGATTTGCTAACCCTATGCGAACATCACCTGGATATAGCCAAGTCCTTCCTATCATCTGAGAACCTTCAAGCACTATCTCTGAATAGTCACACGCATGAGTATGGGATTCGATCGTACAACCGGGAGGAAAATTCATTTTGAAAACTGTGGGAGCCTCGGGGTTTTCAGGAAGGCCAATTTTGTACATCGTGGCTATAGCTTCAGTCGGTAAAGTAATTCCACCTATACCTTCCCACGAAGTCACTATGTGCCCACGCCGGTTTAATTCACTAGTAATTTCGTCTGTTGTTATGGGCTGTACTGATTTCTCTTGAAGTTTTTCGCTGGACATGATTCCCCCTTACAATGTTTATCTAATAATAGCCAACCATTTGTTCGGTTATTGCTAGATTAGTGAAATGAGTCGGCGGTTAAAGGATAAAGTAGCAGTAATAACTGGCGCGTCAAGTGGTATTGGTGAAGCCACAGCCCAAATTTTCATTGATGAAGGGGCATATGTCGTTCTAGGTGACATCCAACGTGACTTGGGTAACGAAGTTGCTGCACGGCTAGGAGATAGAGCAAAATTTCTCTTCTGCGATGTAACTCGTGAAGAACAAGTTGAAGAATTAATCTCAGAGGCGACGAGTGTGACAGGAACCCTAGACGTGATGATGAATAATGCTGGAATAGTTGGTGCTAGAGCTCCAATCGATCAAATTTTGCTCGACGAATTCCAAAAAACATTGGAGATCCTCGTTACTGGTTCCTTTCTAGGCATCAAGCATGCTGCGGCAAAAATGAAAGAACAAGAAAGTGGTTCCATCATTAATATGGCTAGTACTGCGGGTTTAAGCGGTGGCTTTGGCCCTCACGCCTATGCAACAGCAAAGCACGCAATCGTGGGACTCACAAGAAACGCAGCAGCAGAACTCTGCAGGTATGGGGTTAGAGTCAATTGTATTGCGCCAAGTGGAGTAGCTACCCCACTAGCCGCCCAAGCGCATCTGGGCGACTTCACTGCGATGGATAAGCTTCGGGAAACGCTTGCAGGTAATTCTCCGTTAAAAGGGCGGGCCGGAACTGCTGAAGACGTTGCAAATGCAGCTCTTTTCCTAGCATCTGATGAGTCAGGATACACCAATGGGCATTGCCTCACAGTTGACGCAGGCTTTACGTCAGGGTCCAAAGCGACAGATCCACAACATATGGCAAGTGTCCCATTTATGAGAGAAGCAGGGAAAGAAGGGCTTGAGGACTAAATTCTAATCCTTTGAAGATCTTATCTTTTCAGCGGATGTGATTCCTTTACTTTCAAGTTCTTCTGCGATCATTTCTCGAAGGGCAAACTTTTGTATCTTGGTCCCCGACATTGGCCACTCATCGATGAATCGAACGTATCTTGGAATACGGTAAGTGGCTATCTCATCTTTGCAAAAATCAATAATCTCTTTCTCTGTTGCTTCCGAATCGGGATTTAATTGAATATATGCAGCAGGAACTTCAACATATCGTTCATCGGGAGCAGCAACGACCTGAGCTAGAGCTACTGCAGGGTGAGTGAGGAGGTACCCTTCTACTTCAGCTGCAGCCACATTTTCGCCACCAACCTTTAACATATCTTTCAATCGAGAAATAAAAGTCACGCGACCATCTAAGTCGATCTCGCATATATCGCCAGTTCGGAAAAATCCCCTCTCGTCAAAGACTGTTTCGTTTAGCTCTTCATCTCGAAAATAGCCATCGAACATAGCAGGCCCCCGATACCAAAGCTCGCCGACGCTTCCAAAGGGCAGGGTCGCTTCTGTATCTGGGTCGTGAACCTCGATCTCTAAACCGGGCATTGGAAATCCCCCTTTAGTAAACCGAAGTTCCGGGTCGTCGTCCAACTCTGATAGTCCGAGAAAAGCACAAGCTTCCGTCTGTCCACATGCGTTAAGCAGAGGGGCATTCGGAGTCGCTTTCTGGAATTCGCGGAGCCTCTCAGGAACTCCGACACACATTAAAGTCCGTAAAGATGCAAAGTCGCTATCAGTCCTATCCTGATGGCTAATGATTGGAAGCCAAATAGTTTCAAATGCTGGAAGGGCAACAGTGCACTCTTCATCCCGAATCTGGGCAAGGGCCACTCCAGGATCAAAATGGCCCGTATGGAAATAAGTGCCTCCGACAAATATCGAAGCCAGCATAAAAGCTACACCACCTATATGGAACATCGGAAGAGCTGACCAAATCCTGTCATCTTCGTTGAGCAGCATCCGCTCTTGAAGAGACATTCCGTACCTACTGAATGCTTCATGGCTCAGCATTGCCCCTTTCGGCATTGCGGTAGTGCCTGAGGTATACATAATTATTGCTGTTTCTCTGACCCGCACTCCAGATTGCCGGAAGAGCACATCCTCATCACTCACACTTTCAGCAAGCCGATTCAACTCAGTGAGGTTAACTGTTCCGGCTCGTTCGATTTCGTCCATTACCACTATCGCTTGCAGTTCTGGCGCTTCCTGAAAATTCAGAGAAGAGCTTGCGGATTCAGCAATTTGTGGAAATGTTCTTTGAATTAATTCGTTGAAGTCTGTTCCTGCATCTGATGCGGTGGTGAATACGACTTTCATACCTGCGTGGACAATTACTTGACGAAGCTCTCTAGGCTTGAATCGGGAATTAATAGGAGCGCAGATAGCCCCAATTTTCGATGCGCCGAGCATTATCGAAACCGTTTCAACACATTCCCCAAGGAAGTAGCCAATGCGGTCGCCTGGCTCCACTCCCAAAGCTAGAAGGGATTTCGAAATTTTAGCTGACTCATGGGCAATATCGCTGTAGGTGTAGCGATCGTCCCGAAACACGATCGCCTCCTTATCAGGGTGCAGGTCAGCCCGCATATCAATCAGGTCACCGAGAGTTGTAGCGTTTATCCAACTTCGTTTTTGTTCCATTCGACAAAGCTATCTAATTTGCTGAGCTAGAACAAAATAACAAAAGGCTTTGTAGATCCGAAGCCGGGTCTGGAGCCCAATATTTAATACGGCGATTTTGAGTTTGGACTAATAGCCGGTTCGCATGCTAATTTCCAAACTACTGATCTAGCACAGGAGATTGTAGAGGATATGGAAACCATAAGAGATATGGAACCGCCCCCACACATCGTAGGTATCCAGCACTTTGTTGACTATAAGTCCGTGGACGAAATACTAAAATCGAAGGACTTTCGTCAGGGGTCTCACCAAGAAAGCCAGCCTTTTTTCGGGGGTTCGTTGCTCACGATTGATCATGGAGAGCACTTTGATCGCCGAAGACTTGAGGCCCCACTCTTCCGCAAAGAAGCTCTTGAGTACTATGAGAGAGAAGAGCTCCTTCCGCTCATAGCGAAATCCCTCGAAGAATGCGAGCGTAATCGTGGAGAAGATGGGGTAGTTCGAGCAGATCTATGCCTGCTAGTTCGAAACATGCTGGCAAGAATATCCGCCGTCACAACCGGAATAGATGGAGTGGATACTCCTGAGCGTACAGACGCCTTCCGAACGTATGTTGAGCAATTGGGAACTGGCGCAACCGTTGAATGGTCAACAGAAGACCACGGAGAGGTTATCAATAGGATACTGAAAATACGTGATGGTTTTGTCGAAGAGTTCTACGGTCCATCAGTAGAACGTCGCCGTGAACTTATCACGGCATTTCAAGCAGGGGACATTTCAGAGGATGAACTACCTCGAGATTTGCTCACATTGATGTATCTTCACTGGAATGAGGACTGGGATGATGAACTTCCTTTAAGGGAAGCGACCTTATACACGGTTGCTTCAAGCCAAACGACCACCCATGCAGTTCCGCATATGATGATGCATCTCCACGAGTGGTTTGAAGCACACCCCGAAGACTACGAAAAAAGATTTGATCGGGAATTTCTAAAACGTGCAGGACATGAAGCCATACGTCTGCATTTGCCTTCTCCTGCTTTATTAAGAATTGCATTAAAGGATGTAGTCCTGAGCGACGGAACAGAAATAGCTGAAGGGGAGCGCGTCGCATGTTTGTTCACCCCAGCGAACCGAGACACTTCCGTCTTTGGTGAAGATGCAAAATCATTCGACCCCTATCGAGAAGCTGACGGAGTGAAACCTTGGGGATTTGCATTCGGCGGGGGAGAACATACTTGTATTGGGCGTACATTGGTTACCGGTCTTTCCGCACGAACGGATGGAGACGAGGGAACTGATGGAACATTGGTAAATATTGCGCTAGCGCTTTTTGAGGCTGGCATTGAGTTGGACCCAACTGAGATGCCGGCATTTACAGAGTTGAGTTATCACGACGCTTACGGAACATTTCCTGTGATCCTGCGGAATTTATAACGACAAATGTCAAATCCCGAATTACACGTAAAAATTGACAAACTTATCTGTCAGGGGACTGGGTATTGTGTTCGTTTAGAGCCCGAGATTTTTGTTATAGGAGCCGACGACTTAGGAGAAGTCTTGGTTGATAAACCTGATGCTAAATATGCTGATGTTCTTGAGGAGGCCGCAGTCCTATGTCCAACTAGGGCAATAACTTACTGAGTTCAAACAGGGGCGCAGTCAGCAGCGCTATATTCTTTAAGGAGCTTTTCGATCTCTTGGGTCAGTGGAAGTTCCCATAAGGAGTCCTATGAAGGTGAGTTACGCCTGTTCGTATATCATCCAAAGGTCATGGAAAAGTCGACTGGTTTCAACGGTTCCATCAAACACCGCTTTTCTGGCTTCGCCCGTAATTGCGTAATTTTCGACCATCTCTATTCCTTCGTCGCCGTGGTCTTGGTCAGCAAGAATGTGCATTGTCCAGAAAATCACATCTTTATCGGACATTCCGTAGTTGTCTTTGAAGGCAGCAACCATTCGCGTAAATGTTTCTGGGACAAAGGATTCGAGGCCAATTCCAATTGCGGATAGGGGGACGTACCAATCACGGCACAGGCCCATAAATTCGAAATAATCAGTGACTCTTCGTCCAGCTGGTCTTTGCTCGGCCGTCCTTATGGCATCGGTGTCAGATCCAAGGGCTTGGGCGAATTGAAGAAGCAGTTCAGGGTGTGCATCTGTTTGAGTTTCATATCCGGTGCATTCTTCTGCGAGGTTTTTTACAAGAGATGTTCGGACATCTTCATGCGGGCATCGAACGTAGATCGCCCCTATCCAAGGAAGCATCTTTGAAATATGAAGATAGAACTGCTCAGTGAATAGTTGAAGTTGAGGTGTGGTGATGGATCCATTTTCGAGTCCATTGACTAATGGGTGGTCGTACATCCCGCGTCCTGGCTTCATGCACTCTGCCCTAATTAAGCCTACAAACTCAGCTGGAGTCATTTCGGCAAGGTCATTTTTGTCAACGTGGGTCTCGGTCATTGTCATAAGTAGATCCTCCTAGGGGCTTTGAGATATTGTATCTTGGAGATTTCATCCTGTCATTATGTAAGTTCACTTCCTCTTCGTGGATAATCCAAGTAACATGTCAAGGCTGACGTGATTGACTGGAGGTTAGGTGTCTTTACCAATCGAAATAAGCTCTGATCATAAACAAATGGTTGATGAATGCCGAGCGCTAGCGAACGAGGTCGAACCCTTCTCGATCGAAGCTGATGAATCTAGTGCAATGCACGCTCCTACTTTAGATGCGTTCCGTTCTAGTGGTCTTTCGAATCTTATGGTTCCAGCCGCTTACGGGGGAAGATTCGATGAAGTAGATCCACTTGCGGTGTGTTTGGCTCGTGAGGTTTTTATGAAAACCTCTTCTCATTTAGATTCGTTATTTGCGTTGCAGGGTATTGGAAGTTATGCGATTTCTCGTGCCGGTTCAGAATCCCAAAAAGAAGAATGGCTTCCTGCTGTAGGGAAAGGTGATGCATTGGCAGCTCTTGCTTTGACTGAACCAGTAGCTGGATCTGACCTTAAGGGGATCAATACAAAAGCCGAAGTGACGAAGGATGGATTGATCTTAACTGGGGCAAAATCGTTTATTTCTAATGCTGGTTCGGCGTCTTTCTATACGACGCTGGCGAAAGAAGGGGATGGGTACTCATTATTCCTTGTCCCTGCAGATGTCAACGGGTTAACAGTTTCACCCTCTCCCGAAATAATCGCCCCGCATGTTCTGGGCGAATTGGTATTTGATAATGTAGTCCTTCCGGAATCCTCCAGATTGGGAGAGCCTGGTGCAGCATTTCGCCATGTGTTAGCTACTCTTTCTGTCTTTCGAATTTCTGTTGCTGGTGCTGCTGTTGGTTTGATGCAGGGTGCCCTTGAAGAAGCGGTTCGTCATTGTTCTGCGCGAGAGCAATTTGGAAGGCCACTGGCTAAACATGGTCCAGTAGCGACTCTGTTAGCTGATTCATGGTCTGATCTTGAATCGTCCCGTCTGCTAACTTACCAAACTGCTGCAATGGCGGCAGATGATCCGGAAGGAAACTTGGATCGATCCTCACTAGCAAAACTAACAGCAACCGAGGCAGCCACGAGAGTGGTAGATCGGTGCGTGCAGTCAATGGGCCGTTGGGGCTTGATTCGGGGATCGAAGATCGAAAAATATTACCGACAAGCGCGTCCAATGCGAGTATATGAAGGAGCCTCAGAAGTTCTACGATTAGGGATTGCATCACGACTTGTGAAGGAGCTTGGGAATGGATCTTAACCTCGCCAATAAGGTAGTTATTGTTACCGGAGCTAGCAGGGGGCTTGGCGAGGCGATAGTAAAAGATCTTGTCGACGAAGGAGCGTCTGTAATTGCGGCCGCAAGGTCAGAAAGTGCACTTAAAGCAATCTCCGAATATTCTCCTGGGAAGATAGCTATTTGTGTCGCAGATATGGAAAATCGCAACGAGGTGCAAGGACTCGTAAATTTTGCTCTTGAAACTTTTGGCTCTCTGTCTGCCGTGGTGAATAATGCTGGGATTGCTCCTGCTGGGAAGTTTGTTGATACCGACATAGAGATTATGGAAAAGACTTTTGCGGTAAATGTCTTCGCTCCTGCGATTCTTGCCAAGGAAGCTGCGAGATACTTTATCGAAAGTGGCGTTGAAGGTTCCATAGTAAATATTGCATCGACCTCTGGCCTTAAAGGTAAGGCTTTGCTTGTCGGTTATTCCGCCTCGAAAGGCGCCATGATGAGGCTGACAGAAGCACTTGCAGCCGAATGGGCTCGATATGGAATCAGAGTCAATACTGTTGCCCCCGGAGCATTCGTAACCGATGCTCAATCAGCAGTTTTAGAGGATGAGAAAACCCTGAATGCGCGTTTAAGAAAAATCCCGCTTCGGCGAATGGGAGAACCATCTGAGATTGGGGCGCTAGTTTCCTATTTGGTTTCAAGTAAATCAGGGTTCGTAACGGGTTCGTGTTTCGTTGCTGATGGTGGTGAAGTAAACTCGCTTTAATAGGGGGAAATATGTCTACAAATTCTGACCACAATACTTTAGGAAGTGATGCGCTTTTATCCGGTGAGGTTGCTGCGATGTCTCACAAGTTCGCGGAAGGATATGCGAGAGTTCGAGATGTGACAGATCGTGACGGCGCTGTTCCTGCTTGGGCTAAGGCTTTATACATGGCAGCTGCAGCTGCAGTTAAGGGGCACGACTCACTACTTGCGAAAGAACTTAGCCGTTCGAAAGATCTAGGGTTGTCTCTTAATGACGCTCGTGGAGCTGCATTAACAGTATTTATAAGTAGAGGTGAGGGTGTATACGCAAAGTTTACTGATGCTGTGAATAGCCTTTATGGGGAAGAGATAGGAGATCCAGAAGAAGCTTCTCCAGATTTTGAATTAGATAAAGATGCGTGTTTGGAATATTTCGAAGGCTATTTTGGATTCATTCCAACATACGTGCAGCTTATGGCTGAGGAAGCTCCACGGGCACTTGAAGGCTACGTTCTTATGCGAGAATTTTCCCTAGCTGAGAACTTACTTGATGCTAAACATGTTGAACTGCTTCTTTGCACAGTAAATGCAGCTGAATTTTCTTCGCGATTCGTGAATGTCCATGCGAACGGAGCTAGAAATGCTGGAGCAAGTGAAGCCGAAATAGTTGAATCGGTTATCTGTGCACTACCGGTCGCAGGAGTTGCATCGTGGTTGCCAGGTGCAGACGGAATTATGGAAGGTCGGGACTAACTCCTATAGGTAGTCTTAGAAGTCCTGAGAATCGAGGTGCACGACCTGATGTGTGATCTCTCCGTTCTGGATGGTTAGAACATCTTGTCCTGATGCGATAAGCGTGTCGCCAACCATTCGCCAAAAGAAGGTTGCTTTCTCTCCTTCGATAATTAGTTTGTCAAAAAATATCTCAGCGTCACCTAAGCGCTCAGGGACAGTGCGAAAGTATTCTTGTATTTTTCCTTTACCTCTATAAGTGGTGCCACCTCGTTCAAGAATTGCGTGCTCTGCGTAGTCATCCGCCATCTGCTTGGGGTCTCCACCCAAAACTGCACTAATATGATTCTCAGCTACTTCTGAAGTGGTCCGGTGGGCTGCTTCATTTCCCATACATCTAGCTTGCCGGTGGGTTTTCTATCTTGCAAGATTAAGGATCGTTATGAATCAAATTGCAGACGTCTATACGGTTCCAGATTTGCTGGTGCGTGCAGTAAATAGAGCGGGAGACGATAAGGCTATTCTCTTCCCAGATCTTGATATCACATACTCGGAACTCTATGAGCGGGCAGTTATGTCAGCGCGTTCCTTAGCAACGCTAGGTGTCGGTAAAGGCGACCATATTGGAATTCTTATGTCTAATTGTCAAGAATTTGTAGATATTTTTCTTGGTTCACAATTATTAGGGGCTTGGCCTGTGCCAATTAACGCCCGCTATAAAGCTCGAGAATTAAACTACGTTATTAAAAACGCAGACATCAAAATCCTATTTACAACTGATCGGATTGTTGAGCATGTAGATTTCGTAGCCCTCCTAGATGAGGCATTCCCTAATCTTGCTGGGCAAGAGGATGCGACTAAGTTAGATATGGATGATGCGCCTCTACTGAAGAATATTGTACTTTTTGGAGAGAGGTCGCCTGCTGGAATGATGAGCCAAGGCGATTTTGAAGAAATGGCATCTGGGACGACTGAAGCTGCAGTTGAACTGTCCCGATCGCGGATTGCTACGCGTGATATTGCCATGATGATGTATACGTCTGGGACTACAGCTATGCCAAAGGGTTGTCCGATTTCTCATGAGGCACTTGTTAGGCCTGCGCTGGAAGCTGGAAGAACAAGGTTCTTTCTAAGCAGGGACGATCGCATGTGGGACCCATTGCCAATGTTTCACATGAGCTTCGTTCTTCCTCTCCTTGCATGTATGGATGCGGGTGCTGCGCTCTTGACTATGGAATATTTTGAGCCAGGGTTGGCGATCGAATATATGGAAAGAGAAAAAGCTACGGTTAACTTCGCAAGTTTTCCAACGATAACTGAAGCCTTGCTTAATCACCCAAACTATGATCCAGATAAATTGAAAATTCGTCTTGTTAATAATGTCGGTCCGGCGAAAATGCTTGCGTCTATGCAGGAAAGAATGCCGAATGCCACTCAAATAAGTGCATATGGAATGACTGAATGTGGCGGAGTTTCATGTTTTGGGGACGTTGACGACAGCCTTGAGAAGCGAACTCAGACGAGCGGTAAGCCATTTCGCGGAATAGAAGTGCAAATTCGAGATATTGAGACAGATGAAATCTTGGGACCTGATCAATCCGGCGAAATACTTGTTCGAGGGTATTGCCTCTTTGAGGGGTACTACAAAGACCCAGAAAAGAACGAACTCGCATTCACAGAAGATGGATGGTTTAGAACTGGAGATATCTGCTCGCTTGATGAAGAGGGAAGAGTGACTTACAAATCCCGATTAAAGGACATGCTCAAGGTAGGTGGGGAAAATGTGGCAGCGGCAGAGATTGAAGGACTGCTTTCTGGGCATCCCGATGTGGTTCTGGCTCAAGTAGTGTCAGCTCCTGATGTGAAGTATATGGAGGTTCCCGCTGCCTACATACAGGTCGTAGAGGGTGCTGAGATTTCAGAAGATGAGATAATCGAATACTGCAAAGGAAAAATTTCCAGCTTTAAGATACCTCACCATGTCCGATTCATCACTGAATGGCCGATGTCTGCAACAAAGATTCAAAAAGTGCGACTACGCGAAATGATTTCAGAAGAACTGGAAGCCTAATATTAGCTAGTGCTAGAAATGTCTACAAATACTTCTCACGAAGTTCGCGCTTCAGTATTTTTCCTGTTGGAGCCTTTGGTAGAGCATCAACAAATTCCACGCTTCGAGGTTTCTGGTAACTTGCAAGGTTCGCTTTAGCGGTCTGAATTATCTCAGATTCGCTAGCGGCCCTATCTGGTTTTAAGACCACAAATGCTTTCACGGACTCTCCCCATTCATCGTCCGGCACGCCGATAACCGCTACTTCAAGCACAGCATCATGTTTAGCGATAGCTTCCTCTACCTGCACAGAATATATATTCTCACCACCTGAAATAATCATGTCCTTTGCACGGTCAACTATGAAGCAGTAGCTCTCCTCGTCCCACGTAGCGATATCTCCAGTCCACATCCACCCTTCCCGTATAGTTTCAGCTGTGAGATCTGGACGTTGAAAATATCCAAGCATATTTGCTGGAGATTTCACGATGATCTCTCCGGGTGTCTTTCCATCTTTAGGAACTAGATTTCCGTCTTTATCAACAATTCTGACAGATGTAACATACCCTTCTCTGCCGCACGAACGAAGGCGGTCAGTTCTGTATCCATCTCGAATAGCCCGTATGTGATCCTCCTGAGAAAGGAATGTCATGGTTGTTCCTTCGGTTTGCCCATATCCCTGTATCAACGTGCAAGGAAATGCATCTAAAGCCTCTGCGATAACTCGACTAGGCATTGGGCCACCACCGTATTGAATATTTCGAAGTGAGCTAAGGTCATAGCTATCAAAGTCCTCTACAGCCATCATCCAGTTGAGCATCGTTGTTACTCCAAGGAATGCGGATACCTTCTCCGTTGAAATAAGTTCTAGTGCAAGTGTGGGTTCGAAGTTCATTAATACGAGCGGGCATCCGTGTGCTTGATAATTCATGGCAAGAACGACTGGAATGTGGAACATCTGGCCAGTCAGCATGTAAACATCAGAAGGTACGATTCGTTCCGCGACGGTTTGATTTAACATTCCATACCAGACCGATTTGTGCGAATGTAATGCTCCTTTGGATTCGCCGGTCGTTCCACCAGTGTAAAGAATAAAGAAGGGATCGTCGTCGCCGATCAGATCGGAGTTAATCGGCTCGCTGTCATTGCTTTTCTCGATAAGCCGCTCGAAGCTCATGTCGCCTAGAGGGCCGAATTCAAACCAGTATTGAATAGAGGTATCTTGTTGTTTCAATAATGCTTTTTGGTCGGCCAAGGCATCTCCGGAGATCAGGACTTTTGGAGTTCCATTTCCGATTATCCTAAGTAACTCTGGAGTTGATAGGCGCCAATTCATTGGTTGTGCAATAAGGCCAACTCGACCACAGGCATAGAATGTCGCAATGTTCTCAATAGAGTTTTGACTTAATATGGCTACGCGATCACCCTTTTCTAGGCCTAGATCTAGAAGCCCATTCGCTAGTTTTCGAATAAGGTAGTCGAAATCTGCATAACTGATTCTTTGGCCTGTCGACGCGTCGATTACTGCTTCACTGTTAGGTGTTAAACGCGCCCATTTCTTGGGAATCAAACCGATATTCATTTATTTGTCTTACTAGACAGAAAAGAGGAAACCAAATTTAGAATATTTCGGGAGCACTCCGTTGATAATCTCAAAATCTTATATACCTGATTTTCCACCTTCGCGGAGGAATGGTTCGGGGGTTGAATATGGCGGATCACCAGGTTTTGACCCCGTGGTAGCTCCGCCGTCGACGACAAGACAATGTCCGTTAGTATTTCCTGACTCCTCTGATGCTAGATACAGGGCTGCGTTTGCAACATCGATTGCTTGTCCAGGCCTCCCGAGGATGGGTGAGAGTTCAGCAAGCCGTTCTTTAACATCTGATATTGCCTCATGGTCATCCAAATGGGCTTTTGCGACAAGTGGAGTAGCGGTTGACCCTGGTGCAATGGAATTTACACGAATTCCGTATCTGCATAGTTCTGCAGCAACGTTTTTTGTTAATCCCACGATGGCAGTTTTGGCAGCTGCGTAGGCGTGCGGGCCCCATCCACCGTTTACTCCAGCGGTACTTGCTAAATTTATAATTGATCCGCTCCCGCGCTCTTTCATAGTTTGAGCAGCATGTTTGATTCCAAGAAAGGTACCAATGAGATGGATTTGGATCGTAGCTTCGAATTCCTCAATTGGGATTTGAGTTATAGGTCCTCGTGCACCAACGACGCCAGCATTATTCATCATTATGTCGACCTTCCCCCCATGGGTATCATTCGCAAAATCAATAAGTCCTGACACATCATCTTCGCTAGTGACATCACACTTGAAGAAATCTGCAGAGTCTCCAAGTTGATCTGCAACTTTGTTTCCAAGATCTACTTGAATATCGCCTAGAACGACCTTCGCCCCTTCTTGGATAAATCTTTCAGCAGTACATGCGCCGATACCCGAAGCTCCACCTGTTATTACTGCAACTTTCCCGTCTAATCTCATGGTTGTTCCCCTTAGTTAATCTCGTTGAGCTTGGACTTTCCCGGCCCTGTGCCAAGCTCCAACCGCTGTTATAAGTATCGCTAATGTAGCTAACCACGAGTATATGTAAGTATCGGATATGTCCACAAGAAGACCAAACCCCGCTGGCGTAACTAGAGCCCCAAGGTAATAGCCGGTCATCGTGATTCCAGTGGCTCGTCCCACACTTTTTGGCGCCTTATCGATGACTGCGGCATGCATAGTTCCTATGGCTGCTAATTGGGTTGATACACCGAGTGTGAGGCCGATAACAACTATGAAAGTTCCAATGACAGTTCCCAGAATAACTAGACAAACAGATAACGCACTTACACTTAAGAGGAGCATCACGAGTGGTACTCGTTTGAGGGCTCCAAGACGATCAGCCCAAACGCCGTTACAAATCATGACGATCACACCAGTGAACGAAGCGATAGCCATAATCCCACCGGATAAACTTGCAGGAGCGTTAAGTGACTCTTCTAAATACGAAACCGTCCATGAATATAAAGGTTGCGAACCACCGATTAATAGAAATGCTGCGATCCCAAACCAGTAGAAATCTTTAGGAAGGGGAGTAGGCGCTGCGCCTCTCGTTGATTCTGACCGGTCATCGTCGAGGACAACATAAGTAAATAGTCCCGTTATCGCAGCAACGACTGCGTTGAACACTAACACTCTTTGCCACGACCAAACATTTGCCGCCCAAGGTGCAGTTGCTGCAGCTATCGTCGCCATTAGGGGGACGCCCGATGTCTTCACAGACATAGCTAAGGTTCGGCGTTCAAGAGGAACGGTATGCCCTATAGCGACGTTCGTGCTTGTATTTCCGAGCGCATAGCCCATTCCTCCTACGACACTTCCAGCGATCCACATGGCGTACGTATCAAAGACAGCAATCAGAAGTGATGACGCAGCTACGAGGAGCATGTTTATAGTTGCGACATTTCGAGCCCCGAACTTGTCTGTAAAACGGCCAGCAGGTATTGACCCAATTCCGGTTGCTCCGAAATATATTCCTACAATCAGGCCAATTTTTCCACGAGAGACATCTAGATCTTCGCTCAGAACAGTTGCTAAGAATCCAGGAATGAACCCAAGAGAAGCACCCATTCCTACGCAAGCACAACAACTAGCTATCGTTGCCCGCTCAGAGGATTTAGTTTTAAGTGACACCGGTATAAAAAGGCATGTCCATCATTTCATCTGATAAGTGCAATCGCCCGCCATAGACTTCTTGAATAGAAATAGATCATTTCATTGAGTGGTATTCATGTCAAATGAATGGAGACCTAGCGAAATAGATTGGGGTTTAGACTCTTGCTGATATTCAACCATAGAAGTAGGATCTCCGCATGGATAAGAAAAGTGACCCAACGATTGAAGAACGCCTGTATTTTTTGGAGCAACGCGAGAACATACGAGAGCTGGTTTGTGACTATAGTGTGGCCGTTGATGATCGCGATATAGAAACTATCGCTGATCTATTTACCGCAGATGGTAGATTTGCGCATGCAGACGGAACCGCTTCTATGGAAAGCAGAGACGAAATTGTCTCCTTCTACCAAGGCAGATTAGGTTCAATGGGGGCAACCTATCACTTTCCGCACAGTCACAAAATCGCATTTACTGATGAGTCAAATGCGACCGGAATCGTATTAGCCCACGCAGAACTATCACAAGAGGAAAAGACGTATTACACGGGGCTTCGTTACATGGATGTCTATCGGAAGGAGGAATCTAGATGGAGATTCTCCGAGCGCTTATTGAAGTTTGTCTTCTTTATGCCAATGGAGGAGTGGGCGCGAGACGGCATGGCACAGGCAAATCGTAAAAGATTCCCCGGCGAAGGCCAACTGCCAACAGATTTACCCGAAACACAGCCAACGTGGATAGCAGCCCAACAGACTCAAACATAAATTACAAGTTAACTTGTCTAAATAATTTAGTTGTTAAGCAGTAGCGAAGCAGCTTCGGGTGCGCCCATCCCTATGGAGACACCTTTGCTAGCAGCGCATGAATTTACAGCGGAGATAACTCCATCGTAATAATGGGATAAACCGCTACCCATTCGAGCTAGCCGTGCGTCAACCGTCGCACCAGCTAGACCTTCTTCCTCGACGATATATAGCCCAGCTACTCCAGAGTCATCAAGTCCTTTGCCGCCGTCTGAACAGATGAATCCCTTTGGCCGACATTTAAGGAGGTACGGAACAGCACTTCGGCCTGTATGCCCCGCAGTGACGAGCACATTTGTATCAGTATCCTCATCTGTCCCAAAAGCGATGGAGTCCGTAGCAATGATGTGCTCGCCGTTCTCAGATGTCTCCATAACTGTTCGGTTAGTTATTTCTGAGGCGCTGGCTTCCTGAGGGTCTTTTTCGAGCAGTAGATAAGCGGCGTCTTTAACACTGACCCCGGGAAGAACGCCGCAGTCGAGAGCGAGTTGATTGGCAAAGCTAATAACACCGTTCTCGTATAGATGGACTCCATTGCCTAGGTGGGCTGTCATTACATCTGCCACGGCAGCAGGTATATTTAACGCCTCTAGATACCAAAGCCCAGCTATTGCTGAGCCTTCAGGTCCTATGCCGCAGTCCATTCCAATTGCAGCGCGGGGGGAATGCTCAGCAATAAATCTCGCTGGTAGCACCCCGCAATAAGAAGAATTAACACAAACGTCCTTTCCGGTATTGCGCTCGTCAACGTCATAAGCTGAGTCCATTGCCATTACCGAACCTGTTCCCGTCGGCGAAACGAAAACCGTGGTTTGTTTGTCATTGGGGTCCACTATCTTTTTCTCCTTTTGGGTTGTGGTCCTCTGTCGCTAGTGTCATTGCTAACGCCCATCTCCCGAAGTTCTATTTTCCTAACCTTTTCTGAAGGTGTCTTTGGAAGCTCATCAAGAACGTGGATATACCTCGGAATGGCAAAGTCTGGGAGTTGTTTTTCAGAATACTTCCAAATCTCCTCAGGGATAACACTTTGCCCTTCTTCAGGAACAATAAAGACCATGACTTCATCTTCTCCTGCTTCTTGATCTGCGGGAACTCCGATTGCGGCAACTTCACCAATGGATGGATGGGATACTAGGGCTTGCTCTACTTCATATGAGCTGATATTTTCTCCCCTCCGACGCAAGGCATCCTTAAGGCGGTCAACAAAGTAGTACCAACCATGTTCATCCCTCTTTAGTCCATCACCTGTATGGAACCACAAATTACGAAATGAATCTGATGTCTTATCAGGCATGGCAAAATAGCCTTGGCATGTTGTCCATGGGTGAACTGCGCGCACTACCAGCTCTCCGACCTCACCAACTTCAACTTCTTCGTCCGTTTCCGGATTAACTAAACGGATATCAAACCACTCTTTGTTAAGTAGCCCAGCAGCGCCAGCGGGACGATCGACGCCGTAAGGGGTCAATATGGGCATGCACGTTTCTGTTAATCCGAATACCTCCACGAATGCCTCAATTCCGAAGCGATCTTTATACTCATCAAGAATAGAACTCGCAGTGGGGGCTGCGAAAACACAGCGGAGGTCATTATCTGCGTCGTCCTCCTTTGGTTCTTGTTGCCAAACGAAATCCATCATTACGCCAATGAAATTAGTAACTGTTGCTTTAGACGATCGGATTTGGTTGATCCATTCTGAAGCGCTGAAGCGTTCTTGTAGCACATATCTTGATCCAGCTATGAGCGCAGGGTATGCAGCCAAGAACTGGGAGTTGCCGTGAAATAGTGGGCCACATGACATGTAGGTATCATTTTCGGTAAGTCGAGTTAAAGAGACGGTCTCATCAGCAAACAGGTACATGTGTGCGTGAGGCATCATCACACCTTTTGACAGTCCAGTTGTTCCGGATGTGAAAAAAATGGACCCGAGATCAGAATATTTCACTTCGGGAAGATCCGTTATCTCTGAAGAGAGCAAGTCTGACCATGGGGAAGCATTCATATCATTACTGGAAAGTGTCTCGATCCCTGCATTGACATCAGCGTCATCCCCAACAAGATAGAAGTGCTTTATGGAACTAAAGGCGTCGCTGACATCAAGTATTCTGTCGACGTACTCTGGAGAAACTACCGCAATCGACGGAGTTGTTGTTGAGACTTGATGAGCGAGGAATGCGCCCCGATAAGCAGTATTTATTGGTACCTCTACTAGGCCACCTACAGAACTTCCGAGCCAGGCAAAAATGTAGGCGGAGCAGTTAGGAATCATGATCAGAACACGGTCACCGGGAGAGGCGCCAGCATTTAACATTCCGGAGCCCACTCTCTCTGCGGCTTCTAAGGTTTCTGCATAAGAAAAAGATTCGTTAGTCCAAGGAATATCAAGATAAATTTTGTCCGGATGCTTCTGTGCTCGTTCACGGAGAACAGTGGGGGAGTTCCAATTGGCCCGAGAAGGAAAGGTCGGGTTGTATTCCTCGTAGAAGTTTGTCATGGAATGTTTACCGTGTGCCGCGCGGTGGGAATTCAGGTTTACGCTTTTCCATAAATGCATTCGCGCCTTCGAGCATATCTGGAGAGCCGATCGCTTGAATAAGCGCTCCAAGACTGTTGACCATATTGTCTCTCATCTGGTGGTACATGACATTAGAGCTCGCCTTAGCCACTTCTAAATAGCGAGCACTCATCTGAATTATTTCCTGACACCAAATTTCTACCTCATCATGTAATTTGTCATCAGGCACGACTTTGTTCACCCACCCAAGATCGTACGCTTCCTGAGCAGAGTATTTTCTACATAAAAAAGAAACTTCTTTAGCTCGTTTTTCTCCTATGTTCATTGCTAGAAGATTTGTTCCACCCAAGACAGGTGCACTTCCGACTTTGACGCCGGTTTGCCCAAGCTGAGCGCTTTCAGCAGCTATCGCTAAGTCGCACATGACGACGAGCTCGTTACCTCCTCCAAATGCTCCTCCGTTTACTGCAGCGATAATTGGAAATGGGGCATTTCGTAGGGCGTCAAATAGCTCCAAGCTGCCGACAAACATTGAACGAACATTCCAAAAATCGGCCTCAGCTAAATTTCCTAAATATCCCCCAGCGCAAAATGCTCGTCCGGATCCTGTAATCACCCCAACTCTCGCATCCATATTTTCACGAAGTGCCATGATAATTTCGTCTACTGTTTGGCGCCCGTAAGAATTAAGTCGCTCAGGTCGATTTAATGTTATCCATAGGACCTCACCTCGCCTGTCTACCAAAATGTCTTCCATGGGTGCTCCAATCTTTGTTATGTACTCATGTCAATTTAGTGCATCTTTACAAAATTTGTAAAACATGAATCTTGAGGTTCGAAACATTACAGTGCCGTTCACAGCTTTATTGTGGACATGGATTGTCCTAAGTTTATTTCCGGACTGGTGGGCAGCGTTTGGTGGGATTATCTTAATAGTTGGAGTAATGCTTACTCAGAAGTCAAGCGTAAATGCATGGATTCAGGTAATCAAACGTCACCATGATTGGAGAAGCGAAACTGACATGAGAGTGCTAGTAACAGGAGGGGCTCAAGGAATCGGGCGAGCAGTTTGTGAGAAATTGGAACAGCTCGGGGATGAGGTGATTTCTGGAGATCTGCAAGAACAGGACGGCGGGATACATCTCGATGTGACAAGTGAAGACTCTTGGGAAGATGCCCTTGACTCAGTAGGCCCACTTGATGGCTTAGTAAATTGTGCGGGTATCAGAACCAGAAATCTTATTGTTGACACCACCTACGAGGAGTTCCAAAAACATTTGGATGTTAATATTGCGGGAACCTGGCTGGGAATAAGGGGCATGTTTCGCCGCAGATCAAGTAAGGCAGAATCATCTGACATCTCATATGCTTCTATCGTTAACATCGCATCTGTAAACGCAGTGATCGCAGTCCCTGCCCAAGCGCACTACGTTGCTTCAAAAGGGGCAATCGTTGGGTTAACTAAAGCGGCAGCAATAGAAGGAGCTGCCCTTGGGGTTAGGGTCAACGCTATAGCGCCAGGAGCAATCCGGACACCGATGACAGAGGAGAGATTAGTTGACCCACAACAAGTTGCTTGGCTTGAAGGGCGCATTCCTGCGGGAAGAGTTGGAGAGCCCGAAGAAATAGCTTCAGTTGCAAGTTTTCTCCTGTCGGATGGAGCTAGGTACGTAACGGGTACTACTGTTTTCGCTGATGGAGGATGGACTGCAAATGGAGTGTGATTTATGTTTCCTTTAAACGGATTTTACCACTATGGAATTGTCGCTAGCGATTTTGACAAAACAGTCGAGGAATTAAGCTTAAACCTCGGACTCGAATGGGCGTCAGTAACCGAATTCGAAATGGTTTGTGAACAACCGAACGGAATAGTCACAGCAGATATGAAAGTCGTATATTCAACCACGGGACCTCCTCATTTTGAAGTCATCCGAGTTGCCCCAGGTACTGTTTGGGGCGAAGCAGATCTAGGTGTGCATCACTTAGGATATTGGACGGAAAATCTTCAGGAGGACCATAAGCGTCTAACTGACGCAGGCTATGTGTGGGAAGCTTGTTACTATAATCCTGAGACTGAAGGCCCATTCGGCTTCACATACCACACACTGTCGACTTCACGCCTACGCCTTGAACTTGTTGATATAGCAAGAAAACCGGCTTTTGATATCTGGATGGGAGGAGGCGAGTTTCCAACAGCAATGGAGCCTGGGGGAATGGCAGATTGAATAATGAAGCTGATGTAATAGTTGTCGGTGGTGGCCCAGGAGGTATGGCCGCTGCTCTGGAAGCTGCAAACAATGGGTCTTCAGTGATTCTGATAGAAGCCGATACCCAAATAGGCGGAAATGCAGCACGGTCTACGGGGTATTTAGCTTTTCAGAATTTTGACATGCAAGCTAAGGAAGGTATCGACGACAGCGCAGATATATTCGTCCAAGATATGGTTGCAGAGATCTCTAGACAGAGTGAGAAATACGGTATCACTTTTGACGAAGAACTAGCGTGGCTTTTTTCGGAGGAATCATCTACCACCTATTCATGGCTCTGCGATTTAGGATTTGAGTTTAACCGGTTCCTACCTCGCCCCAAGCAGCACTCCGTGAACCGAATGGTTGACGTTAAGGACACGACCATGTTCACATACCTCTTTGAAGAAGCGCTAAGCGCTGCAGGCGTTGAAGTCATCACCGAAACGCGAGTTCGCCGACTTCTAACAGTCAACAATTCTGTGGCTGGAGTCGAAACTGAAACTGAAACCTATATGGCGAACCGTGGAGTTCTCCTTGCCACCGGCGGCTACCAAGCAAATCCACAAATTAGAATCAAATACCAACCTGAAGTTATGGCGTCTACACCATATTTGGGGACAGAACATGATGTAGGTGATGGTCACATCATGGGACTATCTGTCGGTGGCGACTTAATAAACATGACTATGATTCCGCCCCTAATAATGGTTGGGTCGGCGTTGGTCGAAGAATCAGTGGCAGTAAATCTAGAAGGAGAAAGGTTTCATGATGAAGCTGGGCCCTACGATTATCGCGTTGACCAACTAGCAAGGCAGACAGACCGCCTCGCATGGTACATCTTTGACGACCGAGCATTTAGAACTAAGAAACAACTCATTGACGAAATGCCCGAGGAGCCAATATCCGACCTTACTCTCCAAGGCCTCGCAGACAAATTAGGCTGCAACGGAGAGATATTAAATCACTGTGTAGGCGAATGGAATTCACTTGTAGCGTCTGCTGAACCCAAAGACCCCAAATTCGGAAGAGTGATATTTCCTGATCCGCGCATTGGAATAGTCGAACCGCCATTTCACGCCAGCAGGATGATTGTCGGGATTAACTTCCCCGCTGGCGGTTTCAGAGTCTCCTCTGATATGCAGGTTCTCAACGTATACGGAGAACCCATTCCAAACCTATTTGCTGTTGGTGATTGCACAGGCGGACTAGGCCCAGTAATCGGGATGGGAGGGATGAGGATAACACCAGCGCTTACGTTAGGTCGCATAGCCGGACGGAAAATAGCCACCGGTACAAATTTCAAAGAGGTCCGCAAAGGCGGCCAGTCTAGACTTCCAGAAAATCAGATGAGAATACCTGTAGTGGACGAGACAAATTGATGGAACCAATCACCTTCAAATTTTTTTCTTCGGCAGAAGATCACCCTGATCGTCCTATCCTTATCTTCCCTGACGAAAGAATCTCCTATCAAGATCTACACGAAAGAGCATTCAAAGTAGCGAAATCATTACATTCGATGGGTGTCAAGCGTGGAGATCATGTCGGAATTCTGATGGCTAACTCCATAGACTATGTCGCAGTTTTATTTGGCGCAGCCTTTCTAGGGGCTATTCCGGTTCTTTATAACGGCCGTTTCAAAGCCCGCGAGATTGCACATGTTACCAGCGACGCAGATATCAAAATAATCGTAACTAGTGATCAGATAGACGAACATGTTGACTATGGAGAGCTACTTCACAGCGCTTTGCCCGGACTAGAAACGAAGGAATATGGAAACGTAGGATTACAGATACCTGATGCACCGAATCTTCATGGAGCTGTTATGCTCGGCGGAAAAAAATTCCGTGGGTTCATCGACGAAACAACGTTCAAGGAAATGGGCGAAGAGATATCGGATAAAGAAATTACTTCAACACTAAACAGAACACGTATAGAAGACCCAGCAATAATGTTCTATACATCGGGGACAACAGCAATGCCAAAAGGCTGCTACCTCAATCACACGGTTTTGCAACATGCAGGAGTTGTCGGGGGAGTGGGAAATCTCGGGTTAAGACAAGGTGATAAAGTTTTCGCCCCGCTACCCATGTTTCATACTGCATTCTCACAGCCATTTTCAGGGGTGCTTCATGTTGGAGGAACGTTGATATCGATGAAAAGATTTGAAGCAAAACCTGCACTCGAACTAATCCACAAGGAAAAACCAACTGCAATGTTTCCAGCGTTTGCGATGATAACGAATGAGATCATTGCACAGCCAGAATATAGAAGTGACTCTTTTAAAAGCGTTAGAACAATTGTCAACGTCGGACCAGAGGATGTCTTAATGCAGTTGCAGGCTAAGATGCCCCACACAAAACAAATCACTGTTTTTGGGATGACAGAAACCGGTGGATCTGTATGTATGGGAAATCACGAGCTTACTGATGCGGAGCGGGCTCAAACATCAGGCCCAGCTCTACCTGGGAACGAAATAGAAATCCGCGACCCAGTCACTAATGAAAAGCTTCCCCCAAATACGCTAGGAGAAATTGTAGCTAGAGGGATAGGAGTATTCTCTGGTTACCACAAATCCCCAGAGAAGAATGCAGAAACATTTGATTCGGAAGGCTGGTTTCATACTGGGGACTTAGGAGAAATGACAGAAAATGGAGAAGTGATCTTCTCTGGAAGGCTCAAGGACATGCTAAAGGTAGGAGGAGAAAATGTAGCTTCAGTTGAAGTGGAAGGTTTCCTTTCAACTCACACCGGAGTTAAGCTTGCCGCAATCGTAGGGCTACCTGATGAAAAATACGGCGAAGTCCCAGTCGCATATATAGAACTCGAAAAAGGCAGTGAAGTCAGCGAAGAAGAAATCATTGACTATTGCAAAGGTCAAATTGCTTCATTTAAAATCCCTCGACATGTCCGGTTTCTCACCGAATGGCCCATGGGAGCGACAAAAATACTGAAATATGAACTAAGAGACAAAATAGCTAGAGAGTTCAAAAAAAATTAATTCCGAACTACTGTCACTCCAGATTGTCAGGCCGAGGAAGAAGAGTCATCAAGGCTTTCGAAAGCCCTCCATCTACATACAGAATATGACCGTTTATATATTTTGACTTTTCAGAACCTAGAAAGTGAACCGCTTCAGCAATCTCACTCGGAGAGCCAAGTCGGTGAAGAGGAACAGCCTCCGAACGGAGATTGCGAACACTTTCTCTTCGGTAAACATCGTCAGTTCCTGGGGTTGGAACAAGCCCTACAGCTACGCCATTGCAACGAACTCCTCTAGGGCCCCACTCAACCGCTACTTGCTCAGTTAAAGAAACTAAGGCAGCTTTAGAAGGCCCATAACTGCCAACAGCGGGATTAGGGTGCTTCGCAGCTATTGAAACAATGTTCACTATCGAACCGTGACCAGTTTCTAGCATTCCCGAACCGAAGAACTTAATCGTGTTAAATGCCCCCTTTAGATTGACATCAAGCACGCGGCTAAAATCTGACAGTGTTGTGTCTTCAAGCGGCCCAAACTTCCAAATCCCAGCGTTGTTAACGAGTAAATCAATTGGGCCTATGTTCGCAGCAATATCAGCAACAGCGGATTCATCGCTAACGTCACATTGGATATCATTTTTAGATCTGTTGATATCGAGAATGAACACTTCATAAGCAGCTTCGATCAGCCTTTCGGAAATCGCAGAACCAATACCCTGTGATCCACCAGTAACAACGGCCTTCAATGACATATAGTAGATATTAGGAGTAATTTACTATGCGCGCATTAGAAGGTATGTCAGTTTTGATCACCGGAGGTGGATCCGGAATCGGTGAAGGGGCAGCGAAACATTTTGTAAGTAAAGGTGCGAAGGTTACGATCACTGGCCGAAGAGAAGAGCCGTTACAGCAAGCTGTCGAAATTATCGGCCCAAATGCTGCATATGTTGCAGGTGACGTAACAATTAGTGACGATCGCGTCAGAATGGTAGAAGCAGCTGTCGAACATGGAAAAGGTTTAGACGTACTTATCAGCAATGCTGGGAACATATATAGATGCGATGTCGAAGATTATGACGAAGATCAGCTTCTGGGCCTTTTTCACTCAAATGTTGTGGGTGGGATGATGCTCCTTAAAGAGTCAATCCATCACTTGAAAGAATCAAAAGGATGCGCTCTTTTTGTTGGGTCCGTACATACCCAACGAGCATTTCCCAATGCTTCACCATACGCTGCGACGAAAGGCGCCCTGGAGACTTTAACAGGAGTGTTGGCTGCTGAATTAGGAAAATATGATGTTCGGGTGGGATGCGTTCGACCTGGTGGAGTGATCACTGAAATAAACGTTCGAGCTGGCTTATCAACAGCAGACGAAGCTCGAGAACGCTTAGAAGGAATGGGGAATATGCACGCACTCGGAAGAATCGGGACTGTCGAAGAAGTGGCTGAAGCCTTCGAATACTTAGCTACCGCAGAGTGGGCTACAGGTAATGTGCTAACGATCGATGGTGGGCTTGGACTAGGAGTAACTCAAGAGTGAGTCCCAGTCGCTCTCGAAACACTTCCTAAATAGGAAAACTTGAATAAAGGATAAACGTGGAGTTAGACCGGCTTGATTGGATCGCACTAGGCCATGAGGATGCGTTAGATCCAACGTTTCCTATTATTGACCCTCATCACCACCTCTGGCATCGGGGGGGAAGCAGATACCTTGCGGAAGAACTCTACGAAGATTTAACAGCAACCCACAATATAACAGATACTGTGTTCGTCGAATGTATGGCGAATTACGACAAAGAAAGATCAAAGGAATTACAACCAGTAGGTGAAACATACTTTGTTGCTGAAGAATCAGAACGTCTAGAAAAGCTGGGGGGTCCTAAAATATCCGGAATCGTAGGCTTTGCTGACCTAATGCTTGGAAAGCGCGTAATCGAAGTATTGGATGAGCACGCAGATGCTGGCCGCGGCCTTTTTCGGGGCATCCGACATGCCACAGCATGGAGTGATGATCCTGAAATTTCAATAAGTCACTCAAAACCTACTCAAGAAATCATGAGAGAGAAGTTATTTCTCGAGGGTCTTACTGTGCTCGCAGAGCAAGGGTACTCGTTCGATGCGTGGCTATATTTCGATCAAATAGATGAGCTAATCGATCTCGCACTGGCATGTCCTGACATTCCAATTATTTTGAATCATCTTGGAGCACCCCTAGCTATTGGCAGATGGAAGACTAAAAACAGCGAGGTGGATAAAAAATGGAAAGACCAGCTCACGAAATTAAGCAAAAGCACAAATGTGTACTTAAAAATCGGTGGTATTGGGATGGACAATTATTTCAATACTGAATGGTCATCTTTGACAGTTCCCCCATCTTCTGAGCTAGTAGCTAATTACTGGAAAGATAAGATTACTTGGGTGATTGATACCTTTTCTCCTGATAGGTGCATGTTCGAATCTAATTTTCCAGTTGACCGCCAAACGCTTCCATATTCAGTGGTTTGGAATACTTTTCAGCGGATTGCAGACCAATACAGTCATGAGGAGAAGAGAGCCTTATTCTCTGGGACAGCAAGCACTGTCTATAAACTCTAGATAGAAAATTATTGTTCGCATACTTAGAGAAAAAACTCTCACTGGAATAGGTTTAATACTGTTCCTTTGAGATAGGAACTAGATTTTTAAACTCAATTACATCGAGTTAGTTAGAGATAATAAATGTCATTAGAATTTTCATTTCCCAAAGAGTTACAGGATTTGCAGAAAAGAGCTCGATCCGTAGCTGAGGAAGGAGTAAAGAAATTCGGCTCCTATCCAGACTCATGGATTAACGGTTATTCAAAAGAGTTCTCAAAGATTCTCGCAAACGAAGGCTGGCTTGGTATGACTTGGCCGAAAGAGCATGGTGGTGGAGGTCGACCTGGAATAGAACGAATGGTCGTCGCTGAGGAGATGATACGTGTTGGGGCACCTATAGCTGCAAGCTGGATAGCAGACCGGCAAATGGGGCCATCAATATGTAATTACGGATCTGAGGAACAGCAGAAACGCTTTCTCCCTGGGATGCTTTCAGGCGAAACAACTTGGTGTATAGGAATGAGTGAACCAGACTCAGGATCCGACCTTGCTTCCCTTACAACTTCTGCTGAAAGGGATGGCTCCGACTTTATTATCAATGGACAGAAAATATGGACAAGTCTCGCAGCTATATCGGATTACTGCTACCTAATTGTTAGAACAGCGAACGATGGCCCGCCGCACAAAGGTCTTAGCGAGATTATTGTTCCGATGGATCAAGAAGGTATCGAAATTAGACCAATTGTTGACAGCGTCAACAATCAACATTTCTGTGAGATCTTCTTCACTGATGTTCGAGTCTCAGAAACCAACCTAGTAGGTGAAGAAAATAGAGCATTTGCCCAAACAATGTCACAACTTGAACACGAAAGAGGGGGTATTGACCGGTTAATGTCGAATCGCCCGTTATATGATGAAGCCTGCAGAGTTGCAGATAGATCAGACCCCCTCATCCGACAGGAAATAGCAAAACTCGAAATAGGCTACAGACTGGGAAGACTACTTGTCTATCAAGGAGCATTAGGGCAGCTTCCAAGCGGATTTAGTGCGGGAACTAAGTGCTTTTGCACAGAACATGAACAACGAGTATCAGATTTTGCCGCAAGAGTTTTAGGTGCTAAAGCCCTAGCAGGATCCTCTATTGCTGAGGCTATTTGTTACGCTCCTGCGTATACGATCCAAGGCGGAACTTCAGACATCATGCGAAACATACTAGGCGAGAGAGTTCTGGGTCTTCCTAGAGAACCACGGGCAAAATAGTGGATCTCGGCATATCTGGTAAATCTGCTCTCGTCACTGGATCATACAGGGGAACCGGCGCTGGCATAGCAGCTTGTCTTGCAGATGAAGGAGTGAAAGTCTGGGTTCACAGTTTTGAGCATGGAGATGCAGAGAAAATTGTAGAACAAATTAATGAGAGCGGAGGAGAAGCAGAACCGTTAGAAGTAGATCTATTCGCCGACGAGGGAATAGATGTAATGAGAAGCGAAGTCAACCATGTTGACATACTTGTAAACAACTTCGGAAAGCCAGCGGGATCATCTTGGCAGTCGATCGATAACTGGGATCTTGAATGGGAACAGAACGTTCTATTGGGAGTAAAAGTTACACAAGCACTGATAGGTGGTATGCGTGCCCAAGAATGGGGGAGAATCATATTCGTTGGAACAGTTGGTGTGGACCAGCCAAGGAATCACAGTCCAGGGTATTACGGGGCAAAAGCATCACTACATGCAATAGTACGCACCTTGGCAATGGAGCTTAAAGGAACGGGTGTAACAGCCAATATGTTCAACCCTGGGATGATAGCTACAGAAGAAGTGAAAGCGATGCTAACGAAGGCTGCTGAGAAAAGATCGATACCTACAGACTGGGAAAGCGTCGAAAATTGGGCCTCAAATGAGTACTTTCCAAATTTGACGTCAAGAATTGCAACCCCAGAAGATATTGGAAGGGTAGTTTCCTTTCTAGCAAGCGAGCATTCTTGGTATATCAATGGAGCGAGTATTGCAGTAGATGGAGGTAGCGTAGATGCCTAGGAAATCATTTGAGGTAAACAGCTATGAGTACTGAATTACGATGGTTAGAAGGCGTCAAAGTCCTTGACATGACTCGGTATTTAGCTGGCCCATCATGCACTCGCTTACTGACTGAATTAGGGGCAGATGTTATCAAGGTTGAAACTCCACCGTATGGAGATCCAAACCGGTCGACGAGACCGCGAATAAATAAGCGAGCGGGTACTCATATACAGCAAAACAGGGGCAAGCGAAGCTTCTGCGTAGACATGAACCATCCAGAAGGCGCCGAACTCATACGAGAGTTAGCAACAAAAGTAGATATAGTCGTGGAGAATTTCAGTCCGGGAGTGCTTAAAAGGCGTAATCTAGATTATGAAACTCTCAGTGAGTCTAATCCGTCCTTGATCATGGCATCAGTATCGGGTTTCGGCCAGACCGGCCCACTATCCGAGCAGCCATGCTTCGATCTGATTGCCCAAGGCTACGCAGGTCTAATGCATATGACAGGGGAGCCGGACAGGCCGCCGATGTTTGTCGGATTTGGTTTGGCGGATACGAATGCAGGCGCTCATGCATTCGCTGCAATCGGACATGCTCTGTTTAACAGGGAACGAACAGGTAGAGGTACGCATTTAGACATTTCTATGGTTGATGCTCTCTTCCATATGCAGGACCTTCCCGTCCACGCCGAATCAATGACTAACGGAGAGTATGGTGCAATAAGACAAGGCACTAATTTCCAAATGCTGTCCCCAGCTGGATCATTTCAGGGGCCACAAGGCTGGATCGTGATCTTATGCGCTGAAGCTCAAATTGGTAACCTGTACGAAGCTATGGGAAAGAGCGAATTAAGTGAAGATCCAAGATTCCAAGGAAATCCAGCTCGCCTAGAAAACCGATCCGAACTTACTTCAATTATTGAAGAATGGATGTCCTCGTTCTCTAGTGACGAAGAAGTTTTGGAGGCGCTACAAAAGCATCGAGTTCCCTGTGGGCCAGTGCTGACCCCAAACGAGACCCTATCCCACCCGCATTTCGTTGAGCGCGGGACAATCAGAACTGTCCAAGATCCTTTACTAGGAGAAGTGCAGATCCCCGGCTTTCCATTTAAAAGTAGTGACCCGCTCCCAGAGGACTCATATCAGGCGGCCGCATTGGGAGAGCATAATCGTGAAGTCTTAGTCGAAGAACTAGGAAAGAGCGAAGAAGAAATTGCCAACTTAGAGAGTTCTGGCGTGATTGCCTCGAAACCTCACTAATTATGGCATCAACTTCTGACGCACCATACGGCATGGCAAAGAGATACTTTGATGATCTCGTTCTCGGAGAGAAATCTGAGTCTCGTTGGTTCTCTGCAGATGAAACTGAAATGATTGAATTTGCCCTCAAGTTTGACCCGCAATACTTTCATGTAGACCCTGATAAAGCGAAGAGCTCACCATTTGGGCAAATAGTCGCTTCAGGCACATACACTTTCGCAATCTGGAACAAGTTAAATATGGAAGTCAATGGCGATATTGCCTGGATTGCCGGATTGGGTTTTAACGACTTCAAATTCCCCAGCCCTTTTCTTCCTAACACGCCAGTCCAATCAACCAGTCACCTTATTTCTAAACGTGAATCCAAGAAAAATCCAGAGAGAGGGTTAGTAATCCACGAATACAAGGTCACGGATGAGAACGGCGGGACTATCTTCGAATGTACCTGCCCGGCATTAGTTGCACGAGTCACAGAATGAAGTTAGATGTAAAGTAATTGATGAAGGAAGGAATCTCATGTCTGAATTGAATGAAGTGGTGATAGTCGATGCTGTCCGTTCAGCGACGGCGAAACGCAACGGAAGACTATCAAGTTTTCACGTAACAAAACTCCTAGGTGACGTTCTAGTGTCCCTAATCGGACGAAATAACCTGGATCCAAGCACTGTCGATCATGTTGCAGGAGGGTGTATCGCCCAAGTAGGCATGCAAGCAAATAACGTAACTCGGACATCTTGGCTTGCCGCTGGCCTTCCAGTCCATGTCGGAGCTTCCACTACCACTACCCAATGTGGTTCGGGTCAGCATGCAAATACATGGGCGCATTCGCTAATTTCATCAGGAATGGCTGAAATAGTGATCGTTTGCGGTGTTGAATCGATGTCACACGTGCCAATGGCATCCCAAATCCCCGTAGATGAAAATGGGGAGGCATATCTTGGAGAACGTTACACCGACGAATACAAAGAACTATATGATCCAACGAACCAGCTTGAAGGTGCAGAACGTATAGCTGAAAAATGGGGGCTAACTCGTGAAGAGTTAGATCATTATGGTGCTAGATCACAGCAGCTAGCAGCCCAAGCTTGGCAAGAAGGAAGGTTCGATGGTCAAATCGTCCCGTTTACCATCTCAGAAGATGGTTCTGATATTCACGACCGCGATGAAGGCCTCAGAGAGACTACTTTCGAAGGCCTCTCGAAACTTTCAACGATCTCTGGGGCTAGTTACTTTGATGAAGCCGCGAAGTATCATACGGCGGGTACCGCTTCGCAACTAGCTGATGCCGCTTCAGCACTTTTAGTGATGAGTGCATCAAAAGCAGATGAATTGGGTCTAACACCAATGGCCCGAGTAGTCAGTTCCTGCCTTGTGGGAACTGACCCAGAATTGATGCTCACAGGGCCTATAGCGGCGACCCAAAAATTACTTCAAGATAGTGGATACACCAAAGATGACATTGACATCTTTGAAGTTAATGAAGCCTTTGCATCTGTAGTTCTTGCTTGGGCTAAAGAGTTGGGAATAGAGGTCGATGAGAGAGTCAACCCTAACGGGGGCGCAATTGCTATAGGCCATGCTTTAGGGTCTACTGGCCCTTTACTAATTACAAAAACGGTTCATGAACTTCAACGCTCAGGCGGTCGATTAGGACTTATAAGTATGTGTTGTGGCGGCGGTCTAGGAACAGGAACTTTAGTAGAACGGTTATAGACCGATAGGGATTTTGACAGTAAGGCCTTAATTCATGAAAAAAACTGAACAGATAAAACAAATCTCAAAACTAATCAAACGAATTGACACGAATACGAACGTTGACGCTGGTTGCTTTTATGAAAATCCAACTAGTAGGTACACTGATCAGGCCTTGGCCCAAAGAGAATGGGATACCTTCTTTTGCAACTCTCCTCAATTAGTTGGGCTAAGTGGCGACCTACCCGACATCTACTCCTTTTTTACTGTGAAAGAATTAGGGACTCCAATATTGGCGGTACGCGACAGTGACGGACTTTTTCGAGCTTTCGTAAACTCTTGCCGTCACCGAGGGGTGGTTGTCGAAGAAGAAGAGCGAGGCACCTCCAAACGGTTCACCTGCCAGTTTCACCGCTGGACATATGATTCGAACGGCACCCTTGTTGGCTTACCCAAAGCAGAACACTTTGGAGAACTTGAAAGTGAACGAAAAGGGCTTATCGAGCTCCCATCAGAAGAACGTCATGGACTTCTTTGGGTGCATCCGGATCCAAGTGGTGTAATTGATATAGGAGAAATGCTTACCGACAACTTAATAGAGGAACTTGAAAGTTGGGACCTTCAAGAACTAGAGCATCTCGGGAATGATTCGTACGACGTAGCGTGCAACTGGAAACTTGCTATGGATACTTTTGGTGAAACATACCATTTCAGTAGCTTGCATGAAATGACGCTACATAACGCATTTCATGGAAATGTGCAATGCTACGATACCTTTGGGAATAACCATCGTATGCTGCTTTGCCGAAGAGATATCGATGAAATGCGGAAGCTACCAGAAAGCGATTGGGATATCACAACTGCGGCCTTACCCGTATATTGGCTGTTTCCCAATGTTCAATTAATGCCATCCAAAGAGGGCTTATACCTAGTTCGTGCTTATCCCAACCCTAAAGACCCAGGTCAACATCGATCACTTATCAGTTTTTACCTACGTCCTCATTTCTCTGCGGATATCGAAATGAGAGAAGTTTTTAGAATGATGTCGCAAGCCTTCGGACAAATAATCCGGGATGAGGACTACGCGGTAGGAGAAAGTCAGCAAATCACTGCAAATAGTAAAGCAATGGAATCTGTGATCTTCGGACGAAATGAACCAGCCCTTCATCACTACCACTCAACCTATGAACGTGTTCTGAGCGAAATAGGAGCTTAAGAAAACATAAGTTTAGCTATTAGTTAAAGCAACGATAGCTACTCCTTCAAGTAGGCGTTCGCCGTCGCGCTCTAACCAAATCTCACATGTAGCAAGAAGTTCATCAGTGGTAGTATCGAGCGAAACTACCTTTCCGTGGGCAGAAAGAACATCACCACCTAGAACCCAGCCTGTAAATCTGACTTGAAGTCTTCGGATGCAGTCCTGCCCCTGCCAATTCATTAGCATATTTACGATATAGGACAAATTTAGTGGGCCTTGATTCACGACCTTTCCTTTTATGCCCATCTTTTCATTGCCCTCGGCATCCCAGTGAATGGGGTATGGGTCCCTTAGTAGGGCAGCCATAGTTTTCATCTTTTCAGTATCTACAGAGGCGATATTGAAAGGCGGGATCTTGCTACCTACATCAACGTTCAACTTTCCCCCTTCGAAGCCTCCAATAGCTTGTTGCTTTGGCAACTGGCTCGCCATCTTCATCAAATAACTCAATTGAGAAAACGAAACGGTCATAAATTTTTCCAGCATCTGTGAAGCGGCGTTCCACTTCGACAATTTCTCCTTCGCAACGATACTCAATCTCTTCACGAAGTGGTTTAAAAAATTCCCAATCGTATCCATCTAGACCGACAGAGCCCGTTTCTTTCACTCGTCCTAAATCAAACAACTCTGCAATGGAGGTTTGAACACCTTGAATTGGTATATGGAAAAGCGCAATTGGATGGGCTAGACCATCTTCTAGCTGAGGTGAGGTGGTGCAATCAGTAAGAAGGTAGTTTTCCCAGCGGTCAATAGTTCTGTTGCCCCCAGGAAATTTATGTCCAACTAGGCCAAGCATGTATTCTTCGGAAGGAATCATCGAAGCACTCTACCGCATTGCCTTTTCCGCCGATAATAGGGCAGGTAGGTCATGGCTTACTGTTGATTCAACATGCAGCTGCATCATATGCCTGTCAGGAGCTTGAAACGTTTCTAGTTCCCGTTTTATTCGTTCTTCTGTAGGTCGAGTTCCCCCGAAAGCTCGTGTAAGAAAGGCTTCAGTGTATCGCTCGAGTAATTCGTCACTTTTAAAGATCTCAATATTCCCCCGTAACGTGATCTGGCGGCCGATATTTGTTGGATCCCATATACAGAAAGAAGCTGCAGGGTTTCTTATCCACGCATGGTACTTCGCTCTGTTTGTAGTTGAAGTTACAGTAATTTTTCCGTCGAGTACCGTATAGAGCATGACTGCGGTGACAGGTTCATTGGATTTCGTAACCCAGGAAACAACTGTGTGGCTTGCAGAATGGATGATCTCTTCTATTTCTTCGTCGGTAAGTGAAAAGGACTTAATCTCACGACGTAATTCCCATGGTTCTTGTGGTTCGGAATCTGAAATAACCATAGGGTCCTGGAGGCCTTTCATCTATGACGTACCGTATTGATACCAAATGAAGATTGATTAAGCGAATCTAGTGTAAAACTATATGTATGCAATCCGAGGAGTTCCAGGCACTCACACGTCTACAAGCAAAAGAATCCATACGTGATTTAGTGTTTGACTATTCTTCGGCAGTTGCTGATAAAGACGTTGAATTTATGTCTTCTCTGTTTGTTGATGATGCAGATTTCGGAGCATATGGGAAAGGCCCTGATGCCCTCCACAACCTGATGCAAAAAACAATGGGCAGCTTAGAGTTGGGGATAATTCTTATCACCAACCACAGAATTGAATTTGTTGATGACACTAGGGCCGAAGGAGAAGTCTGGGCCAGGTGCTTTGCTCAAAATACGGACGAAGGCTACTACGAACAGGTAATCAAATACGTTGATACGTATCGAAGAACCTCTGTTGACAGTTCGGGGGTAGGGATCTGGAAATTCGAAAAAAGAAAACACCTTCTTTGGTTCGGGGAAGGCAAAGAATCTCCTCTAATTCAGAACGAAGCCAACTGGCCTTCTAACAATATAGGGGTTGGGCGTATTCCTCTAGCAGATCCCGACGTTCAAAGATTTAGGGATAATATCTAACTAAGAAAACCCCTTTATCTGATAACGCCTTCTTTCCTTAATTCTTCGATTTCTTCAAGAGGCATCCGAAGCTCGGACGCAAGGATTTCATTTGTGTGTTCCCCAAGTGAAGGCAGGGGAGTATCAGTACGATCTCGAACGCCAGCCATCTTTATCGGGTTCCCAGCGGCAAGCGCTGCTTCGCCAGAATCAGTGGTTATTTCTACAAGCATATTTCGCGATTTAATGTGGGGATCATTAACAATGTCCTCAGCTGTGAATACGGGAGCTGCAGCAATTCCAGCACCTGCTAGAAGACTGCAAACCTCGATTGGTTCATTGTCACCTGCCCATTGATGCACTGTCTCACGAAGTAGTTCTATGTTCTGCACCCAATCCTCTCGACTAGTAAAGCGAGGATCATCAAGCCATTCTTCCTTCCCGAGCAGCTCAGCAAATTGATTGAATTGATGCTCTCTGCCAATTTGTATGACAATCTCACCTTTCATGATTTTAAACCCGTGATTAATGAGTGAACTCGGGGTACGAGGGTCGTGTCCCATTGAAAAATAATTCGGGACTATATCAGCGAAAGCAACCATTGAATCCAGCATCGAAAGATCAATATATTGACCCTTACCTGTAGTTTCGCGGTAGCGAAGAGCGGCAAGGATAGCGATGATAGCGAAAAGTCCCGTTCCAGTGTCACCAAGTGCACCAGCTGGAGAAACTTTAAGCTCTTCTTCAGAGGGACGATTGAAGGTGTATAGGCCTGACATCGCTTCGGCAATTGGGGCAAATGCAGGCCAATCAGTGTAGGGACTATTTGAATCGTGCCCGAATCCTGAGATCGAAAGATAAATAATCGAGTTATCAAGCGATTGCAACGAGGGATAATCAAGGCCGAAGCTCTCCATTGTTCCTGCTTTAAAATTTTCAGCTATAACGTCAAACTTTGGAAGAAGTTCTTTGAAGACTTTCTGCCCCAAATCATGCTTAAGATCTATCCCGATACTTTTCTTTGAGAGATTGTTTCGAATAAAAGTAGCACCAATTTGATTTCCAGATACGTCGTTGATAGCAGGAAGAGAGCTTCTGCCCAAGTCTCCGCGAATAGGATGTTCAACCTTTACGACCTCAGCACCTAATCGTGCCAAGAGCTGAGTTGCAAATGGTAGCGACTGCATTTGCTCAACTGCTAGAACTCTCACTCCACTCAAAGGGCGAATGGTGGAGTCTTCGTCTGTATCAGATGTAGTAACCATCGGATCAAACTCCTCCTTGAATGCCTATTGATCTTTAGCGGCTCTGTTGATAGCGCTAATAATAGCTCGCATAGATGCAGTAGTTATGTCTGTATGCAGACCACATCCCCACAGCTCTGTTCCATCGACCGCCATTTCAATATATGCAACTGCAGTTGCATCTGCTCCAGTTCCTTTAGAATGCTCATGGTAATCAAGCACTCTAAGGTCTAAATCAAGAGCACTCCTTAAGCCTGTAACAAATGCGTCGAGAGAGCCACTTCCTTCTCCTTGCACAACAAACTGCTCACCTTCCTTGGAAATGCGGGCAGTTAACAAGGTTCTATCTTTGCCCGCTGCGTTCTGTGCTGACTCGTAGCCATGTAAAACATGAGGGTAGTCAAGGTCGAGGTATTCTCCGGCAAACTCATTATAGATCTGTTGCGATGTGATCTCTTTGCCAGTTATATCGGTAATTCTTTGAATTTTTCGAGTGAATTCGATCTGCATACGCCGGGGTAGATCAAATTGATTCTCTGTCTTGAGAAGATAGGACACCCCACCTTTTCCAGATTGGCTGTTGACTCTAACAACGTCCTCGTATGTTCGGCCCACATCTTTTGGATCAATTGGAATATACGGAACTTCGAACGTAGTGGCCCCAGTTTTCTCGAGCGCCTCAAAGCCTTTCTTAATTGCGTCCTGATGTGATCCAGAAAACGCTGTATAAACCAAATCTCCAACATACGGATGACGGGGATGGACAGGAAGCTGATTGCAGTATTCAGTTACTCTACGCAATTCATTAATGTCGCTAATATCGAGCATTGGATCGACACCCTGGCTGAACATGTTCATTGCAATGTTGACTAAGTCGACGTTTCCAGTTCGTTCGCCATTACCAAATAGTGTTCCTTCCACGCGATCCGCTCCGGCCATTATTCCAAATTCTGCTGCTGCGACTCCAGTGCCTCTGTCGTTATGTGGATGAAGGCTAAGGATAATATCCTCACGCCTGTTCAAGTTTCTGTGCATCCATTCGATCATGTCGCCGTATGTATTGGCTGTTGCCATTTCTACCGTGGCTGGCAAATTGATAATGAGCTTATTGTCAGGACCGGGATCGATTACTCCAGTAACCGCATCACAAATCTCCTTGGCGTATGTGAGTTCGGTACCAGTGAACGATTCAGGAGAGTATTCGTAACGGATGTTCGTATCTGGCACTGCCGATTCAAGGTTTTTGCAAATTTCGGCAGCATCGGTTGCAATTTTCGTTATTCCTAAGGTGTCCATTCCAAAGACAACCTGCCGCTGAAGCGTAGACGTCGAATTGTAGAAATGAATTATCGCTTGTTTGCTTCCGGCGATGGATTCAAAGGTTCGGTTTATTAATTCTTCGCGGCTTTGCACCAAGACCTGAATTGTCACGTCGTCAGGGATAGCATTTGCTTCAATTATCTCTCGTACGAATTGAAAGTCAGCTTCTGATGCTGACGGAAACCCTACTTCGATTTCCTTGAAACCGATCGAAACGAGAGTTTCAAACATCCTCCACTTTCTTTCAGGATCCATGGGTTCAATTAGAGCTTGATTTCCGTCACGTAGATCTACTGAGCACCACAACGGGGCTTTAGAAATAACGTTTGATGGCCAAGATC
>CACFFD010000010.1 GCA_902565595.1 Actinomycetota bacterium
GAAACGAAGTCAAAGCGTTCATAGCGGAGCACCTCACTGACAATGTCATAAATTCCACGCATGACGGCACGATACATAACTGGGATTTTCACAAAAAAATAGCTGAACGGGGATGGCTTGGAGGCGCAGTACCAGCGGACCTAGGTGGAGGTGGAAAAAGCGCTCTTGAAATGGCGGTCATGATCGAAGAGCTCCAACTGGCTGGCGCTCCTATAGACGGTATGGGTGTTGCGATCGTCGTTGCCTCGGTAGTCCTTGAACTCGGCAATGACCACCTGAAGGAAGCTATCGTACCGAAGTTGCTCTCCGGAGAAACACTGGTTTCATTCGGCTACACCGAACCTGACTCCGGATCTGATGTCGCCGCAGCACAAACCCGTGCGGTCAAAGACGGAGATTCGTGGGTTATCAATGGTCAGAAAATGTGGACCACTATGGCCCATATCGCCGATTACGTCCTTCTTTTAACCAGGACCAATACCGAAGTACCAAAACATAAGGGATTGACGTTTTTTATAGTCCCGTTGACTACACCCGGTATTGAAATCCACCCCGTCCACACGATGGGAACGGAGCGTTCAAACGCTACGTTCTATGACTCTGTCCGCATAGGGGACGAATGGCGAATTGGCGAAGTCGATGGTGGCTGGGAAATCATGAAAGCGGCTCTGAAATATGAGCGAGGTATCGCCGGAGGTCAGTTCCCATCCCCGCCCCTAATCGATGCGTTTATCGAATACGCCCGTGAAGCATCCCGACCAGACGGAACAGCACTCATAGAAGACCAGCTCGTTCGCGAGCGTCTGGTTCGGGCCATGATCGATGTTGAGGTATGTCGAGGATTTGCATACAACACAGCCTTCCTTGCCTCCGAAGGGGTCATGTTCGGAGTTGAAGGCTCTATGACCAAACTGTTCGCTAGCGAGTCGTATAAGAAGCATTCAAAGTGGTTTATCGAAATGGCAGGAATTGAAGGCCTCATATCTCTTGGTGAGGAAACGGCCCCTGTTGGTGGCGTCCTTGATGAGCATTTCCGTCATGCTCCGGTAACAACGATCTATGGCGGCACAAGCGAAATTAGCCGAAATCTGATTGCTGAGGGCCTGCTCGGCCTTCCTCGGACCCGATAAGGTCGCATATGGGCGAGTTCCACGATTCAAACATCGCCGACATGCGATATGTTTTCGGCCTTCCGCTTCTAGTGGGGGCAATTACTTTTCTCCCATGGGTCGTGTCCCCAGAGGACCCGCTAGATAGCAAAAACTTGCCCGGTTTGATAACGATCTTTATTGCGCCGCTCATTGTGTTCTCCTTGACAAGCATGTTCTCGAAACTATCTACGACTGTTTCTGATGGGAAGATCAGTCTCGTCTTTAAATACGGATTTCCGAAGAAAGAAATCTTGTTCAGTGAGATCAAGTCAGCTGAGCTGCAGAAAGTGACAAATTGGTGGGGGTCTGGAGTAAAAATAATGCGTCATGGGTCAATGTGGCGGGCGTGGGGAAACACTGCCATTGCCATACAGAAGCATGATGGGAGAAGGATCGTCATAGGGTCCGATAACCCTGATGAACTTTTGCAAGCTATCCGATCTGGTTTAGGGAATTAGTCCTGAGTTTGGGTTCGAGACTCGGACCACGTTTTTCCTTTCTCAACGTTGACGTCGCGAGGCAGTCCTAAAACATGTTCGGCAACGATGTTGCGTTGCACTGCCCATGTTCCACCTCCGATGGTTAATGCAGGCGAAAAGATAAAGCCGTAATACCAGATGGGGTCGACGTCGGAGAAGAATCTTGTCGAGAAATGATTTTGTGTCACTCCGGTTCGCATTTTTCTTGGAACAGTTCCCATTGGTCCGGCTCCTTCAATCATTGTGGCAGGGCCGACTATTTCTTGGGCCAGCTCAAGGGTGTTCTGTCCATGTTCATCGGCCATAAGTTTCTGTATAGAAGCTTCAGGTCCTGGATGTTTACCAGCTAGCCGGGCGGTAAGCGTTCGGAGCCGATTCAACCGAAGTACTTCTGCTTCACAATACAATCCGGCGAGCTTTTGCCGCATAACAGGGTCCTGTGATCCGCCGTTCTCACGCACCAGATCAAGAAGGAGCTTCGCTGAGGGTCCCGCTCCCCAGAGAGAGCCAGCAGAAGAAAGAGACACGCGTTCATTAGCAAGAGTGACCTTTGCCAGCCGCCAGCCATCACCCTCTTCGCCGACACGGAGATCGGCGGAAAGTCGTACATCGTCAAAAAAGACTTGATTGAAGCTATGAGCTGTCGTCATATCAATGATCGGCGTCATGGTTATACCGGGAAGGTCCATTGGGCATATGAAGTAAGAAATGCCCTTATGTTTCGGGACGTGAGGGTCAGTTCTCGCGATGAGTATCCCATACCGTGAATGATGAGCTCCGCTTGACCAGATTTTTGAACCATTCACTATGTATTCATCGCCGTCTCTTACCGCACGAGTCGACAAATTCGCGAGATCCGATCCTGAATCAGGTTCGCTAAAGAGTTGACACCAGATATCTTCAGCTGCGAGCAGCCCTGGTAGATACTTTTGTTTCTGCTCTTCTGTACCGGCTTCTAAAATGGTGGGGCCGGCCCAGCCTATCCCTATCGGATTGGGGGGAAGACCAATCTTCGCTTTTCGTAACTCATCGGAAATGATGATCTGCAGCATTGGTTCAGCTTCTAAACCATACGGACGGGGCCAATGGGGAACAACATATCCGGCATCAACGAGATCTTGAGCTGAAGGATTCGGATTATTTTCAATCCATGAGCGAACCGCAAGACGACGAGGGTCATCATCGGGTGGAAAATCAAAATCCATCATCACTCCATAGCAGATAAACAAATTGGTTGTGGTGCGAAGCCTAGCGGGTTTCATGAAGGCTAGGAACCCATCTGATGGGAAGAAATAGCGGGAATAGGATTTGCCCTGTTAGTTTGGAACGAGGAGAACATTTATGAATCCCGTCCAATATCAGGTCAAAGATGGTGTCGCTACAATCACCCTCGCCGATGAAGAAAACAAGAATGCCCTTGGCCAATCTCTCACTGCCGGTTTATTTGAATCGTTGACTTCAGCGAATGAAGATCCCGACGTTAGGGTGATCACGCTTACTCATTCAGGAACGGTTTTCTGTGCTGGAGCGAACCTGAAAGAACGATCATCTGGGACAGGGGCACCAGATATGGGGTCGATCGGTTTCGATAAGGCCCTTTCACTGATCCAAACTGGACCGAAACCCGTGGTCGCCCGAATAACTGGGGCGGCGATGGGAGGCGGAGTTGGTCTCGCTGCCGCAGCCGACATCTCAATCGCAACTGAAAATGCAAAGTTTGGATTTACTGAAGTGAGACTTGGAGTAGCTCCTGCAGTTATTTCAGTGGTATGTCTTCCAAAAATGCGACGAGGGGAAGCAATGGAAGCTTTTCTGCGCGGGAACCGCTTCACAGGGAAGGAAGCAGCGGAACTGGGAATTATTTCCCGGGCAGTACCTGAAGAAGACATAGATGCCGCTGTTCAGGAAGTCATCAACGATCTTCTTTGTGGTGGCCCTATGGCTCTTGCCGCAGCAAAACGACTAATTAACGAAATACCCCTTCTGACCCAAGAAGATGCTTTTCCATGGGCCGCAGATTTCTCAGCGGAGCTCTTTGCGTCTGATGAAGCTGCCGAGGGTATGGAGGCTTTTCTGCAGAGAAGAAATGCCAGTTGGGTGCCGGAAGACTAAATTCAAACAGGTCTTGTATTTGCTTGCCGGTATCTCATGTGAAATTCTAGTGACTGCGAAATGAGGCTCTAGGAGATACCTAAAATATCGGAGGAAAGAACATTATGGAAGATCGTTGGATAACTGATTGGGAACCAAGCAAACGTTTCCCCCTGTATACAAGAGCGAACTCGGGAGAGATCCTTCCAAATCCTATTAGCCCTCTCGGCTGGGATCTTGTTTGGGAAACAGGAGTCTCGAGAGGCTGGGCCGATGGTTGTCACCGTTGGGGGACTTTCACTCCAGATGAAACCGACCCAGATCGACCTGATTATGTTTCCTGTTTCGGCGGGTATGTGTATCTCAATGCTGGTCTAATTCGCCTGCAGGGCGTTCGGTCCCCTGGCATGTCTGCTGAAGCAATGGATGCAGCTTTTCTAGGGAATCATCCTGATGCGCCCCCGTATGTTCCTCAAGAAGGTGACGAACGGCCGGATTTAACTGCGAAGATCGAGGAAACATCTGCTTGGGTTATGTCTTTAGAGGAACTCCCTGAGGAATTGACAGAAGATCGAGAAAAAATCCTGTCGATTCGTTCCGAAAGGCCAGACTTGGACTCTATTTCGGACCTTGAATTAGTGGAGCGTGCCCGTTCCATGATCCCAGTGATTCGGGAATTTTTTGAACCCTATTATGTGTATGGAACGGCATCTGCTACGGGGCCTACAATTCTGGGCGAATTGTGCGGAGAAATCGATCCTGCTCTTCCTGGAAGGCTGATCTCCGGTCTTGGGGGTGTTGATTCTGCTCCCCCGTCTTATGGGATGTGGGAACTATCACGTAAGGTAAATGATTCTTCTGATCTGACTGGGGCATTCGATGAAGGAATAGCGGGACTCCAAGAGCGCTTAGCTGGTTCTGCTGACGGTGAAGCATTCCTCAATGACCTTTCAGAATTCGTAAGCGAACACGGGGCCCGTGGACCATACGAATGGGACGCTGCGTCAGAAACATGGGAAGTTAAACCAGAGAGTGTTCTTGCAGCAATTGACGCTATGCGTCATGCCGATGAGACACTGTCTCCAGCGAACCGGCATGGCGAAGCGGTAGCTGACAGAGAAGCTGCAGAGGCGGAAGTCCGGGCGATCTTTGATGGGAATGAAGAAGCAATGGGAGCGCTTGAGTTGGGTTTACGTACAGCTCGGGTTTTGGTTCCTGGTAGGGAGAGAACGAAACTTACTGCGATGATGACAATTCATGAAATTAGGCTGCCAATATATGAGCTTGGCCGTCGAATGACTGAACGAGGCGCCTTAGATACTCCTCGCGATATTTGGCTGCTTCGCAACGCAGAGCTTGAAGGCTTCATTGAGAACCCTGAAAGCATGTCTGAAACAATTCGGGAACGAGGAAAAGAATTTAGAGCATTATCAGACTTGCAGGACCCCTTTATTATTAACGGTGATGTCCCTCCATTAAGTCAGTGGTCTCAACGAGGAAGCACAGTTGAACCAGCTGAAGCGGGTGAGGAGCTCGTCGGAGTCCCCGGAAGTCCTGGAGTGGTAACGGGGAGAGCTCGCGTTGTCACTGACCCAGGCGACCCGCGCGGACTCGAACCGGGAGAAATTCTTGTTGCCCCAATAACTGATCCGTCTTGGACGCCACTATTTATCCCAGCTGCGGGAGTTGTGGTCGAAGTAGGCGCCCCGTTAAGTCATTCAGTAATTGTGAGTCGGGAATTCGGCATACCCTGTGTGACTGGGATCCTTGATGCTGTGTCAAAAATCACCGATGGTGCGATCATCAGCATTAATGGCAGTACCGGAACCGTAACGATCGCTGAGTTACCTGAATAAGTCTTCTTAGATATTGATGCCTTTGGCAGCTACCGGTGAAGCGACATTGATAGTTGGAGGTGCTGTAAGGAGAGCTCCTAATGCAGCCATCGCAGCTTTCATACCATCGCCTTGCCCATGCACTCCAAGCGCGTCGTCATCTTCGTAAAGTTCAAAGAACCAATAGACGCCTTCTTCAGCAGAGTCCTTATGGGCTGAATAAATCTCCAATCCCGCTTCTTCCGCCGCTGCCTTACATGTATTCTCCAACGCTGCTTCAACTTCATCTGCTTGTTCAGGGTTAGTTTGTAATTTTGCTATTAACGATACTTTTGTCATAAATGCATCGTAGGCACAGCTTTGTCGAATTTACGAGTTGAGGAAGGTCATGATTCATTCAGAAAACCGCTTCGGACTCCTTCACAAGTATCCTATGATGCCTGTATGCGGAAAAATCTGGGGCCTCTGGGACAAATAGGGTACGTCGTTTCTGACCTGGAGGAAGCCGCTATGGAATGGGTTGAGAAAACCGGTATTGGTCCTTGGTATGTTGCTGAACATGTGCCTCTAGATTATTTTCGACACCGAGGTGCACAAAGCGATGTAGAGATCGGTATAGCTACTGCCTTCACCGGTTCATTGGAAATTGAATTAATTGTCCAGCACAATGATTCCCCTTCTGACTATAACGACGCTTTGAGTCGTGCTGAATCAGGTGTCCACCATGTCTGCTTTTTCCCTCAGGATTATGATCGTGCGTTGGCTTCACTGCTGGCAGAGGATTTAGAGATTCTTCAGGAGGGCGCAATTCACGGAATTCGGTTTATCTATCTGGTCGACCCAGCGAATGGAGTTATTGAGATGGCTGATCTTCCCGACGATGCTCGTAGAAGACGAGATCTTCGTATGGCCGAAGCAGCCGAATGGGATGGAAGCGACCCCATCAGAGGCCGATAACACGAAGTTAAGATTCTCGAGTCCGACCAAGCAAAGCCAGTAATCTGGCGCTAGCTGAGTCATCAATGGGTTCAACTGGTGCAGCAAAGTGTTCAGAATTGGTGAGGAAGTCAAAAAGGGGGAGCCAAAAGTCCAGTAGCCATTCAGCAGTTTCCTCTTCTATGTCATATGAAATCGATAGGGCCTGAGATAAATCCCAACCGTGGACCACATTGTCAGTGATTCTGGCACCGAGGAGGCGTTCTAGTGTCAAGGTCATTGTTGGGTGAGAGATAGGGGTATCTAAAGGTGTCTCTTGAACGAGCCCTATCGCTTTTAGCGCTGTGCCCCTCCAAGCCGAAATTGGATCAGGGCCGAGAACATTTGCGCTCAAGTCCGGATCTACGAATTCGTTATGCTCTAGCAGGTTGACGAGCTGAACTTCCCCTGAGACGACATGTACGACAAGGGTTTGGGCTGTCCATTCAGTGCAAGGAGTTGGAAGATCCCAAGCATCTAGTGGAACTTGGGAAAGAACCTCGCCAAATGACGCTAACGCCCGTGTATATAAGTCAGGGATATTGTCGTTGGTCATTCCCACTCAATTGTTCCCGGTGGTTTAGATGTGATGTCGTAGGCAACTCGGTTTATCCCATTCACCTCATTGATGATTCGACTACTCATCGCCTCTAGGACATCGAAAGGGATACGGGCCCAATCAGCAGTCATTGCATCTTCACTTGTTACCGCACGAATAATACATGGATATCCATATGTTCGTTCATCACCCATAACCCCAACAGACCGTATGTCTGGCAACACGGCAAATGCCTGCCAGATTTCTCGCTCCAATCCGGCTTTCTGCAATTCATCTCGGACGATGAAATCAGCTTCTTGCAGAATCAATACTTTCTCTGGAGTGACTTCACCGATTATCCGTACTCCTAATCCTGGACCAGGGAAGGGTTGGCGCCAGACGATTTCCTCAGGTAAGCCTAGTTCCGTTCCCACGGATCTGACCTCGTCTTTAAAGAGGGTCCGTAAAGGTTCTACTAATTCAAAGTCCATATCTTCAGGGAGTCCTCCAACATTATGATGGCTTTTAATCGTCGCAGCGTGTTTGTCACCAGATTCAATAACGTCGGGGTACAGGGTTCCTTGTACTAGGAATCGTGCGTCCTCTATCCCTCCTGATGTGCGCTCAAAAATTCGGATGAAGAGTTCACCAATAGCTTTTCTCTTCGCCTCTGGCTCTGTAACGCCTTCCAACGTGGTAAAGAATTCTTCCGCTGCCTTAACATGAATAAGTTCAATTCCTTGAGTCTTTTGAAAGGTTTCCACGACCTGTTCCCCTTCATTTTTTCTCATCAGTCCGGTATCAACAAAGACACAGGTAAGTTGATGTCCTATGGCCTTATGGACTAGTGCCGCAGCCACTGCAGAATCCACTCCTCCGGATAAGCCACATATGGCTCTCCCTTTGCCGACTTGAGACCTGATCGCTGCGACTTGTTCTTCAATGACATTGGTCATTGTCCATGCCCGATCTATGCCGGCAAGATCCAACCATCTTTCAATGGTTTGTTGACCGTACGGGGTATGTGACACTTCAGGGTGGTATTGGACAGCGAAGATACGATCGTTTTCAAAGGCCGCAGCTGGGGCATTTTTTGTTGCAGCCGTAACGGTAAAGCCTTCCGGTGCTTCTGTTATGCAATCAAAATGGCTCATCCAGACATCCTGTTCTGCAGGTTGGCCGTCAAAGAGGTTCCCTCCAGTGACCTGTAGAGATGTCCTTCCATATTCTCCTGCTTCGAATTGGCTGACGGTACCACCAAGTTGCCTCGCTATAAGCTGGGCGCCGTAACATATTCCAAGTATCGGAATATCGAGTTCATAGATATCGGGATCGATTGTAGGGGCTCCTTCGATCCGAACAGATTTGGGCCCGCCGCTTAGGATCACACCCGCAGGGCGCAAGGAAGCAACTTCCTCTGCCGTTAGGTCGTGGGAGACGATTTCACTAAAGACGTTTGCTTCTCTGACACGCCTCGCGATCAACTGGGCATACTGCGCCCCGAAATCTACAACAAGAACAGTGGGATTAGTTTCGGTCACAGAACACCTTTAGGTACTAGGGAACTGATTCTAAATCAGAAACGTCGAAAACGCTCAGCCCATTCCGATACCTTGTTGTTTTTGCAAGTATTTTCCTTCGGTTTGGAGGGCAGGTGCGACCATAATCTCTGCTTTCTGAAATTCTTTCAGGGTTTGATAACCGCAAGTTGCCATTGAATTTTTGAGGGCTCCGAAGAGATTCATCCTTCCGTCATTTTGGCTTGCGGGTCCAAGGAGAATTTCCTCGAGGGTGCCCCGTTGCTGGGTTTGTACACGAGCTCCTCGGGGAAGAGTTGGATGGAATGTAGCCATTCCCCAATGGAAACCCTGACCTGGTGCTTCGTGGGCTGCTGCTAGTGGCGATCCGATCATGACAGCATCTGCTCCACACACGATTGCTTTAGCGATATCCCCTCCGGTTGCCATTCCGCCGTCAGCTATGACATGGACATAAACTCCTGTTTCGTCAAGGTGGCGTATACGAGCTGCTCGAGCATCGGCTATAGCGGTCGCTTGAGGAACGCCGATACCAAGCACTCCACGAGTAGTACATGCATGTCCAGGACCGACCCCGACCAAGATCCCCGCTGCTCCTGTCCTCATGAGATGAAGAGCTGCTTCATACGATGCGCAGCCACCAACAATGACAGGTATTGGTAGTTCACGTACGAATGATTTCAGATTGAGAGGATCTTTTGTTTTTGAAACATGTTCAGCGGTCACCACAGTTCCTTGAATGACAAGAAGGTCCAATTCGCTCGATAAGATTTGCGGAGTCATCCACTCGGTATTGCTAGGAGTTACTGATGCGCACGAGATGACACCACTTGCGTTTATTTCTGCGATGCGTTGAGGTATGAGTTCAGGTTTTATTGGTTCTTGGTATATCTCTTGCATCCGGTTTGTGGCTTCTCCCGGAGGTAAGTTGGCGATTTCTTGCAGAACATCCGAAGGATCTTCGTATCTGGTCCATAATCCTTCTAGATTTAGGACTCCGATACCTCCCAGGCGACCCATTTCAATGGCAGTAGCTGGACTTACGACCCCATCCATAGCTGCCCCCATTACGGGGAGGTCTAAGGTAAATGCATCAATTTCCCATTGGATATCGACATCCTCTGGATCTCTTGTTCTCCTGCTAGGAACAATCGCTATGTCATCGAATCCGTATGCTCTGCGACCAGATTTACCAAGACCCACCTCTATTTCAGCCATAGATTCGTTCCTTAAATTTGGATGTAAGGCTCCATCTTAGTCAAACAGGTCGCTGACAGAATGACCCTCTTTAGTTTGTTAGCGATGAGCTCAATGTTTATGAGAAGTGGTTTGATTCGTCGATCGAAAGGAGGACTAGGAGGAATTGTCGAAGCATTGCCGCTGTGGCTCCCCAGACGGTATCACCAACGAGCTCAAAGAAATACACGGGGCGGGAACGTCCATCCTTCCATTCCCAGATTTCCTCTCGGTAAATATCTGGATCGAGGAGTTCATTCACCGAAATATGGATAATTTCTTCAACCTCTATAGGGTTTGCTTGAAGCTCAGGTACTGTATCCAAAGTTCCAACGAATGGTGTTACCAGAGAGTTGCTTCCAACAGTAACGAAACTGTCAAGAGTCCCTATATGCCGAACGATTCTTGGATCAAGTGCGATCTCCTCATGGGCTTCACGAACGGCAGTTGCCCATAAATCTTCATCTTGTGGCTCTTGATTACCCCCCGGAAAACTGACTTCATGGGTGTGATGTTTCATCATTGCTGACCGTCGGGTCAAAATGACATGCAATTCTTCTTGAGGTGAAGAATATATTGGGATTAAAACAGCGGAACGTCTTTGTCCTTTCTTCGTATTGGCAGGAGTTTGAGGCTGATGGCCTGAAATAGCGAGTTCCAAAGCCTCTAGAGTGATTGGACGGTGAGATTTATTCTTCCATGGTGCGGGTGCACCGACTTGCCAAAGCTCTGGACGTGGAATCTTTTGAGGTCCGCCTCTTCCTAGTGCCACCGAATCAGCTGTTTCCATCTTCGATGAGTTGTTCCAATAGTTCTGGTAGGCCCCCAGTTTTAAGATTACTTATGACTCGGCCCGGTGGTGTTTCTCCGCGTTCCCATTCCATCCATTGGTCGAGAAGCTTCTGTGGGTTTGGTTTCGGTTTCTTGTCCATGTGTCGCGAGCGTACACATATTTTTCCCATTTGCGGTGTTTCTGGAGAACTGATTTCATTCGTTGGTAAAAAGCAAAGAGAGCCGGATCAACCGGCTCTCTTTAAACATTTTGCTGTGAGCTGATTACATCATTCCGCCCATGCCGCCCATGCCGCCCATTGGGTCGCCGGCAGGCATTGGTGGTTCGGGTTCAGGCTTGTCAGCAATAAGTGCTTCAGTGGTTAGAAGCAGACTTGCTATGGAAGCTGCGTTTTGAAGAGCAGCACGTGTAACTTTTGCAGGGTCGATGACTCCGGCTTCTACAAGGTCTTCATGTTCACCTTTGGCTGCGTTGAATCCAACGTTTCCAGAGGCATTCTCGACCTCGCGGACAATGATGGATCCCTCATATCCAGCATTCTCAGCAATGAGTTTAGCTGGCGCAGTGAGAGCAGTTGCTACCATGCGAGCGCCTGTAGCTTCATCCCCATCAAGTCCATCTTCGGCAGCGTTAACTGCAGAACGTGCTCGGAGTAGAGCTGTCCCGCCTCCAGCGACGACGCCTTCTTCAATCGCTGCGCGTGTTGCAGAAAGTGCATCTTCGATGCGGTGCTTCTTTTCTTTAAGCTCAACTTCAGTTGCAGCGCCAACTTGAACAACGGCAACTCCACCGCTGAGTTTCGCTAAACGCTCCTGAAGTTTCTCACGGTCCCAATCAGAATCTGTATTGTCGATCTCCGCTTTGATCTGCGAAATACGACCATCTACATCCTCTCGGGTTCCGGAACCTTCAATAAGGGTGGTGTTATCTTTCGTTATTACTACCTTGCGGGCGGTCCCGAGAAGATCGAGAGTAACACCGTCTAGTTTGAGGCCGACCTCTTCAGCGATGACTTGGCCTCCGCTGAGAATCGCCATGTCCTGCAGCATTGCTTTCCTGCGTTCACCGAACCCAGGAGCTTTGACTGCAACAGAGTTAAAGGTGCCGCGGATCTTGTTCACAACGAGCGTAGCTAGCGCTTCGCCTTCAACATCTTCAGCAATGATCAATAGAGGCTTCCCTGATTGCATAACCTTTTCTAGGACAGGAAGCATTTCCTGCACAGATGAAATTTTGCCCTGTGTCAGGAGAATATATGGCTCTTCGAGAACAGCTTCTTGACGCTCAGCGTCGGTAACAAAATAAGGTGAAAGGTACCCTTTATCAAATTGCATACCTTCGGTGAAGTCCAGATCCATCCCGAACGTATTTGATTCTTCTACGGTTACAACGCCATCTTTACCGACTTTGTCGATAGCTTCTGCAATGATCTCCCCAACTGTTTCGTCAGCTGCAGAGATTGATGCCACATTGGCTATCTGATCTTTCGAGTCCGCTACTTGCTCTGCTTGTTCACCGATTGACTCAACAGCAGCGTTCACAGCAGCTTGGATACCTTTTTTAAGAACCATTGGATTCGCTCCAGCGGCTACATTCCTGAGGCCTTCCTTAACCATGGCTTGTGCAAGAACAGTTGCAGTTGTTGTTCCGTCACCAGCGACATCATTGGTCTTCGTGGCGACTTCTTTAACCAACTGTGCACCCATATTTTCAAATGGATCTTCAAGCTCTACTTCGCGAGCTATGGAAACACCATCATTGGTGATCGTAGGTGCACCGAATTTCTTATCGAGAACAACGTTACGCCCTTTTGGCCCAAGTGTGACCTTGACAGCATCAGCAAGATGATTTACTCCGGCTTCAAGCTTTCGTCGGGCATCTTCGTCGAATTTAAGTATTTTTGACATGGTTCCCTACTTCACTACTGCGAGCACGTCGCGGGCTGACAGGATTAAAAGTTCTTCGCCACCGCTTGATATTTCGGTGCCTCCGTACTTTGCGTAGACAACAGTGTCTCCGACCTCTACATCGACTGGGATTAGTTCACCTGTCTGTTCGGACCGTTTTCCGGGTCCAACGGCCAGTACTTCACCCTGTTGTGGTTTTTCCTTGGCTGTGTCAGGTATTACCAAGCCACTTGCCGTAGTTTCCTCTGATTCTCCGGGCCGGACAACAATCCGGTCTTCCCGTGGATGCAAATTCATATCTGCGCACTCCTTGCACACTAAAAAATTTTTACTTTACAAGTTCTTTGGGACATATTGGAGCCCTAAAACTCTCTACTTACGATACGTCCCCCAGACCAATTTCCAAACATGGAGGGATGTAGTTTCTGGACACTGAAGCTATCTCAACATAGGGCTAGAATTATCCCCGTGCGGGTTGGGACCCTTTAATGCTTGCTCGTTCCATAACTCGCCTCTGGGGAGAGTAGTCACTCGTTGCATAGTGCTGGACTGCTTGATTATCCCAGAACGCTATGGAATTGGGTTCCCACTTGAAGCGACACGAGTACTCAAGTACCTCAAATTCTCTGCAAAGCAGGTCCAGAAGCGCAAAGCTTCGTTCTTCTTCCCAGCCTTTTATGCCAGTCACAAATATCCTGTTCACATAGAGCAGGGGTTTCCCGGTCTGGTAGTGGTTGATAACTACCGGATGTTCGACAATCGGATACTGTTCTCGTATCTCTTCCTTTTTCTCATCAGGGACTAGGCGAGCGAAAGCTCTGAAAAAATCATGGGTGGCGACCAGATCATCGATAAGGTCCTTCGTTTCTTGATCAAGTCCCCCATACGCCGCATGCGCATCTACAAAGAGCGTATCTCCACCTACTGGGGGGACTTCGACCGCTCGGAGAATGGCCCCTCGAGAGGGCGTCTTTCTCCAGGTGACATCGTGATGCCACTGGTTCTCGTATCCGCCAGCCTTATCATTTTTTTCAAATCTGACCAATTCCGGAGTTTCGGTATTGGGAGGAAGAAACGGGTGAATCTCTAACTCTCCGAACCGGCTAGCAAAGCTAACATGCTGTTCTGAGGTGATTGGTTGATCTCTGAAAAAGATTACCTTGTAATCCCATAAGGCTTGTTGAATTTCATCAATGACTTGTTGGGGGAGTTCCTGAGTTAAATCTAGACCAATGAGTTCCGCGCCGACAGTGGGTGATAGTTGCTGAACATCGAAATGCTGCCACCTTAAGCCTTGAAGACGATCGCGCTCAGCGAAGAGATGGGTTTGAGGCCCCATTGTGCGTGAGTATCCAGGAAGTTTGACTCTCCCTGGCAATCCGACGCCAGGGTCTTCCGAAGCAAGAATCTCTACGTCTTCGTTTTGGTGAAGCGTTTCGGACATACCACCCCCTAATTAATGCCCTCCATTAAATATTGTAGCATCTGCGAAGTTAATGTCAACTAGGAAGCTCCACGGGCTCTATCCCCAAATCCAGGTACGTCGCTATCGGATAATAAAGGATTCCTCGACTTTCTATGAGCGGTTTCGCTATTTCTCCTCGATCAACAAGTGTTGAAACTGCGACGACTTTTGCGCCAGTCGCTTCCACCTCATCAACTGCTTTAAGGAGCGATCCTCCGGTTGTTATAGCATCTTCAACAACCAAGCAACGATCGCCGTCCCCTATCGGTGAACCTTCAATAAGTTTGTTTGTTCCCCGTCCCTTTGGTTTCTTACGTACAAAAAACCATCGGCAGCGTTGAATCCCAGCTATTCCTATGGTTAAAGCATCCGCCCCGAGGGTTGGACCCCCAACAGCATCGAATTCAACACCCTGAAGAAGAACTCCATCAACTATTGCCCTACTAGCGATTTCTAGGTCATCAAAGTGCGCTGTAGCCAGTTTGCCATCAACGAAATCTTGGCTCATCGCACCTGAAGCCAATTGGATCGGCTCCTCAAGCCTTCTGAGTCCTTTGGATTTGATAATCTCAATTGCTTGCTGCTGCAAGCTGCTCATTTGATCCTCCACTCGCCTTCTTTTCAGCCTAGCCTTACTTGCTCATCGAACCGATGTATTGGACGCTATCGCGATCTACAACCGCGGCGACGCTTCGTTCGAGAATCGCAGTGAAAAGTTTGGACGCTCGTTCATTGGGCTGATCAGCAGTAACGGCGGTGTTTCCCCAGTTCACAAGCCAGAACAAGTGCGCAGTGTCTATCTGTTCTACCAGTTCGTCGAATGTTCCAAATCCTGTTTGACGGTCATGCATCGCATCCTGATACCGGCGAAGCAGATCGATTTCAGAATTCCTCCGAAGATCAATATCGAGATTGCAGCCCAAAAACGGGGACAGGTCACCTGACCCATCCCCCCTTCCAACAAGTTGGAAATCCAATACGATGACGTCAGGAAGGCCATCCGTCTTATCATCGAAGAGAAGATTGTCTAGACGAAAGTCGTTATGCGTCAAAGTTCTACTTCTCTCTGCCCAACTCACAAGCCACTGAGAGATTTCGGGAATAAATAACTCAAGTTTCTCAGGTAACCAATCGGGATAAAGATGCCCGTACTGGTCCATCACTGTTGGCCACGATGCTTCATATAGTCCTTGGAGTCCCATATTAATTGGACTATCGAGGGGCGGAACCCATTCCATCTCGATGAGTTCTTTACTGTCCCACCAGCGTGAATGGATTTGTGCAGCTGTGTCGATTACCGCCATGGCGTCTTCAAGGCTTGCGCCGAGTAGGTGATCTCCGGATCGGTAACGTCCGACATCTTCTAAGAGAAGTGCATACCGCTCCGATTCGGGATCATTTCCGTTGAAATATACGGCTGGTTTACGGATGGAAACTTTCGGAGCGACATGGGTATAAAACAGCGCTTCTCGCTCATAAACACCCAGCATGACGCCGAGTGGCTTAAGCGCCCCGTCAGTTGTTGGGATCTTTGCTATAGCTGTTTGAGGTCCGCCTTCATCTGTTGCATACGTGAGGTGAAGTCGCGCTAATTCTCCGAGGAAGCCTTCACCTATCGCTATCCGTTCAGTCACAACGTCCGTTACCACCGACGAAGTAGCTCCTGATGCGACTAGTGCTTGCGTGAGCCAATTTGCGTCAAAATCTTCTAACGATTCAGGAATGTTCAAAGCCATGGTTATATCTCTAGTTCGATGTCAGGACATGACGCAAACTAGTACATGATTTCTAGAGACATGGGCAAAGCGCGCCTTTCAAATCATGGGGTATCTTGTGATATGGAAGATCTTGTAGACGATGAGGATGGCGAAATTGTACGCTGTCTCTGGCCGGGGATGGATGAATTCTACATGGAATATCATGACACCGAATGGGGAGTTCCAATAGGAGATGACGATGGCCTGTTTGAAAGAATTTGTCTGGAAGGTTTCCAGTCGGGGCTTTCATGGATAACGGTTCTCCGAAAGAGAAAGAACTTCCGGCATGCTTTCGAGAATTTTCATATCGAGACGGTTGCCAGACTTGGCGATAAGGATCTAAAAAGACTCATGAATAATGAGGGAATCATCCGGCATAAAGGAAAGATCCAGGCCACAATAAATAATGCTCAAAGAGCGATCGAGATCATAAATGAGAAAGGTTCGCTCGCTAGCTATCTCTGGTCATGGGAGCCCGACGAACAAACAAGGGATGATGAGACAAATCGATCTCTATCGGCTGCTTCGACAGCACTCAGTAAGGATTTAAAGACTCGAGGGTGGTCTTGGGTAGGGCCCACAACAGTTTATTCGTTTATGCAGGCGGTAGGAATGGTGAACGACCATTCGAGAAGTTGCCATGCGTGGGAGAAAACTGAACGTTTGAGGACAAAATTCATTCGTCCGTAAGTCCCGCTATCGAGATGCAGGAAAGTCCACTACCCTATTTGACGTGACTCACCCTGGAGATCCATATATTAAAGAGCAAATGCGCGAGTTCGGCGAGACTATTTTCGCCGAAATGTCGGCGCTTGCCATTAAAACTGGAGCGATAAATCTGGGGCAAGGTTTCCCCGACACCGATGGACCTTCTGAAGTCGCTGAAGCCGCCGTTAAAGCTATCCGCGGTGGGCTGAACCAATACCCGCCGGGATTGGGTATCCCTGAGCTTCGTAAAGCTGTCGCTCAACACCAAGAGCGCTTCTATGGGATAACTTTTGACCCTGAACGTGAGGTCCTCATTACGGCAGGAGCTACTGAAGCTATAGCTGCCACGCTCCTCTCCATTTGTGAACCAGGCGATGAAATTGTCACGTTCGAACCGTATTACGATTCATACGCTGCATCTATTTCACTAGCGGGTGGAGTCCGTAAGGTGGTAACCCTCCGAGCTCCAGATTACAGTTTCGACCCGGATGAACTTAAAAACGCGGTCGGACCCCGCACGAAGGCAATTCTTCTAAATTCGCCACACAATCCCACAGGAAAGGTTTTTTCCAGAGACGAACTCCAATGCATTGCTGACTTATGCAATGACCATGACCTTCTCGCCATCTGCGATGAGGTTTATGAACACCTCGTGTTCGAAGGAGAGCATATTCCTTTAATACAATTTTCTGGAATGCGCGACCGAACTGTTCAAATTTCTTCTGCAGGGAAGACATTTAGTTTTACAGGGTGGAAGATCGGATGGGTGTGCGCCCAGCCAGCCTTGTTGGAAACAGTACGCACAGCGAAACAATTTCTTACCTTCGTTAACGGAGCCCCCTTCCAACATGCCATAGTTACCGCCCTAAATTTACCGCTGACATACTTCGAGAATTTTTTAGAGGATATGCGCCAAAAACGCGACTGTCTTATGAGCGGTTTAACTGCAGCTGGTTTCACAGTTCTCCCGCCAGCTGGGACTTATTTCGTTACTGCAGATATTCGCCCGCTAGGAGCCACTGACGGTATGAGTTTCTGCCATGCGCTGCCTGAACGTTCTGGAGTTGTTGCTATACCAAATGTTGTGTTTTATGACAATAAAGAAGAGGGGCGCCATCTGATCCGTTTCGCCTTTTGCAAAAAACTAGAAGTTCTGGAAGAAGCAGTTAATAGACTGTCAGATGTAACTGACTGGACCATCGAGGGGTCACGATGAAGGTCGCTGCTATCCAGCATGACATTTTCTGGGAACAACCAGAGAAGAACTTCCCTCTTCTTACTCCATTAATTGAAAAGGCTGCTGCAGAAGGAGCGCGCTTGATAGTTCTTTCAGAGCTGTTCAGCAATGGTTTCTCAATGAACACAAAAAATATTAGTGAAGCCTTAGATGGCGCCAGCACCCAATTTCTTATTCAACAGGCAACTGAGCTGGGTGTATGGATTTGCGGATCAGTACCAATTCTTTCTAGAGGCAATGACCTCCCTCATAATTCTTTAGTACTTGCCGACCCAGAGGGAAATACTCTGAGATACGAGAAGAACCACCTATTTGGGTATGCGGGGGAAGATAAACACTACGTTGGAGGCTCTTCCCCTCTCACTGTCGACTTAGAGGGTGTCAGGTGCAGTTTCTTTATATGCTTTGACCTTCGCTTTGGCCCTGACTTTTGGAATATTGCTGCAGCGACCGACTTGTTTATTGTGGTAGCAAATTGGCCGGAAGTTCGCCGAAATCACTGGAAGTCTCTACTCAAAGCAAGAGCAATAGAGAATCAGGCGTTTGTCTTAGGAGTAAACAGGATTGGTAAGGGAAATGGTCTAACGTATTCGGGCGATAGCCGACTGTATGGCCCTATGGGGAAGACGATCAGTAAAGCAAATAAACATGAAACTCAGATTCTACTTAGTGACATCGAACCATCTACTGTAACGAAGGTGCGTTCAGACTTTCCCTTTCGTTAGTTCAACGGGCGTTAATCTGCCGCCATATGGACTTGGCCATCTCTTGACCCAACGATAATTTTCCCTTCCCAAACCGCTGGAGTTGATTCGATGCAACCGCCGATATAGACAACCCAAAGACGTGGAGGTTTTATAGAAGTATCTGAAATATCGAACCCTGATACATTCCCAGAGCAGTCTGCTTGCATAAGCACATCATCAACAACAACTGGAGAGCTCCAAAGCGGGCCTGGAAGGAAAAACTCCCACCGGATGCTTCCTGTCTCCCTATCGATCCCGATCATCCTCGCAGAGTCAGTCGGAACAATCACGATATCTTTGTACAACGCTGGAGTTGCCCATACGCCATCTGGGAGTTGGGCCGTATCGAATACCGACCATACGAGAGGATCTTCAGGATTCGTCGGATCAAGCTTAATCATCTGACCTACTTCAAATGAACGGGATAGACCTCGCTCGTACTCAACTCCAACGTAGAGGAAACCTTCTTCATCAACTACGACGGATGCATCAACGTCATCGCCCACCCAATAGCGAAACGTACGTTCAGGATCAACACCAGATTTTAGGCCAGTGATGTCCCATCCTTGAACGAGGCCACCAGAGTTAGCGAAATATACGGTGTTCTCACTGATGGCGACTGAGTTCTCTATAGAAACGTTGCTCCCAACTTTGAAAAGTAGATCGTCATCATAACCGGGGGCTGTAAATACTAATTCAGGGTCAACTGTTGCGAAACCAGCTGAATCGTAAGATCGGTTAAGTTTTATGATATGAAAAATCGAGTTTTCGCCACCTTCAAACATGTAATCATCGATAATAATTGGCGATCCGTCCCAATCATTATTCCAGAGCTGTCCAGGAACCGTGTCAGCATCGAGCGACCATAGTTCTTCGGGATCTTCACGATCAAAGGCGATAACTCGAAGCTTGTCATCTCGGGAACCAATATAAACAAGTGGATACCCATCTGGGTCTATTGTGACTGAACCCTTGATAATGTCTTCTGTTGGATATGGGGCCAGAATCGGTTGACCTGATTCAGCATCGACAAAGTGCACCGCACCGTCTAGAGCTCCAAAGACTACCCAGGTACTATCACGGTATTTAAAGATTGCAGGTTGACCCGTCCACCCTGTCCCGCACCACTGCTCATCTTCGTTGTTCAGTGTTGTCGAGCCACACATATTTCGATTCTGAGGATAGGACCATTTTTTGACCGGCCCTTCAGGAACAGGTCCTTTGCCATAGTACGTCCTCGTAGGATTTCCCCGGAAAGTAAGGAGACCTTCAACAGAAGAACCCCATGGTTCTCCTACCAACGCAGGATCTGACCACCCTAAGTAGGGGGGAACTTCTACTTCTGGTATGGGTGTAGGCTCAGGGGTAGGTACTGGTGTCGGTTCGGGGGTAGGCGTCGGTGCAGGAGTAGCTGTAGGAGGAGGCAGAACAAAATCATCGGCACTAATTCCGTTATCTCGAGCTGCCATCCATATCCATGCCCCGATAATCAGCCCAACAGAGAACACACCGATTAATGAAACCGCCCACAGCAAAGTACTTCCTTGTAAGCGTGAAGGCTTCGCATATCGGGGTGTGTAGGAATCCAAGGCCGCTCTTTTAACGCCCTTTAAATTCTGCTGACCGTCGTTCGACAAATGAAGTGACCCCTTCTTTCGCATCTTCCGTAGCCATTAACCTTGATTGTGTAGGGGCCAAGGCGTCTATGCAGGCATCACTTCCCTCATGAAGCCATCGCCGAGCTGAAGCTTTGGTCTCCTGAATAGCTAAAGGAGCCATTTCGGATATCCGTTGCGCTATTTCTATAGCGCGTTCAAGTTGCTGACCTACAGGGACTACTTCTTGGACGATGCCGACTCTTAAAGCCTCATTTGCATCGAATTCATCACAAGTAAGAAGGTGGTACATAGCATTTCCCCAACCGCCCCGTTCAACAAATCTAAATGTGGCGCCACCCGTTGCATGAATACCCCTCGCAGGTTCTAACTGAGAAAACCGACAGTCTTCTGCGGCAATGATGATATCCCCAGCTAGGGCAACTTCTATGCCGAACGTGTAAGTAATGCCATGAACCGCTGTAACGATAGGTTTTCTAGAGCTCCGACCGAAACCAAACGGATCTACCTTGGGATTCTCCTGTGATTTGGGGCGAGTATTTCTTTCCATTCTTTCTGTCCATTTTGGCAGATCAAGACCGGCGGTGAAGTGGTTCCCATGCCCGAAAAGAACTCCGACACGCAAATCATCATCTTCATCTAGTCGGGTGTATGCAGAAACTAATTCTGCTGACATCGTAGGAGTAAAGCCGTTGTATTTCTCAGGTCGGTTTAATCCGATAAGAAGTAGGTAATCGCGGACTTCGACACTTATTGAACCTTCATCATTACCCATAGGTCATGACCATAGTGCATGTTTATCCTAATTTTTCAATTCTTTGATAACTCTTCTAGCTTATTCTTCGCTGACTACACGAAAGGCTCGTTGGAGTAGCGGAGTTTCCTCACCTGGATCCAACTTTTCTATCGGGGCAGTATCATCCCAAAAGGAACCTTGGACACCTTCATCAATTTCTGATTCTGGAATCGGACTTTCCGGAACCACTTGTAAATAGGACTCTTCGAAAGGTTCCGAAACTAGTTCTTCTACTTCAGATACATCAATTGGCATTGGCGCATCATCAACTGGGATATTATCAACTATTGAATCGGTAATATCACTGGAATTAGACCTTTGTCCTGACCCCATTCGGGGAGATTTCTTTGCTTTGCCTTGAGCCTTTCCTTTTCGGCGGCGCTTTTTCTGGGTGTTTCGCTCATCACTTAGCACCCACCCAACAGGTACTGTCATCCTGTCAGCATGATCAGAGCACAGAGGGGAGCCATCTTTTGCGGCAGGGTGATTTAGTGAAACCAACCACGCAGAGCATTCTTGGGGCACCATAAGCAAAACAGCCTCTGCTTCTTGACCACAACCAATTCGCTTACACAACTGTGATGAAACCACTCAAAGAACCTACATCAAACAAAGCGAGTCCGCTTACATGGATTACAAGTTTCAGAAAACACTTAATTTGAAAATTAACCAGTTTCCAACCCTAATATGTCATGCAGAGCTAGGGTAGGCACACAAAGAAGCGATAATCCGATAGGGGTCACTTATTATTTCTTGGTATGCAATCGACTTACTAACGCAACAGTTCGAACTATGTGATGCTCGCGCGGATGAAAATACCATTCTCATTTCGTCAGATGACACCGATATCGAATTACAAACAATTGTTGTAACTGCTCTTGAAAGAATCGGGTGTAACGTTTTTCATTTTTCTCTGTGCCCCCAGTCTCAGAACGTATTTACCCATCCTGTTCTTTTAGAAGCTTTGGCACGATCTGAATTTGTTATTGATCTCACTGAAAACCAATTGGTATCCTCCCTCTTAGACGAATACCTATCGGATATTCGAGTATTGGCTCTTAAATGCAGTAATACCAATGAGCTCAAACGTCTTGTGATTAGTTCGGGCGTTGCAAGGAGAGTGCAAGTACTTGAACGGCTGACTTCATCATCTAGGGAAATTAAGATCCTGACTGACGAAGGGTCATCGCTATCCGGAAAGCTTTCTTCAGTCCATTATTACGCACAGACGGGAATTGCATCTCAAATCGGGCAACGTGAAGAATGGCCATCAGGAATTTTCCATATCATATTTGACGAACAACAAATAAATGGAAAGCTTCTAGTAAGAGCAGGTGATGTTTTTATCGAAGCTAATCGCATCCTCTCAGATCCAGTTCAGCTGGAAATCGAAAATGGTAATCTAGTTGAAATTCTAGGAGATTCAGCAGATGCAAATCTAATGCGGACCTACCTTCTGAACGAAACAGATATTGATCTTGCATACCAGATAAACGGTATTTCTTTGGGGTTAGCCCTGACACGTGACCATAGGCGTGGTGACCTACCAAACCAAGAATCCCTCCAATTTAGTCATAAAAAATACCACGCTGGGAAGTCTTCTATTCATATCGGAAACTCTATGACACTCACTTTTACAAAGCCGACGGTATGTTTTGACGACCAAATAATTTTCAAATCAGGAGAATTAACTGGAGTCCTCCAGCCTGACCCATATGAAAGAACTGCTGCAGGTATCAACATCCTGTAAAGACATAAATCATTTGGATCTTTTGCTCAACGTGCGGTAGCGTCAAACTAATTACGAACCGGAGTGGCAAATGCAAAAACTCATAGCACCAGTGATGATATCAATGCTTATATTCACAGCTTGTGGTGGTGGCTCAGATGACACACCTCAGGCGGAAGCTACACCCACAGCTGTTGTAACCCAAACAGAAACACAAGTTGTTGAGGAGCCAACACCAACAGCTATTATTGTCGTCCCTCCGAAAGCTCCATTAATTTACACCGTCCAAGCTGGGGACTCTCTCGGAATTATCGCAAATAGTTTTGGCGTCCCTATCGAAGAACTGGCTGCCGAGAATGGCATCGAGAATTACAATCTGATACAAGTCGGGCAGGAGTTGGTGATCCCTGAGAATGAGGAAGAAGAGGAAGAATAGGAGATTGACGGAAATCCTTTTCTAATACGACAAATGACTTGAGTGGGGAACTATTTCGGAACATCCTAAGAACATTTCATCAAAAAGTGATTTGCAGGTCGGAATTCTTGCTTGCAGCTTCGGATATATTCTTATAGCAATCGCCTCAGTGGTGACCTCCCAATCTGATGTCCATGGGCTAACTATGGCTTTTTGGCGTTCATGGATGGCAGTGCCAATGCTTGGCTGTTACGCACTTTTCAAACAACGACAAAAATTTACATGGGAGAAAATCATTTCATGCGCCCCCGCGGGCTTATGTTTCGGGTCATCCATTGGCTTGTTCTTTTGGTCTACGCAAGTCACTAGCCTGATTAACTCAAGTCTTATCGCAGCTCTTCAACCTCTGATAATTATTTTCTTTAGCTACTACTTTTTCTCTGAAATCATCACCAGAAGTGATATGGGATTATCACTTTTCGCAATCGGAGGAGCTGTCACGATCGTACTTGCAGGAGCTAGCGATGGAAGCGGGAAAATCTCCGGAGACCTGATGGCATTACTTGCAATAACTTTCGGGGCTTGTTATTTCGCATTTGCTAGAAAAGCATTAATGAAATTAGGTGTGGCAGAATTTATGGCAGGCTACTTCATATGGGCTGGGATTATCCTCACTCCTATGATGCTGATATCGGGAGCAGGTATTGTGCCCCAAACCCAGCGCGATGTGACTGAAATCCTAGTGGTTGCCGTCGTACCATTGATCGGCCATATCCTCCTTACTTTTTCCCAATTAAAAGCACCCCTTAGCTTGATAGGGATACTGCAACTGTTGGTACCGGTTACTGCAACCGTCTCTGCAGTGCTTTTCTTAGACGCCACTATTTCAGGCATCAAAGGACTCGGAATTATAATGGTCTTCATTGGGCTCAGTGCAAGCAGCTACCTCCGGAACAAGCGACTGGAAAATCAGGCGGATACTCTAAATTAGTTTTCCGAGTTAATATCCCTGAGTTCCACAATGGTTGATAATGTTATTCTGCTTCTTGGATTGTGACTGAGTTGATGACCACATCGGTAACTGGACGATCACCGGGACCCGTGGGTACTCGTTGCATTTCATCAGCTACTTCTATTCCTTTAACTACTTTTCCGAATAGAGAATATTGAGGTGGAAGCCCAACTCCACTTGCACCAGTGACGATGAAGAATTGGCTGCCATTTGTATCTGGACCAGCATTCGCCATAGCGATTGAGCCAATCTCATAGCGACCCGGAGCAGGTAGTTCATCAGCAAAGCGGTATCCGGGGCCTCCTCTTCCTGAACCTTCAGGGCATCCTCCTTGACACATGAAGCCATTGATGATCCTATGGAAAATTAAACTATCGTAATAGTTATACCTAGCTAGAAAGACAAAGTTATTTACTGTGTTGGGCGCCCCAGCTGCATCGAGGTGAATGACCATGGTCCCTATTGACGTCTCCATCGTGGCTGAATATGACTTTGATGGATCAATACACATGGGTGGGGGCCCGGTGAATGATGTTTGACGTGGACTGGAGCCATCGGGTGCTGGACACTCAGGGGTACTCATAGATTTTCTCTTTCCTTGTAGTTTCGCGTGCTCACCTTAGCATTGATATTTCTATGGACCATCACTGGACCGAAACGTATGAGAATCTACAGTCCTAATTGTGGTTGGAAGACAGCGAACAGGGAAAATACGGCGGATTCGTCCTGCGAGGCTTACCGTAACGTGTAAATCTTGCGACGTCACTTGGAAAGGCAAACCAGGAGATTCTTGTTGGAACTGTGGCGATGTTGAAACCATGGAGGCGCCTCCAGCTCAAATCAAAATTGTTTCTTGATGCTAACGCACAGGCGGCCAGTCGATGATCAAACCCCCATGATCACCGACTGTTGAGCCACCCTATGACTCCAGGATGGCTGACTGCCCCCCGGTCGAATCAGCCACTCTGGAATAAAAAGATGTGTCATCCGTCACAGTACACACAATTAAGGCTCAAGCCAACCATTAATTCAAAAAACTACATTCAAAGAAATTACGAAGAAGTGAAGCTTAAAATATCTTCGTGCTAATTTTCCTCTAGGCTAAGACTCACTCTCATGTTAAGTGACCTCATGCTTCCTATTCTGGTTTGTGCCGGCTGCCTAGTTATTATGATTTCCGTCTATCTACGGACCCGAAAAAAATCGCAGCGTAAAACCTTTTCGATTCCAGAGAGCAAGTTAATGAAATCTTCAGAAGATAATGAGGCCGAACCTAGTGCCGCTGAAGTGCCATCCGACCAAGGTCTCCTATCTTGGCACGAAGGCTTCGAAAGTACTGTTTTGGACTTTATTGAATTTTCAGATGGCCTAATTGAGATAATTGATAACGGAAGCCCATTGGAGAAAATCAAAAATATAGATGTACTTGGAGCTGATCAAACTTTAGAATTTCAAAAGGCTGCGTCTGAGCATCCTTCCCCAGAGATGGGAGCTGAACTTTCTGCGATGCTTGCGGCAGTATCTGCAAGCTTCCATGCGTATCTCCGCAGTGAACTCGATCTGGTGAAACAACAGAAGTCTATCTATCAGGAATACAGGGAGATGTGGTTTCAGAGACTTAGACAGTTCCCGCAAGACATCGACCGGATTATTCATCTTCGTCGGGTTTAGACTAAGACGAACTGCCGGAAATTCTTAATGAATCTTTGACTTCTCTTCAACTAACTCTCACTACACTTAGCTAGGTTTAAAAACAGGAGAATCATTACCGATGAACAGCCTAACTAATAGCCTTGGCCTAGTAGCTGCGCGCAGCTCAGGAGCGACGAAAATTTACGGGTCAGGAGAGACAGAAGTCCGAGCCTTAGACAATATCGATGTCGCTTTCGCTAAAGGGAGATTCACTGCCATCATGGGACCTTCCGGATCTGGAAAGTCAACACTCATGCACTGTATGGCTGGGCTAGATGACTTAACGAGCGGCAAAGTCTTTATAGGCGGTACTGACCTAACAGAGTTAAACGAACGTGAATTAACTCTCTTGCGGCGATCTCAAATTGGATTTATCTTTCAAGCGTATAATCTCGTACCTACCTTGAATGCTATTGAAAATATCACTCTCCCTCTTGACTTAGCTGGAGTGAAAGCAGATCAGGCGTGGGTTGATGAAATTGTTGAAGTCGTGAGCTTGAAGGATCGTCTCACACATAGACCCAACGAGCTTTCTGGAGGACAGCAACAACGAGTCGCTGTTTCCCGTGCACTAGCAAGCAAACCAGAGATTATTTTTGCTGATGAACCCACTGGGAACCTCGATTCAAAAACTGGCACAGAAATTCTGGAATTTATGCAGCTCGCTACTAAGAAACTTGAACAGACGATAGTTATGGTCACCCATGATCCGGTGGCTGCGAGTTTCTCTGATCAAGTGATATTTCTTGCAGACGGCCAAGTAGTGGGTGATCTAGAGAACCCAACTGCTGATGGAATTTTAGATCAAATGCGGAGTATTGGAAACTAATAGTTGTTTTATGGCCCTATTTAAACTTGCTCGGAAAAACGCTTACGCCAAACCTGGACGATTTCTTCTGACATCCCTCGCTGTTCTTATAGGTGTGGCATTGACGACTGCGGTTTTCGTATTTACAGATAGCCTTCGGGAAACTTTTAGCGGGCTTAGCGATGATATCGAATCGGGGTATGACTTAGCTGTTAGATCTGAAATACCATTCGGGAATAGGCTAAATGCCGCACCAATAGATTTAGGGCTTCCTGAACAGCTATCCACAGTAGATGGCGTAGTGGCCGTTCAACCTCGGGTTATTGAATTTGGAATTGTGGCAAATAAGTCAGACGGTTCTGCGGCGTTAGCAACGAGGGGTCCGAATATTGGTATTAACTGGGAGGATAGGGCGCCCACCCCACGTCTTTTCATTGCGGAAGGAAGGCCTCCTAGCTCCATAACAGAATTTGCCGTTGATATTGATACTGCAAATGATGATGATTTCGTAGTTGGGCAGCAGTATGACCTCCAGACACCTCAGGGTTTACGAACACTGGTTTTAACCGGGACTTTCACTTTTGCAAACCCTGAAGAGAATGCTTCGATTGGGTCGAAGCTAGTTGCCATGGATACCGACTCCGCTGTGGAATTATTCAATGGCGGTGTGGGATACGATGATATAACACTCACAATCGACCCAAACTTTCCTGAGTCTTCGGTTGTGGAGAGCATTGAAAGCATACTTCCGGCTGGGCTTGAAGTCTTAACCAGAAGTGACCTCGTTGCTGAACAAGCAGATACGTTTAATGAATTCATAGATATATTTCGGACAATTCTTCTAGTTTTCGCTTTCATCATTCTGTTCGTGGCGGCATTTATCATCTACAACGTTTTCTCAATAATCATCGGTCAGAGAATCCAAGAAATTGGTCTACTTCGAGCACTTGGGGCCACTGGAAAACAAATCACAAATTCAATTGTTACCGAAGCCCTATTCGTAGGGATCTTCGCAACAATAACTGGTATCGCCCTTGGGTTTCCGATAGCGTTTGGACTTCAGGAACTATTAGCTGCTTTGAACTTCGGACCTGATGAGAATTCGCTTCCGCTCAGACCAACCACGGTCATTGTGGGGTCAATTCTGGGAATAGGACTTACATTGACTGCGGCTGTATGGCCTGCCTTACGAGCACGGTCAATCTCCCCGATGGCTGCACTGCGGAGTGGTTTATCGACGACGTATACTATTCCAAAAAACTTCCTCGCAGGCTCATTACTGACAATGATTGGGCTGTTAGTGATTGCCATAGGCTTTATTCTCGACGAATGGCTCATTATGCTTCCATTAGGAGTTATTGCTGGTATTTTCCTTTTCCTAGGACTCAGTAGATTCAGCAACATATTGGGGAAACTATCTTTCCTATCTCTAGGAATGGCTTTACTGGTCGCTGCCCTAACCGCAGATCTCTCCACCTCGATGTTAATGGCACTACTTGGAGCTGCTGCCCTCAATTCCTTCCTTGGAATAAACCTCCTCAGCCCACTATTTGCTGGAAAGGTAACCTATTTACTAGGAACCCCGACAGCCAAGCTTGGAGTTCCGAGCAAGATGGCAAGAAGAAACGCCGGACGGAGTCCCGAGCGAACTGCTACTGCAGCGTCGGCATTGATGATTGGCCTGGCTCTTGTTGCTACGGTTTCAGTGATCTCTGAATCACTTAAAGCAACGGTAAGTGAAATTCTCGAAGAAGACGTGATCTCTGACTGGTGGGTACAAGGTGAAAGTCTCGGGCCGGAGCCTTTAGGGTTCAGCCCAACGATAACTGCTGAAATTGCGGCTCTTCCTGAGGTTGAAGAAGTTTTAGCAATGCAACTCTCAGATGAAGGACTGCGAACGGTAGTTGATCAGAAAGTCAAAAGGGTTTATTCGGCAGACCTCATCTCTGTCCCAAAATATTTCAACATCGGCCTGAGCGATGTTGACGAATCCTTAGTTGGAAATAACGCTATATACCTTCATGAAGACGAAGCTGAAAAATATGGAGTGGTTGTTGGCTCCACTCTCGAGGTTGAGTTTGTCGATCAAAGCAAAAGAACTCTTAATGTTGCTGGAATTTTCACCTCGAAATCGATTATTGATTCTGGCTGGCTACTTGACTCAAGCGTGTACACATCAAATGAAAACTTAGTTCCGAAATCTGATGATTTTGTCGGGGTCCTAGTAAAGGAAGGAGTGAGTGAACAAAATGTCAGGGAAGCAATCAACAGTGTGCTCGAAGGTTACGAACAGATAGAGGCTAAAACCAAAGCAGAATTTGAAGATGAAGCACAGGATCAAATTGATCAAACGTTGCTGGTGGTAAGCGTGCTGCTATTTATTTCTGTAATCCTAGCCGTACTAGGGGTAGCAATCACCCTAGCCCTATCAGTATTTGAACGTACGCGCGAAATTGGACTAACACGAGCGGTCGGTGCAACAAGGAAGCAGATTAAACGCACGGTCCGTGTTGAAGGTATTCTCGTGGCACTCTTTGGAGGTGTTCTTGGCGTAGGCCTCGGCCTCATCTTTGGTATGGCCTGTGTACAAATTATCCCTGATGACTTTGTATCTAAACTCGCTATACCCTGGGCTAATATCTTTCGCAATCTTCTTATCGCTGGCGTTGCCGGATCTCTTGCCGCTTACTTCCCAGCCCGAAGAGCCGCGAAACTTAATGTTCTTGACGCAATCAACCACGAATAAGAAATCGGGTTACTTGAAATCTTCAAGTGGAGTCGGTAGTGGGTATGCATGGGCAATTATGAGCCGCTGGGTGGCCCGCGTTAATGCAACGTAAAGTGCGCGAAGCCCATTTAATTCACCATCAATAATTTCTGCTGGTTCTACAACAATCGCAGAATCAACCTCGAGACCTTTCACAAGACTAACCGGCACCAGTGTTACCTGATTCTCCAAAGCACCAGCATCAACAAGTCCATGCTCAATACCAGATGAGTTGAGAGAGTCTGACATCATTTCCAGATATTTATCGGGGACGATAACAGCAAGATAACCGGGGCCAAGTTTGTCAAGCTCTGCTCTAACCAAAGCTACAACTGTGGCGGAGAGTCGAGCTGGAGTGTCTATATGAACGAATCGAGGTTCATCCCCTATTTCTCGAACCGCAATCGGTGGATTGAACCCAAACTGTGTGTCACGTAAAAGGCGATTTGCAACGTCCATCGTTGGTTGAGGAAGACGATAGCCAACAGTGAGCTGAAAAAACCGTGTTCCGGATTTATGAGACAATGCCCCCACAATCCCCTCCCAGTTATCGTGCGCCCACGCTCCTGTTGCTTGCGCTATATCACCAACAAGTGTCATCGACCCATTTAGAGATCTCCGATTTAACATTCTTAATTCCATTGGAGATAAATCTTGGGCTTCGTCAACAACAATATGGCCATAGGTACGGATTGTTTCTTCCTCCTTATAGCCACTACGAGGCCCGAGCTGAGCTTGTGCTTCATCTAAAATCGGAACATCATGAGATGTCCAATTTACTTGTGAGGCATGCGGCGATCGGGGGCGATACAAAGCTTGAGTAGCGTCTTCCGACAGGTATCGTCCAGCTGCACTCCGCAATAGTGAGTGACTACCAAAAAGATCATGAATAAGATGCTCTGCAGTAAGCGAAGGCCACATCCATTCAAGCGTTTCTCGAATCTCTAATGTAGCTGCAAGGTCATTCTTTAATTTCTCTGGATCTAACGACTGATGCTTGGAACTCTCAGCTAGCTTTTTGAAAACTTGATCCCTGACAAATGATCGACCGCTATTGTGATTCCGGTATCTACGTCTAGCTTCACTAATAATTTCTCGAGATTGCGTAACAGAAAGGGAAAGTCGTTGAAGGCCATAACCGATACGGAGATCATTTCTTATCGGTCGTTGCCGATCTTGGATAGCCCTGCGTACAACATGCTCCATCTCATTGCTACCTTTAATAGCAGCTACATCTTCAGTATCGAACCCTCGGACTTTTGCTCTCGGAATTAAGTCGGAAAGAACAGCAAGACGTACCCCAGCCTCCCCTAGAGAAGGTAGAACCTGCTCTATATAAGTCAAAAAAACTCGATTAGGGCCAACAACGAGGACCCCTTGCCCCTCAAGTGGAAATCTGTGGGTATAGAGAAGATATGCAGCACGATGAAGGGCAACAACCGTTTTGCCTGTTCCAGGTCCACCTTGAACAATGAGTAAACCGGACAAAGGAGATCTAATAATTTCATCCTGCTCTCCTTGAATTGTTGCAACAATATCCCCAAGCCTCCCAGTACGAGCCTGTTCCATTGTTGCGGCTAGAGTCATACGACCTTTAAAAACAGGCCCATCAGAATCATCAACGATATCATCGCCAAAAAATTCATCTTCTATTCCGAGGAGAACACTCTTTCGTGTAGCGAAGTGGCGTCGTCGAGTTAGACCCATCGGATGTTTGCCAGTAGCCCTGTAAAATCCTTCAGCTATAGGAGCCCTCCAATCAACTGTTATAGGGTCTTGTTGCTCATCCCACACGGCTATACGACCAACATAGAATGTCTCTATATGATTTGCGTCTCCTTGGTCAATGCGGCCAAACACAAGGGAAGCATCCCCAATATCGAGTTGAGATAGACGCTTATTTACCTGATCTGAAATGACATCACGTTCAAACCGTGCTTGATGAGTTCCTCCCTTACCTGATTCAACCATGTCATGCAGCTTCTGCGCCTGAAGATGTGAACGATTTAGAACCATAAAAGCATTAGAGATGTAGTCCTGCTCAGCTTCAAAATCTGGATGCACGGTAACAACCTTTTCTTCGCCATCTAACAAAAATGGGGTTTTTGACAATTAACCATTCTAGCCAATATGGAAGTTTCCTCATCACCCGAAAAAAAACTTGTGATTTAGAAAGAACTATTTCTTTATTGCGTGAAATCGATTCTTTTGTCAAGTCGATACTACTGTGATGGTGTGACCTCCATTAATCTCTCTAATACTCCCTTTCTCCAAGCCTGTCGCTGCGAGCCGTCAAAGCATGTTCCAGTGTGGTTCATGCGGCAAGCTGGGCGCTCCCTTCCGGAATACAGGGCTCTGAGAAAAGAAGGGAGTATCTTGGATGCAATTAAAGATCCCGCCCTCTCAGCTGAAATAACGTTGCAGCCAGTGCGGAGGTACGGAGTTGATGCCGCTATTCTATACTCCGACATTATTGTTCCTGTGCATGCCGTGGGGTTTGGTATCGACATCAAACCAGGTGTCGGCCCAGTAACAGAGAACCCATTTCGATCAACAGATGACTTAAAGAGATTAAATGACCTGAATCCATCGAAAGATACGCCATATGTGATCGAGACTGTCAAATTATGTGTGGAGCAATTGGACATTCCCCTTATAGGGTTTGCTGGCGGACCTTTTACTATCGCGAGTTACCTTATTGAAGGGGGTCCTTCTCGTACCTATCAGGAGACGAAACGGTTGATGTTTGAGAATCCTGAACTGTGGAGTCAGTTAATGAATCGTTTAACTAGGATTTGCACAAATTCATTGTTGTCACAAATTGAAGCTGGCGTCAGTGCCGTCCAACTCTTCGATTCATGGGTTGGCGCTCTGTCACCAGGTCAGTATGTTCGTTTTGTTTTTCCCTGGGTTCAACAAATGTTTGAGAAAGTATCTAAGACGGGGGTCCCTATAATCCATTTTGGTGTTGCTACTGGCGAACTCCTTAATCTTATGAGCGATGTTGGAGCTGATGTCATAGGAGTTGACTGGAGAGTCCCACTAGATGTTGCCCGAACCCGAGTAGGTGAAGGAAAGGCTCTTCAAGGAAATCTTGATCCTGCAATACTTGCCTCTCCATGGTCAGCTGTTGAAGAAGAAGTACTTACGATTCTGCGACTAAATGATGGTCACCCTGGACATATTTTTAATTTAGGGCATGGGGTCACACCGAATGTAAACCCAGAAGTCCTTGAACGGGTAGTTCAACTGGTGCATCAATACCGAGTTGGCCAATGAGGAAGGTTGTTGTCGTTGGAGGTGGCATAAGCGGGCTGTCTGCAGCTTATCAACTGGTGTCAACGGGATTCGATGTCACTGTTCTTGAGGCTTCATCAAGCATTGGGGGTAAGGTTTCCACTATAGAAATTGGTGGGGCTCCTATCGACACTGGACCTGATGCTTTTCTCGTGCGTGAGCCAGAAATGAAAGAACTGTGCTCGTCTCTTGGTTTAGCTGATGAACTCGTTGCGCCAGTATCGCGTTCAGCGAAGATCTGGGTTGATGGACGAATGTATGCCTTACCCAAAAGTCAGTTTCTCGGAATTCCTTTGGACTTAAATGAGCTTTCTTCCCTTGGTTTGATAAGCCCCGAAGGTATAGCTCGCGCTCAAAATGATTTTTCCGCTGAAGCGGAATCTTCTGATGAGGAAGAAAGTGTGGGTTCTCTTATCAGGAGGAGATTGGGTGATGAGGTTATGGATAAACTTGTCGCACCTCTTCTTGGTGGTATAAACGCTGGCGACCCTGACAAAATCAGTCTTTCTTCAGGAGTTCCCTACTTAGCTGCTGCGGCCGGTCTTGACGCAAGTCTTATTCGGTCGATTCAGAAATTTGTGCGTATATCCGATCGAGATCCGACAGCTCCTATTTTTTTGACTCATCCGATGGGGCTTGGAAAAGTCGTAGATGCTCTCGTTACAGAACTTGAGGGGAGAATAGTTGTAAATGAGTTCGTCGATTCGGTACTTACCGAAGGTAACAAATGGGTCGTTGTCGGGCAAAAGAGTAACTACGAAGCGGACTCGGTGATTCTAACCACCCCCAGCTTTGTCTCGGCTTCCATCGTTAAAAGCATAAATGATAATGTAGCGACGTTACTTGCGAGTATCCGGTATGCCACGATGGCTTTCGTTGTTTTTGCCTTTCCATCTAAGGAGATCCAGCCTTTCGACGGAAGCGGATTCCTTGTCGCAAAATCTGAAGGTCTACTAATGACAGCATGTTCATGGTCTTCTTCGAAATGGGAGCATCTTAGAAATAGAGATCTGACTTTTCTTCGTGTTTCTGCGGGAAGATTTAATGATGACCGTGTTCTTCATCTTGACGATGAGGAACTTATCTCAACGCTCCTTAAAGAACTGTCTATAACGGTTGACATTCGTGTGGCACCGGAAGAGAGCCGGGTGATTCGTTGGCCAAGATCATTTCCACAATATGAGTTAGGACATTCACTTAAAGTAGAGAAAATTCAAAAATTACTTCGAGATAAAGCACCAGGGGTTTTTGTTGCGGGTGCTGCGTTCAACGGTCTTGGTCTTTCAGCTTGTATACGTGATGCGAAAGTTAGCGCCCAAAGAGTCGAAGAATACCTCGGGGCGGCCAATTGAGATGGTTACTTCTAGAAATAAAATGAATGAGAAATTGACCGTTTCATTCAAATCTTTAATAAGCGGTATTTGTTTAGCATTTTCCATGCCCCCATGGGGTTGGTGGCCATTAGCGTTTGTGAGTTTTCTTTTCCTTGACCAAATATTGTCGGAAGTAGCTCCATATAGAAAGAGATTTTTCACTGGCTTTTCCTTTGGAATTGGCTGGTTATTTCCAAGTACTTTCTGGATGATTGCATTAACCGTGCCTGGGTACATTATCCAAGGGATGCTCTTTAGCGCTTTCGTCGGCTTCGCAGCGTTATTAGTTCCCAGAGGGGCATGGCGTTGGCTTGCTTTACCAGCTGCTTTTGTAATTATCGAAGCTTTACGATACCGGTGGCCATTTGGTGGTGTTCCACTCGCTACTTTAGCAATGAGCCAAAGTAGAGCCCCACTTGGACATACGGTGCGAATTCTCGGCCCACTATTCCTTTCAGCCTTAGTTGTTGTCGCTGGGATTGTCTTATCCTCGCTTTGGGAAAGAAAGTGGAAATTCGCCACCTTCACAGGAATTAGCCTTGTCGGACTATGGGCACTTGGGTTTGTTGCCCCAAACGGAAGTCCGATAGGTAAAACAACGATAGCCATTGTTCAGGGTGGTGGCGAACAAGGGACAAGAGCTATAGATACAGATGAGCGTGAAGTATTTGAGAGACATTTGAATGCAAGTTCAAATATTGTGACTCCAGTTGATCTGGTTTTATGGCCGGAGGATGTCGTTAATGTTCAACAACCCCTATCGGACTCGCCCGAATACGAAGAACTACAGATTCTAGCTCGTCAGCTAGATAGTTGGCTAATAGCAGGAATTTTCGAACGTGTGAGCATAACGGAAAATGCAAATGCTTCTATAGCCTTTTCTCCTGATGGGGATGAAGTAGATCGTTATGACAAGGTTCGGCTAGTTCCATTCGGAGAGTACGTTCCCCTTAGGGGATTTATCAAGCATTTTGCTCCGAGCTATCTTCCGGCAAGGGATACAAGACCAGGAAATGGCGAGCCTAATTTAGTTATAGAAATTGATGGTGAAAAGGTCAATCTCGGAATAGCGATCTCGTGGGAAATATTTTTTGAAGATAGGGCACGGAATGCCATTTCGGGAGGAGGTGAGATTCTACTAAATCCGACAAATGGATCCAGCTACTGGTTAACTATTCTGCAATCCCAGCAAGTAGCTTCTTCAAGACTTCGAGCCATGGAAACTGGAAGGTGGGTTCTTCAAGCAGCCCCTACTGGTTTCAGCGCTATTATAGACCCCAACGGTGATGTTGTTGAACGTTCATCAATCTCAGAAACCCGTGTACTATATGCAACTGTTGACCGCAGAAGCGGAAACACTCTAGCGACACAAGCCGGTCCTCTTCCAATGATCTTACTATCGACAAGCGCCATGGTTGGAGCAAACGTATTAGCAAGAAGAAGTAGTTAATCAACATCAATTATCAATGTGGTAGGGCCAGAATTTGTAAGTTCTACATCCATAAATGCTCGAAATTTCCCAGTCTCCACATGAATTCCTTCATACTGGAGACGATCTACAAGATAATCAATCAGCGGCTCTGCTATCTCAGCTGGAGCAGACGCTACCCAGCTAGGGCGACGACCCTTTCGAACATCGCCATAGAGAGTAAATTGTGAAACAATCAAGATTTCTGAATTGAGATCAAGAGTTGATAGGTTCATTTTCCCACTGCTATCTTCAAAAATTCTGAGATGTAGAAGTTTTTTCGCTAGTCGCTCAGCAGTTTCTTGTGTATCAGAGTGAGTAACCCCTACAAAGACACATAAGCCATTACCAATCGAACCAACCGTTTCTCCCTCTACAGTTACATTAGATTTAGAAACACGTTGAACAAGAGCCCTCATGAGTTCTCCTTTTTAGCAGGGTGAAACTAAAGACAGTACCACCATAATGATTAATGATCTTTCTTGAACATTTAATGCTCAAGAAACGCATTTTTGCCTCAATGTCCATACCCTTAAGGTTTCATATGGAAGAAAAAGTAGTCGGGAATAGTAGTTCAAATACTTCAGATGGTCATCTGAGAATCGCCATGCTCGCTTACCGCGGAAAACCTCATGTTGGTGGTCAGGGGGTGTATGTAAGGGAAATGAGTAAGGCGCTAGTTGAACTGGGACACTCAGTTGAAGTATTCGGAGGCCCGCCCTATCCGGACCTAGATCGAAAAGTACCTCTTCATGAATTCCCAAGCTTGGAAATTTATAATGATTATTTTCCTGGCAGAATGCCAGGTATATGGGAGATCAAAGATTTTCCAGACTTCGTAGAACTATGTTCATATCTCACGGGTAATTTTTCAGAGCCACTGTCTTTTTCTCTTCGCGCTTATCGGGCTTTAAAAGAACGAAAAGGAGATTTCGATCTAGTTATTGATAATGGTTCCTTAGCTTACGGGAATTTACTGATTCAAAGAAAGCTCAAACTTCCTGTCCTTGGAGTAATTCATCACCCGATTACTGTGGACCGACAACTAGAGCTAGATAACGCTCGGACGTTTGTTGAACGCTTCGGTAAGCGAAGATGGTATGCATTCACAAGGATGCAAACGAGAGTATGTAAGAGTATTCGACGCATAGTTACCGTCTCTGAATCATCTCGCGAAGACATAAGCAAAGATCACAAAGTTGACATCGATCGTATCCATGTTGTCCCTATAGGAATTGATACTGACTTCTTTGCTCCTCAGCCAAATATTGACAGAATCGAAGGAAGAATTGTTTCAACTGCTAGCGCCGATGTTCCATTAAAGGGTCAAAGATACCTACTAGAAGCCTTAGCAAAGGTTAGAGAGAAGTATCCTAACGTCCACCTAGAGCTTGTCGGAAAGCAGCGCGAAGGAAGTACAACTGCTGAAACATTGGAGCAATTAGGACTCAGCGACATAGTGAATTTCAATCAGGGGATAAGCTACAGAGAACTCGTTGATCTTCTAGCATCAGCATCTGTTGCCGTCGTCCCATCCTTGTATGAGGGTTTCTCTATCCCAGCTATTGAAGCCTTATCGTGCGGAGCTCCTTTAATAGCAACAACAGGGGGAGCGCTACCAGAAGTAGCAGGTCCTCATCTGGAGACATGTCTAGCTGTTCCGCCTGGAGACAGCGATGCGTTAGCAAAAGAAATTCAGTACGCCTTTGAACACCCAGAAATCTGCCAGAAGGTAGGTGAAGCAGGACGACAACGAGTAATAGAGAAGTGGAGCTGGCGAGAATCTGCTATTACCACAGCGAATCATTGCCGTGAACTACTAGCGGCACATAAACCCTCCTAGGATCCGACGTGCTTACTATAAATTTCGATCGACTTAAGCTTAAAGAGGGACATATGGTTCTAGACCTTGGATGCGGATTCGGCCGGCACGCATTCGAAGTGCTTCGTCGAGGAGCGAAAGTTGTGGCCTGCGATATGGCTTTACATGAACTTCACGAAGTCAGAGCAACTTACGCCGCTATGGCAGAAACTGGAGAAATAGAAGAAACATCTGCTGCATTTACCTCTGCTGGAGATGCTACACGCTTACCCTTTCAGGACAACACGTTTGACCGAGTAATAGCTAGCGAAGTTCTCGAACATATATATGACGATGAAGACGCATTAGATGAACTTTTTCGCGTGCTTAAACCCCAAGGAATATTAGCAATTACAGTTCCCTCCTATTTTCCTGAAAAAATTTGCTGGGGAATCTCCGATGAATATCACGCCCCTATAGAAGTTGGCGGACATGTCCGAATCTATAAAAAACGAGAGCTAGAAACAAAAATCACCGCTGCTGGGTTAGTACCCATAGATTTCCATAGGGCTCATGCATTGCATTCCCCATACTGGTGGCTTAAATGTGCCGTAGGGACCAAAAACGATAGAAACCGACTTGTAAACGCATACCTACGATTCCTCACGTGGGATATCGTGAAGCAACCAGCATTAACTCGATTCGCAGAAAAAATTTTGCAACCTGTGCTGGGTAAGAGCGCAATCATCTATGCTCAAAAGACTGCCAACGCTTAACTAGGAAAAGAATTGCCCCCCACCGACCCAGCTGAAATTATAGCTCCTGAGAGAATTCGCCAAACTGGTGAATCCATTGCTGAATTACAGCTCCCATCAGGTATGATCCCCTGGTTTCCAAATGGGCATGCCGACCCATGGAACCATATCGAAGCAGCAATGGCTCTAGACATAGCCGAACTACACGATGAAGCTGTTTCCGCTTATCAATGGTTGGCAGATATACAGCTGGAAAATGGATCATGGCACAACTACTACCTTGAAGATAGAATCGAACAAGATAAAATTGACACTAACTGCGTTGCTTATATTGCTACAGGGGTCCTACATCATTATCTTCTGTCGAAAGACACTGGCTTTTTGGAAACTATGTGGAAAGTCGTTGAACCAGCAATCGAATACGTTCTTGACCTCCAAACTCAAAGAGGAGAAATTATTTGGGCCTGCCATTCTGATGGAACTCCATGGTCGTACGCTCTCATAACAGGATCATCAAGTATCTCCCATTCCTTACGAGCAGCAATTGCAATAGCTGAATACCTTGGTGAGGACCGACCGAAGTGGCGAGAAAAAGGTAGACGTCTAGTACAGGTCCTTAGAAGTACCCCTGAAGCTTTCGCCCCAAAGAATCGATGGGCTATGGATTGGTATTACCCCGTGCTAACCGGAGTCCTACAAGGCGTAGAGGGACGAGATCGTCTCGAATCAAAAAGTGAAGAGTTTGAGTTAATAGATAAAGGGATCAGATGTGTATCTGATAGGCCATGGGTGACTACGGCTGAAACTTGCGAGTGTGCGATGGCTTACATTGCTGTCGGTGAGACTGACCATGGCATCAAGCTATTTGAAAAAATCCAGAGGTACAGAGATGACAAGGGACGATACCTTACAGGTGTTGTTTACCCAGAAAATGTTTCTTTTCCTGAAAATGAGTATTCAACCTACTCAGCTGCAGCGGTAATCCTCGCAGCTGACGCCATCTTAGGGATAACGCCAGCAAAGAGTATCTTTACTAATCATGGTTTCCTACCGTCTCTGAGCGAATAGCAGCTAACTGTTCTGGCTCTTAAGTATCTGCAGTGCTTCGTCGGCATGAATAACCATATTTTTTTCATTCTTTATAACCCCAAGAAGCGTTCGGTCCTGCCCTATTACATAGGTTGCCCGCTGATTAGGGAGTGGACCTCGACGCTTAGCGCCTAGTAGAGAAGCGATATGCTTCTCTGGATCAGATAGAAGTTTAAATTCCAAACTGTTCTGTCGATCAAATTCCTTTTGCCGATCCACCGGATCGGTACTGATTCCCACTCGTTGAGCGCCAAGTTCTGCAAACTCAGCAGCTAAGTCACGGAAATGACAGCTTTCTTTGGTTCAACCGGGGGTCATCGCTTTAGGGTAAAAGTACAGAACCAAAGGGCCATTCTCAATCAAAGAACCCAAGGTTACCGTTTCGCCACTTTGATCAAGTGCTTCAAAATCAGGAACTCTGTCACCTTTTTTCATTTGTCCTCATCTTTACGATTTAAAGTGCAACTTCAGGCTAGCATCGATAATCCAACCCTTAGGAGATTCGGCGAAGTATACGAAGAGAGCCTTGAACTCTTTCCTCTACCCAATCCCCACTCTGGATAGCGGGTAAATAAATGTTTTCATATGGCGGTCTGCCCCCATCTTTAGGGTCGGGGAAAACATCATGTATTGCGAGAAAACCACCCTCCTTTACATTCGGAACCCACCATGAGTAATCGTCTCTAGCCGGTTCGACCCCATGACCACCATCAATAAATAAGAATGCAAGAGGTGTATCCCAATGTTTTGCCACGTTAACCGAATCACCTACAATCGCCACTACAACGTGTTCCAAACCGGCATCGTGGATAACTTTACGGAAAATCGGTAATGTATCTAATTTCCCTATTGCTGTATCAATCAAGTCTGGTTCGTGATGCTCCCAGCCTGCTTGATTCTCCTCTGAACCCCGATGATGGTCTAAAGCATAAAGGACACGTCCCTGCTCCTCTGCTGCGGTTCCCAAATATATGGCAGATTTACCACAATAGCTTCCCACTTCGAGTAACGGACCTTCGACCTCTAGTCCTGATGCAGCTTCGTACAGCACATCCCCCTCGTCTGGAGGGAGGAAACCTCGAGCATTACGCGCATATTCACGCCTGTCAGCTTTCATATGTGCAAGATTACCGGAGATTGCCACAGTCTTTTAACTCTTGGTACTTAAGTTATCTTTTCTTGAGTTTGTATTGAAGAGGTACCGGTCCAAGATAACGAACTTCAAGACCCAGAGGGAACCGTATGCAGATAGATTTGCACAATTAACTACAACCCAAGAGTCCCATATCCGGTCAGCAAGAAAGACAAACAGAGTGGAAAGCCCCAGCCCTGTAAATGCGATTATCCAATATGGGAAGATTTCTCTCTTCAAATCATGCGGCCCAGATTTCCTCCACACCCAATATCTGTTCAGCAAATAATTGGGAATAGTCGAGAGGGTAACGCTGAGAAAATTACTAAGACTTGCATCTAAGCCCAAAATTTTAAAGAAGAGATAGAGCAACAACTGTCCGATTACGACACTAACAACAGAAACTAAAAGATACCGAAAAATTTTTCTGTTAATTGTTAGGGCAATCATTATATGAAAGGTGCACCTCTCCAGAACTATCGCCTCTTACCTTACTCTCTGGAAAACTTTGGATCTATTTCAATGGCTTTTCAACAAAACCGGAAATTCACATAAGCTACAGCTGTGAGCATCCGACAGAAAATTACATTATTGACAAAACCGATTTCAATCTTTTCACTCTTATGTGTCCTTGTTTTTAGTGCTGTGCCTAGCTGTGGTGGACCTTCAACAAACAGCGCCCCATCTCTCGATCGAAGTAACGATACTGAAGAAGCATCAGATGAAAAAATTGAAATTATAGAAAACAGTGAAAGTTCTAGCCAAACTCCCATTCAGGAGAGCCCAAATGAGATCAAAGCTGATAAATGGACTGTTCTGGTATACATCATGGGGGACACTGACCTTGAGGAATTTGCTCTGACGGATATCGTCGAAATGTCAAGGGTTCCAAACAGTGAAAATGTAGATATTGTGGTTCTCTTTGACAGATCAGAGATCTATTCAGAAGAATCTGTACTTAATGTCGAAAACTTTTCAGATACGAAAATACTACAAATCAAAAATGGAACTATTCAAGTACTTGAAGATCAACTCGGGGAGCGTAACTTAGGAGATGCAGGTACTTTAGCTGAATTTATCCAATATGGGTTCTCTCAATTTCCTGCTGAACGAACAGCTCTAATACTTTGGGATCATGGTGCTGGGTGGCCTGGAATGGGACCAGATGATGGAAACAATTTTGACGTTCTTGATCTAGAGGAAATTTCGAATGGAATCGAGGCAGGCCTCGAAAATACTGGCATTGAAAAGCTTGACCTAATCGGATTTGATGCATGCCTCATGGGAACCTTTGAAGTTGCAATAACAATGGTAGAACATGCCGAGATAATGGTTGCTTCCCAAGAGCTAGAACCAGGGCATGGTTGGGATTGGCAAGCGTTAGAAATTCTTGCATCTGACCCTTCAGTAGACGCCAAAGCACTTGGTTTAGCAATAGCTGACGGTTACGTTCAACATGCACTCGATTATGGAACCGAGACAGAAATAACACTTTCTGTAATCGACCTAACAAAAATGAACTCTGTGGAAGAAGCGCTAAAAGCCCTCGAGATACCGTTAGTTTCCGAAAGCGAATATCTTTCATCAAAACTTGGATCAGCACAGAGTAAATCTTTGAGGGTAGGGAGAAACCCTGATCCATCATTAGACGCTCAAATGATCGATCTTGGGGACCTAGCTAAAGAACTCGGAGAGGTTGAACCAGAACTTCTTGGCCTAACAAACAATCTGATAAGCGCTATTGATGAAGCAGTTATAGGCCATGTGAGTGGGAAAGCCACAAAAACCTCCACAGGATTAGCGATATATTTCCCGGAGCTCGAGCAATATAGTGATCAGAGATATTTCTACCTCGAAGGTATTTCTAGTTGGCAAAATATCCTCACAAGCTATTTCCAAGCGCAAGACAATATACCCGAAGCAGAGCAAGCGCGATTCTTGACAGACATGTATCCGGCAGAATATACCCTTGATGCAGCAGAAGGCCTCTACATTACTGCCCAATTTGATCTAGCCGCTCAAGACAATCTTACTGAAGCTGTAATCTACTATGGGCTTCCTGAAGAAGACGGGTCCATTCTCTTCCTTGGAGAAGAGCCAGCAGTAATCGCAGATGATGGAAGTGGACTGGCTCAAGGTTTCTACGATCTAACTGTTCTGACCATGTCAGATGGTGAAGATACAGTGTACGCATATACGCAATTGTATAGCGATGAGGAGTCTCAGCTTGCGTTCCTCGACATACCTCTAACATATGTTCCTCCTCCGGGATATGGAGAGGATGATGTCCTATACGACGTTGTACTCTCAATTACAATAGACGCAGAGACAGGAGATATTCTCAGTGAAATCTACTACTCGACTGACCAAACAGGCCAATGGGGAGAATTAGTAGCAGATCCAGAAGGTTTGATCTATCCAGTCTTCTTATTACAAAACACTGATTTTTCTTTTGACTGGATAGAGATTGATGAAATAGGCCTATGGGCGGATATTCCTAATCTGGCTTATTCATTTGAACCCTTGGAATCTGGAATCGAATTCGTCGCTGAACTCTGGGTATATGACTACGGAGGAAATAGTGATTATGTCTATGTAGAAGACATAATCCCGTAAAGTAATTATCAAAAGTAAAAATTGAAAGAATTTAATTAAACGTATACCGGTAGACGTTGGTTTCACGAGGAACAAAACCAAGGCGCTGATAGAGACGATTTGCAGCCTCTCGGG